>CAXUOD010000052.1:0-27217 GCA_964252585.1 uncultured Lichenihabitans sp. | reverse complement strand
GAACGGCAGCTTCCCAAGCTGCATACGAGGGTTCGATTCCCTTCGCCCGCTCCAACACTCACAGTCAGGCGATTGCTTCCGGCGCGGACGCCGACCTCGCCGCTCGGACGGCTCCAGGGCGATGCGCGCGCCCGGCCTCGCTGCATTGGCGCGATCCTATTGACGAAGCGCCAACCCGCGTCGCGATCGGGTGAGCCGAGGCGCCGACGAGCCGTCATGTTCAGCGCCTCACGCGACCGGGCAGTCATGAGGACCCATCGGGTCGCGATGAGCCCGGGAGGGATCGTTGACATGGACATCGGCGCGGGATCGGGTGGCAGTGTCGTCATCGTCGGAGCTGGCCAGGCTGGGTTTCAGGTCGCGACCTCCTTGCGGGACGAAGGCTACGGCGGTCGGATCCGCCTTCTCGGCGACGAACCCGGCCTGCCCTACCAGCGCCCTCCCCTGTCGAAGGCCTATCTCGTGGGCAAGGCGGATCGCGTCGGCCTGCAGCTTCGCCCCGAGGCCTTCTTCTCCCAACGCGATATCGAGATGACGAGCGATCATCGGGCGCAACGCATCGATCGCGAGCGACGGCACCTGCATCTCGCCGGCGGCGAGATCCTCGGCTACGACCATCTCGTGGTCGCGACCGGCGCCCGCAACCGCCAACTGCCCGTGCCGGGGACGGGGCTCGAAGGTGTCCTGCAGCTGAGGACTCATGCGGACGCGGATGCCCTCCGGGGTAAGATGACCGGCCTCAAGCGAGCCGTAGTGGTCGGGGCCGGCTTCATCGGCCTCGAATTCGCGGCGGCGGCCGCGGCAGCCGGTGCCGAGGTCACGGTGATCGAGGCCACATCGAGGCCGATGTCGCGCGCGCTCACCGTTCCGATGTCGCAGTTTTTCAAGAACGCTCACGAAAAGGCCGGCGTCCGTCTCGTGTTCGAGGCCGCGGTGACCGAGGTGCACGGCAGGAACGGACACGTCAGCGAGGTCGAAACGGCCGACGGGCGGATCTTCCCGGCCGATCTCGTCCTGGTCGGCATCGGGGTCATCCCCAACGCCGAACTCGCAGCCGAGTCCGGCCTTGCGGTGGAGAACGGGATCGTCGTCGACGAGACGCTCTGCACCGCAGACCCGGCCATCTCGGCCGTCGGGGATTGTGCCGCCTACCCGCTGGCTTTGGGCGGGGGTGCGCGGGTACGGCTCGAGTCCGTGCAGAACGCCATCGATCATGGGCGGTGCGTCGCGTCGCGACTGATGGGCCGGCCGCGTCCCTACACCACCGTGCCCTGGTTCTGGAGCGACCAGGGGCCTTACAAGCTGCAAATCGCTGGTTTCTCGATGCCGAGTGAGCACGTCGCGCTGCGGGGCGAGCCGACCGCCGGAGCTTTCTCGACTTTCTGCTTCAACGGGGGGCGCCTCGTCGGCGTCGAATCGGTCAACAAGCCGGCCGACCACATGGTGGCCCGCAAGCTGCTGGCGAACGCCACGGCCCTGACCTTCGAACAGGCGAGCGATCCTGGATTCAACCTCAAGGCGCTGACGAGCGCCTGACCGGCACAGCCGACGAAACACGCCCATCGGGGACAGGCCACCCACCGCGAGCCGAGCCGTGAGCCTGTCTCGGAAGGCGTGCCGTTCGACTCGGCATCGCCTTCTGCGAAGGGCGGATCGGGTTGATTGTGACACAAAGATGACGTCTGCTGCCCGTACCGCAATAAAGGCAGGGTCAGACTCGCCATGACGTTCCACCATCCAGACGCCAGAGACGCCAAGGTTTGGCTGACAGGTGGGATCAAGGGGAAAGCCAAGAGCCTGCTGGTCGTCATCACCGGGCTCGAACTCGACAAGAACCACAAGAAATACGACGCGAAAAAGATCAAAGCCCTGGCCGATGCCGCAAAGGCGTGGATCGGATCGCATCCCGCGGAAGCAACGGATTACTTGCTCATGACCCGGCCCAAGATGTGGGACGACGAAGCGTCTTGATCAGCGTGGCTGAGCCGCTGCCCCTCATCGGCCGCCGTTGAAAAACGCGGATGCATCCGGGCACGACCAGCAGCGTCCGGCGAACCCGATCAGCACGGCTGACCCGGGGATCAGCTTAGCATGCCGAGTTCGACCGTTTCGTTCACCCCGCCGACGCCGCATCGGGCAGAGAACTGCCCGACACGACCCGCCCGGCGCCGCGAAGCTGAGCCTTGTCGATCTCCTGTTGCAGGAAGTAGTTCAGCACGGTCCGCAGCACCACGAGGGCGGCGAGTTGCCCTATCTCGTTCCATGTCGGTGCAACCGCGGTGCGAAGGATGTCCGCCGCGAGTTCGAACTCGAGCGCTACCGCGAGCCAGCGACGAGTCGCAGTCGCACCTCTTCCTTTCGGTCCTGCGCTGCGTCGGATCCTCCGTAAGACGTCGTCCCCGGGACGAAGAGCCAAATCGCTCCGATCGTGCCTTCGATGACGGCCAAACCGATGAGGACCGCGGCGGAGGCTTCCGTGCCTGTTGCGAGCCAGAGCGTGATCGCCTGGAAATAGCCTTCCATCGCGCGCGCTCCATCGCGCGACATCGGATCGGACGACATCGCTGCTCTCATGCCGGCCGCCAGCACCGCTCGAACGAGCAACTCCGCCGTGGCTGATGCCGAGGCCGCGCTCAGCTTCCGCCGCGGTTGAGGGTCGGCCCCGACAAGCCGAGGGCCGTATTGACGATGGCGAGGTGGGTCAGGGCCTGTGGGAAATTACCGGCCAGGCCTCGCCCAGGGACGTCGTATTCCTCGGAGAACAGACCGACATCGTTGCCGACCGCGAGCAACCGCTCGAACTGTGCCACCGCCTCTTCGCGGCGACCTTGCAGTCTCAGACAGTCGGCCATCCAACAGGAGCATGGCAGAAAGGCGCCCTCGTTCGGTCCATCGATCTTGCGCTTGTGCCGGCGGATCAGTCCGCCTTCGGAGAGTTCGTCGGCGATGCGCGCGATCGTTGCGGCCATGCGAGGGTCGTCGGCCGGCAGGAAACCCACGAGCGGCAGCAAGAGCAGGCTCGCATCCATCACCTGGTTGCCATAGGCTTGCGTGAAGGCGTCGAGCCCTGGATTCCAACCCTCCCGGCACACTTCGTCGTGGGCGTCTCGCCGAAGGTCCTCCAGGCGGCGGCGACGTTCGCCGCCGTCAGGGAACGGGCCAAGGTTGCGCAATGCACGGTCGAACCCGGCCCAAGCCATCACTTTGGAATATGTGTAGTTCAGCGGCTCCGTTCTCGCCTCCCAGATGCCCGAGCCCCGGGTCTGCCAGACCTCGGCCAGACGGTCCACGATGCGCCGTTCGATCGCTTCTTGGTGAGGCGTGATGTCGATTCCGGCCCGCCGGGCGAGGTCGAGACAGTCGAGCACCTCTCCATAGACGTCGATTTGGTGCTGGGTCGACGCCGCATTGCCGATCCGGACCGGACGCGCGCCGCGATAGCCGGGAAGGCTGTCGACGTCCCATTCGCTGAGATGGCGCGAGCCGTCGACGCGGTACATGATCCGCATCTGGGCGGCCGAGCCCGCGATGGAGCGCAGCAGCCAATCTCGCCATTGCGTCGCCTCATCGGTGTAACCCGCATTGACGAAAGCACCGAGCGTGAACGTCGCGTCCCGCAGCCAGCAATAGCGATAGTCCCAGTTCAAGGCGCCGGCAGGCTCCTCGGGAAGGCTGGTGGTCGGCGCAGCCACGAGGCCGCCCGTCTCCTGATGGATCATGGCGCGTAGCGTGATCAAGGATCGCTTGACTGCGGCCGGCCACAGCGTTCTCGACGTATCGAAACGCCCGATCCAGTCGCGCCAGTAGAGGCGCGTCTCTTCGAGCGCCGTGGCGGGGTCGAGCCCCTTGCGACTCGACCGGCCGACACCGGAAGCTCCGTCGCGGACGGCCGAATAAGCGAGGACGAAGGCGAACCGACGACCCGCGGAGACGGTGAAAGCCGCGGTGAGCGCATCGCCCTCGATCGCCACCGGCACCGGTGCTTCGAGCACGACCTGATTGGAGCCTATCCTGGCCGTCACCCCGTCGCTCGCGGCTTCGCACCAGGGCGGGAGGGAGCCGTAATCGAACCGAAGCCTGAGGTCCATCGCCATGCCGACCGAGCCCGACAGCCCCTCGACCATGCGGATGACGGCCGACAGGTCGCCCTGGCGGATCGGCATGAAATCGGTCAGGCGCACGGTGCCGTCCGGCGTCTGGACATCGGTTTCGAGGACGAGCGTGTCTTCCTCGTAGCGCCGGCTGGTGGAAACCACCGGACCGCTCGGGGCGATGCTCCAACGCCCGTTGTCGTCCACGCCGAGCAAGGCGCAGAAACAGGCATCGCTGTCGAAACGCGGCCAGCATAACCAGTCGATCGATCCATTTCGATGGACGAGGGCCGCCGTCTGGCCGTCGCCGATGAGCGCGTAGTCTTCGATCGGTGAACTCATGAAGGCGACGTCCCTGGTCGGGTCAGACCTTGTACTTCTTCGCCAGCAGGTGAAGCGCGTAGACGCCGAGCAGCGTCGCGGCACCGAGAAAGAAGCCGTCGCGATGGCGATCTGTGAACATCTCCCAGCTGCCGAGCCTCGCCTGCCCGTCGAAGCGGCCATGCGCGCCGTAGTTTCCGGGAACGGGTTCGAACAGGTTCGCGGGCGCATCGGCTGCGAGCTTCTGATCCGTTAGCTGCCCGCTGTAACCTGTCTTGGCCAGGTACTTGTCGATGAGACCCGGTGCGATGCGGTTGGCCAGGATCGCCTTAACGGTCGGAAAGCCGAGCCAGATCTCCCGCCGCTTATGCGTGGCGGCGAACAGGATGGCGCGCGCCGGCACTTCGGGCTCGAAGATCGGCGCAACGGGCTTGGCCTTGAACCCCATCTTGTTCATTGCCCAATCGAACTGCGGAGTATTGACGGCCGGCAGGTCGACTGTGGTGAGGTGGATGTCGAGCTTGTCGTGGATGATCTCCGAACGCAGCGAGTCGGTGAAACCCCGAATGGCCGCTTTGGCGCCGCAATAGATGGATTGAAGCGGCACCGAGCGGTAGGCCAATGCCGAACCGACATTGACGATGCTGCCGCGGTTGCGCGTGCGCATCCGCTTCAGGGCGGACATCATGCCGTGGACCTGCCCGAGATAGGTGACCTTGGTGCCTCGCTCCACCTCTGCGGCCGTGAGCTTCGAGACCGGCGCGAAGACGGTCGCCATCGCGACGTTGACCCATACCTCGATGGGCCCGAGTTCCCGCTCCACCCTGTCGGCGGCCGCCTCGACCGCTTCGGGATCCGCGACATCGGTCGGGATGGGCAAGGCCCGGACGCCAAAGCGGCGCAGATCCGCGGCGGCCCTCTCGAGCCTGGCCGGATCGCGTGACAGGAGGGCCACGTCGTAGCCGGCCTTCGCGAAGGCCTCGACCGTCGCGCGCCCGACGCCGGCACCAGCGCCGGTCACGACTACGATCTTCGCCATTCTTCCATCCTCGATGTCTCAAAATCGTGTGCGCTCGACCTCCCTTGGCGCCCGCACCGGGATCGGTAGTAGTCGCCTGGCTCTGCCGAGAAGAGTTGTCTTAGCACCCCAACAATGCAGGGCCCAACAACCCCGAGCAGACGGACAGTGTCGTCGGGCACGTCGACTGTGGTTCATGAGAGAACTGCCTCAACGTAAGCGAGATCCCTCGATCGTGCGGACTTCTACATCTTCTTATGGTGGTGGCGTTGGTGACGCTTTCCCATATGGTGAGGCGGAACGGCGAGACGAGCCGGGGATCCCACTACCGGCCCGGCAACGCCCTTCACGCCGCCTGGAGCAGCCGCTGCAGCGGCTCGGCCCGCCGCAGCATTGTCGGGCGTCGCGGTCTGAGCCAAAGCCGGCACCGCAAGCCCGAGCGACGCGATGACGACCACGCAACAACAAGGGACACGAAACATGAGGATCTCCATCGTTTCACGGGAAGGCTTGTGTTCGATATCGCGAACCCTTCAGAGGTGAAATGTCTCATCAGGAACAGCTGAATGCACGAACGGTTCGAAATCCATAAAAGATCAAAGCTCTCCTGGTTCCGCGCGACTGACCAAGATTGAGGTTACAAATCACTCATGCTAGGCCCAACAGGGGACCAGGACTTGGAGTCGAGCATCGCCGCTGTTGGAACTGGGGTTTGAAACGCAAACCTGCAGCTCTGGTCTGCCTGGCTGTGTTCCTGATGGCCGTGGCGGCGCATGCGAGTGGCGCGACTCGGCTCATATCGCTCGACAAGCTCCTCGACGAGCGGGAGACCTTGGAGGCTTGGGTCGCGGCTCAACCCATCGTGGCGGCCTTGAGCTTCGTGGGCGTCTACCTGCTGGTCGCGTCTCTGGCGATCCCCGGCGCCCTCATCCTCAGTCTGTTCGGCGGCTTCCTGTTCGGGCGTTGGCTCGGCACGGCTCTTGTGCTCGTCGGAGCGACCCTGGGCGGCCTGATCGTGTTCCTGGTGGCCCGGACCGCCTTCGGCGAATCGCTGCGCCGCCGCGCCGGACCCTTGGGCGAGAGCCTTGCGGCGGGCATGCGGGAGAACGCCGTCGAAGTGATGCTCTTCCTTCGTCTCGTGCCGGTGTTCCCGTTCTTTCTCGTCAATCTCGTCGCGGCCCTGTTCGCGGTGCCGATCCGGGTCTTCGTTCTGACCACAGCGATCGGGATCGCGCCCGCTGCCTTTATCTACAACAGCGTCGGGCGGGAACTCGGCACGATGACGAGCCTCGACGGTCTGCTGTCGCCCGGCGCGATCGCGTCCCTGCTGGCCTTGGCCGCGTTGTCGCTTCTGCCGATCGCGGTGAGACGCCGGACGACGGCTCGCGCCCTCCCGCCGCGATCGGATTCCGAGCTTTGACGCCGAGACGCTGCGACGTCCCAGTCATGGGAGCGGCAGTCGGATCGCGGTGTCTTGCGATCGGCCCCGAGCCAACACCGAAGGCCGTGGCCGCCTCCGTTCTGCCCTGCCTCACTTTCGGCGGGACCGCCGAGACAGCGGCCACCGCCTTTCACGCCCCTAGGTTGTGCGGCGCAGCGACACGGCGGATCGGCGGTCCCATGCGGCGGCGGCTCGCGTCGTGACCGCGACCGGGCCAGCATCGCAGGGTCGTATTCTGCTGGTCGGGGCCGGCCACGCCCAGGTCGAGGTGTTGCGCACCTTCGCCATGTCCCCCATCCGCGGTGTTGCGCTCACGCTGGCGACCCCGAGCCGCTCCATGCCCTATTCCGGCATGCTGCCCGGCTTGGTGGCAGGGCTCTATCGCTTCGAGGACGCCCATATCGACGTCAGGCGGCTGGCGGCAGCCGCGGGGGCCACTTTCGTGGAACAGGCGGTCGTCGGGCTCGACCTCAAGGCCCGTCACGCACGCTGCGCCGACGGGACGTCGATCGGCTTCGACGTCCTCTCGATCGACGTCGGCGCGACGCCGGCGAGCCGCGACATACCCGGTGCGGCCGACCATGCGGTCCCGGTCAAACCGATCGCCGGTTTCCTGGCACGGTTCGAAACCGTAGTGGCCGGCGTCCGCGAGGGCCGCCTCGAACGCATCGCGCTCGTCGGCGCGGGTGCCGGAGGCGTCGAACTGTGCCTCGCGGTCGAACGGCGGCTGCGGCGCGAGGCGCAGGCCGCGGGACGGTGCCCGGCCTCGCTCGCGGTCACTCTCGTGTCCGAAACTCCGACGATCCTGCCGGGCTTTCCGGCCGCGGTCGTGAGACGCCTCTGTCGGATCCTGAAGGCCCGCGCCATCGAAGTGCTGACGGACGCGCGGGTCACCGCGGTCGAGACGAACCGCCTGCGCTTCGATGCGCGGCCGCCGCTCGATGCCGACGCCGTCTTCTGGGTGACGAAGGCCGCGGCGCCGCCCTGGCTCGGCGCAACGGACCTGCCGCTCGATGCGGCCGGTTTCATTGCGGTCGAGGCGGGGCTCGATGTCACGGGCTGGCCGGGCGTCTTCGCGGCCGGCGACGTGGCGTCGTTCGGCCCGCGGGACCTCCCCAAGGCGGGCGTCACTGCAGTGCGCCAGGGTCCGGTGCTGGCCGGCAACCTTCGTCGCGCCCTCGCCGGCCTCGCGCCCCGACCCTATCGGCCGCAGCGGGATGCCCTGGTGCTCATGTCGACAGGCGAACGCCACGCCGTGGGTACGCGCAACGGCGTCACGGTCGAGGGCGACTGGGTCTGGTGGATCAAGGATCGGCTCGACCGGCGCTGGATCGGGCGCTACGCCGGCCTCGAACGGTCCGACCACTAGCTCATCCTGGATCACGAGTTGGGCCGCCTCGTCGCACTCGATGACCAACTCTAGGGCTCAAGCTTCGGTACAGTCACCGTCACCGCGGCGCGAAGGCCTGCCATCCCCACCACCATCGGGTTGCGGTCGTGACGAGGCAGAGCGCCGCGAACCCCAAGGCCAGCGCCGCGAAGCCGCCGGGCCACAGGCACATCGCCACGAAGACCACGATCGTCTCGAAGCCTTCGGTGAGGCCGCCGAGGTAGTGCAACCCCTTGTTCCGGAAGGTCACGGGGAGCGTTCCGCGCCGGGCCTCGATCGCGGCGAAAGCGAGGAAACTGCTCCCAGTCCCGATGAAGCCGAACAGCAGGACCGTCGCGGGTAAGGCATCGGCGGCCGGGTCGGCGAGAGCGAAGCCCAAAGGAACGGAAGCGTAGAAGAAAAAGTCGAGCGCGATGTCGAGGAAGGCACCGCGATCCGTCGGGCCGACCTGCCGGGCCACGGCGCCGTCGAGTCCGTCGACGGAGCGGTTCGCCAGAACCAGAACGAGACCCAATCCGAACAGGTGCAGGGCGATCGCGGCGGAGCCCGCGAGGCCGAGGCAGAAGCCCGACAGCGTCAGGGCATCGGCCGAGACGCCGCGTCGGACGAGGAACCGGGCCGGTGCCTGATAGGCCGATTTGAGCAGGGGCTGCAGATGACGGTCGATCATGACATGTCGCCTTCCGCGGAAACGACACGCGTTCGACAGCGTTCGAGCAGCAGCACGCGCCCTTCCGCCGCCGCGGCATCGGCTGGATCATGGGTCACGAGAAGGACCGGGAGGAGGCGCGCACGGGCCTCGGCTAGAACAAACGACCGGATCTCGCCCCGCAGCGTCACGTCGAGCTTGCCGAAAGGCTCGTCGAGCAGCAGCGCGCGAGGAGCGGCCAGCAGGGTCCGAAGCAGCGCCACGCGCGCCCTCTGGCCACCCGACAGCGTGGCAGGGTCGCGATCCGCGAAACCGGCCAGCCCGGCATCCGACAGGGCCTGTCTCATCGCGTCGCGCCTGTCGTAGCGCTTCCCGTCGCGCTGCCGCGGCAGGCCGAACAGCAGGTTTCCACCGACCGAGAGGTGCGGAAACAAGAGCGCGTCCTGGAACAGAACGCCGAGGCGGCGATCCTCCGCCGGCCTGTCGTCGAGACGGTCGTGGCCTAACGTCAGTGTCCCGGTCGAACGGAAAGCCGCGCGATCGAGGAAACCGCCCGCGAAGGCGAGCAGCGTCGACTTGCCCGATCCGCTGGGGCCCATCACGGTCACGACCTCTCCGGGATCGATCGACAGGGTCAGGTCCTCGATCAGGACCGCCGCGGTCGCACGATGCGCCAACGTGACCCGATCGAACCTCAAGCGGCCCGAGCGCTCCCGCATCAGGCCATTCCGCGGCGACGCCGAAACAGGACCGCCGGCCAGAGGAACGCCAATCCGTAGGCCGCCAGGGGCAGGACCGCCTGGAGCACCGCGAAGACCCCGATCACCCGGCGATCGCCTCCGCTCGACAACGTCACGGCCTCGGTGGTCACGGTGACGACGCGGCCGGCCCCGGCGAAGAGGGTCGGCAGGTACTGCGCGGTACTGACGGCGAACCCCACCGCGGCCGCCACCAGGATGGGACGCAGGAGGAGCGGCAGCTTGATCGTGAAGAAGATGCGGGCGGGGCCGGCCCCGAGTGCCGCGGCACTCGCCGCGAAGCGTGGGTCGAGCGCCGCGAAAGGGTCGGCGAGCGACAGCATGACGTAAGGCAGCACGAAGACGAAATGCGCCCAGGCGACGGCGAGCAGCGTTCCGTCGAGGCCGGAGCGGACGAGCACGAGTTGCACGCCGAACAGGAACGCCACCTGCGGCACGAGCAGCGGCGCGGCCACCACGGCTTCCGCCATCCGGCCCACGATGCGCCCGCGCCGGAGCGCCCGGCTTTGCTGCCCGCATTCCAGGCTGAGCGCGGTCAGCGCGACCGCGATCGCGGCGGTCGCCGATCCCAGAAGGATCGTCGTCCCGGCCGTCTCCGTGGCGTGGCGTGCCTGGGCCGCCCACGTGGCGAAGCCGAGGCCGGACGGCACCGCATCGGGGAAGCGCCAAGCGGTCGCCACCGACCAGAGCGCGAGGCCGGCCATGGCGGCGGCGGCGGATCCGCCGAGACCGACCGCGAGCCGTGACCCGATCCAGATCCAGAGATGAACGAGCCGAGACGGGCCGCCTCGCTCGGCCCAGGCCCGCGCCAGCCGGGCTACGGGGCGCTCGGCCGCCCACCACACGAGCGCCGCAGCCAGGACGATGCCCGTGACCAGCATCGCGGCGGCTGCGGCCGGAACGTAGAGATCGAGGTCGTCGTTCGTGAGCCAGCGCACCGCCAGGACCGCGAGGGGCGGCGGGTGGCCCGGCGCCAGGACCAGTGCCACGTCGACGACAGAGAGCGAAAAGGCGAGGACAGCGAAGACGGGCAGCCGGATCTGGTGATAGAGCAGCGGGAAGACGACCTTCAGCCAAGCGACCGCGGGCCTCTGCCCGAGCACGCCTGCCGCAGCGAGCAGCGCGCGGGACGGGACCTGGGCCGAAGCCGCGACGATCATCAGGACCAGGTAGGGTGTCTCCTTCAGCACCAGCCCGATCACCAGCGTCAGACCCATGGGGTCGCGCAACGTCACGAGCCCGGCCGGAGGGTCCTGCCAGCCCGTCGCCCAGGGCGACAGGAGGCGGACGATCCAGCCGCTCGGCGCCACCAGGAAGGCAAGCCCCAGCGCGACGGCGCTGTGCGGGCTCGCGAGCACGAAGGCCAGTATGGCTCGCATCCAGCGCCAGCCCGGCCGGGTCAGGGTCTCCGCCGCGAAGGCTACGGCCAGGCCGAAGGACAGGAGCGTCGCCGCTGCGCCGGTCGTCAGGGTCAGGCGCAACGCGGTGGTGAAACCCGGAGCGGCGGCCAGGGTCCTCCATCCCGATAGCGACAGCGTCGTCCGGCCGATCGACGGCATCACGCCGAAAGCGGGCAGGAGCGTAAACACCAAGCCTGCCGCGACCGGGCCCGCCACGAGCAGAACCGTGGTGATCGGGGCAAGCCGCAGCATGGGATCGCTATGGGCTCGTCCGTCTTTCCCACTCGGCCGTGATCCGCGTCATCCAGGACGGGTGCGGCTCGAGCAAGGGCGCGCCGAGCTCCGCATTCGTCGGCATGCCGACGGCGCGATCGGCAGCCTGGAAAAGCTCGCGTTGCGCGGCATCGAGCTTGCCGAGGTCGAGGACCGTGAAGCTGCCCATCACGGCCGGGTCTTGCGCATGGGCCTGAACTTCGGGCGCGAGCAGCAGGTTGGCGATCACCCTGGCGCCTTCCGGATGGGCGGCATCGAAGGGTATGGCGACGAAGCTCGTGTTGCCGATCGTTCCGCCGTCGAGCGTGTAGACGCGGGTGGAACCCGTCATCGTGCCGTTCGCAATGCCATTGGCGGCCTCGGCGGGGTTGAACGAAATGGTGCTGTCGATCTCGCGATCGGCGAAGAGCTGGATGGCGGCGGCTCCGGACTCCGGGAAGTCGCGGCCCGCGTGCCAGAGGTGCGGACGGATCGCATCGTACCAGGTCCAGAGGGGCGTCGTCGCGGCTGCGAAATCGGCATCCGTGGCGGCGTGCTGGAGCACGGTCCGATCTGGAACGAGGCCGACGAGCGCCTGCTTCAGGAAAGTGGCCCCGAGGAAGTTGCGCACATCGGGATGGGTCAGGCGGCCGGGATGGGCCTTGGCCCAGTCCAGCATGGCGCCTGCCGATTTCGGCAGACCCGCCAGTGGAGTCCGGGCCTCGTCGTAGACGAAGACGACCTGCGCCAGTCGCCAGGGCGATTCCAGCCCGTCGACCGGGACAGTGAAGTCGACGAGGTTCGAGGGTGTGTCGGTCGTGCCGACGTAGCGCCAGTTCGGCAGGCTGGTCGCGAAGGGTGCCGACAAGAGCCCCTTGTCTTTCATGGCGAGGAAGTTCGGTCCGTTGAGCCAGATGAGATCGACGGAACCGCCCTCCGTCCGGCCCGCAGCCTTTTCGGCCAGGACCCGCGTCACGGCCTCGGCCGTATCGGCCAACTTGACATGCTGGAGGGTGACGCCGTGGCGGCGCGAGGCTTCGCGGCCGAGCCAGTCCAGGAAGCCGTTGGTTTGAGGGTCGCCGCCCCAGGCGTTGAAATAGACGGTCTGGCCACGAGCCGCGGCCTCGATGGCGGACCAGGTTTCGGTGTCGGCCCGGGCCGGTAGCGAGATACCGGCGGCGGCTCCGCTCAGCATGGCCAGGAGGACGTCGCGTCTGCGCATCATGGTGATGTCCGGGTCGGGCTTCGGCGGGCGCCAGCGTTGCCGGCGTAGGTTCGTCAGCCGTGATGTAGCGCTGCCGCCGCGAATGACGAAGCCGGCCGCTGCGACTATCGCGCCTCATCGAGGAGAGCGCGCGCGATGATGACGCGCATGATCTCGTTGGTGCCTTCGAGGATTTGGTGCACGCGGAGGTCGCGCAAGATCTTCTCGATCCCGTAATCGCTAAGGTAGCCGTAGCCGCCATGCAGTTGGAGGGCCTGGTTGGCGACATCGAAACCGATGTCGGTCACGAAGCGCTTGGCCATGGCGCAGAGCTTGGTGGCGTCCGCGGCTTTCTTGTCGAGGGCGCTCGCGGCCCGCCACAGGAAGGTCCTCGCCACCTCGAGCTCCGTCGCCATGTCGGCCAACCGGAACTGCAGGGCTTGGAATTCGATGATCTTGCGCCCGAAGGCGCGGCGGTCGCCCATATAGGCCATGGTCCGATCGAGGGCCGCCTGCGCGCCACCGAGCGAACAGGCCGCGATGTTGAGCCGCCCGCCATCGAGCGCCGCCATGGCGATCACGAACCCCTGCCCTTCCTGCCCAAGACGGTTCCCGACCGGAACGCGCACGCCGTCGAACACGACCGCGCGGGTCGGCTGGGCGTTCCAGCCCATTTTCTTCTCCTCCAAGCCGAACGAAAGGCCCGGCGTGCCCTTCGGCACCACGATGGTCGATATGCCGCGCGGGCCGGCCTCGCCGGTCCGCGCCATGACGATGTAGAGGTCGCTCGCTCCGGCGCCCGAGATGAACTGCTTCTGCCCGTCGAGCACGTAGTGATCGCCGTCGCGGATCGCGCGGGTCTTGAGGGCCGCGGCATCGGAGCCGGAGCCCGGCTCGGTCAGGCAATAGCTCGCGATCGTCGCCATGCTGGTGAGATCCGGCAGCCAGGCCTGGCGCTGCTCGGACGATCCGTAGACGTCGACGATCGAAGCGCACATGTTGTGGATCGACAGAAAGGCCGCGACCGTAGGGCAGCCCTTCGCGAGGGCCTCGAAGATCAGCACGGCATCGAGCCGGCCGAGGCCAGATCCTCCCAGGTCCTCGCGCGTCGTGATGCCGGCGAGCCCCAAGGCGGCGGCGGCGCGCAGCGTCTCGACAGGAAAGTGCTTGGTCTGATCCCAGTCGAGCGCAAGGGGCGCGATGGCCTCGGCCGCGAAGCTCGTCGCCATGTCGCGGATCGTCGATTGGTCGTCGGTGAGCTCGAAGTCCATGTCAAATCAACGGGGATCATTCTCACCCGTCCTCATGCTGAGCGGAGCCGGCTTGGGGCTCCAGCGCGCATAGCGCGTCGGAGAAGCCGGCCGAGAGCGGCACAAAGGGCCGTGTCGAAGCACGCAAGCCTGGCCGCGAGGGCTCTGGAGCATCGTTCGACACGACCGCGTTCCGCGGCCGGCTCAGGATGAGGCGCGTGTAGAGCTCAAGTCAATGGTTCCGCCACCGGCGTGACCGGCCCACAGGAGATCGCGTCATCCCGCCGGAATGGCCTCGGCCGCGACCTCGTCCCGCGCACCCGTGACATCCACGAGGTCGGCCGCATCGTAGGCGACGCCCCGAAACGGACCGGTGGTGTCGCGGTCGAGTTCGAGGCGCCGCAGTTGAACGCGGCGGATCTTTCCCGAGATCGTCTTCGGCAACTCGGTCACGAACTCGATCCGCCGGATGCGCTTGAACGGAGCGAGCTTTCCATTCGTGTAGCGGAAAATCGACGCGGCGGTCTCCGGGGTCGGCTGCGCGGCTGCGGTCAGCGAGACATAGGCCTTGGGCACCGAGAGGCGAAGCGCGTCGGGCGCCGGGATGACCGCCGCTTCGGCCACGGCCTCGTGTTCGATCAGCACGCTTTCGAGCTCGAAAGGGCTTATACGGTAATCGGACGATTTGAAGACGTCGTCCGCCCGCCCCACGAAGGTCAGCGTGCCGTCGGGATCCACGAACGCGATATCGCCGGTCCTGTAGACGTCGCCGTCGGCGCCGTTCAGCATGCCATCGGCCTCCTGATAGCCTCGCATCAGGCCCGCGGGCCGCGACGCGCCCAGGACGAGGCAGACCTCGCCTTCGGTGGCGGCCTCGCCATCGGGATCGAGCACCCGCACTTCGTAGCCCGGCAGCGGCTTTCCCATGGCGCCGATCTTGACGATCTCGCCCGGCGCGTTGGCCACCTGCGCGGTCGTCTCGGTCTGGCCGTAGCCGTCCCGGATCGTCAGCCCCCAGGCGGCGCGGACCCGCTCGATGACTTCGGGATTGAGCGGCTCGCCGGCGCCGCAGACCTCGCGCAGGACCAAGCCCGGCGCGGCGGTCAGATCCTCCTGGATGAGCAACCGCCAGACGGTCGGCGGTGCGCAGAGCGTCGTGACGGCGCAGCGCACCAGTTCGGCCAACAACACGTTTGCGTTGAACCGGGCCTGGTTGACGATCAGCACGGTGGCGCCCGCGTTCCACGGCGCGAACAGCGAACTCCAGGCATGTTTGGCCCAGCCGGGCGACGAGACGTTGAGGTGCACGTCGCCTGGCTGCAGGCCGAGCCAGAACATGGTCGACAATGAGCCGACCGGATAGCTGCGATGCGTATGGGACACGAGCTTCGGCTTCGCGGTCGTGCCCGACGTGAAGTAGAGCAGCATCGGATCGTCGGACCGGGTCGCGCTCTCCGGCACGAAGCGGGTCGAAGCCTCGAAGGCCAGGGCATAGGGATGCCAGCCAGGGATTTCGCCGTCGCCCACGACGATCCGGATGACCTCAGGACCCGCGAGGCTTGCGCATTTCAGGAGCTGGTCGCGCTCGGCCAGGATGGCGCGGGCACGGCCACGCTCGAGCCGGTCCGCGAGCTCGTCGGGCGTGAGCAGGGTCGTGGCCGGGATCACCACGAGGCCGAGCTTCATTGCGGCCAGCGTCGCTTCCCAGAGGGCCGGCACGTTGCCGAGCAGCAGAAGCAGGTGATCGCCGCGCTTGAGGCCCAGCCCGGCGAAGTGGTTGGCGAGTTGGTTTGACCGACGGCTCAAGTCGGCGAAACTGAGCCCCTTATCCGTACCGCCGGCGATGTCGACGATGCGGAGCGCGATCCGGTCGCGGCTTTCGGGCGAAGCGGCGAGTTCGGCGTCGAACCAGTCGATCGCCCAGTTGAACATCGGGAGGTCGGGCCAGGTGAAGCCGGCCCGGGCGGCCTCAGGGTCGGCCCGGTTCTCCAGCAGGAAGTCCCGCGCCTGTCGAAAGCTGGACATCAGCGCCTCCTTCCCCTCTGGCGCTTTGGCCGACACTCCCGCGCCCGGACCCGGTCGTCGCTGCATCGCTGCCTCCCCGACATCGCCTCGTTCACCGCCCTGTCATCTCCGACAGATCCATGTCAGGATGCAAAGCGGCTGTTCGTGCAACGTGTCATTTCCCGCGAGATTGCGCTCGCGGGATGATGGTCGTCAATCGGGAAGGTCGCCTCTGTCGGGCGGAACGATGTTGCCGCCGTGAGCGAACGCAGGCCAACGGCGCGCACCGGCAAGCGAGGCGGTCAGGTCCGCGGCTCTACAGGGTGGCTGGACCGAACGTCGTCCCTCAGGCCGATAGCCGCCAAGTGCGTCGCCCTCGGTGTTTCGCATCGTACAAAGCAGCGTCGGCACGGCCGACCAAACCCTGCAGCGTGAGATCCCCGGCCCGAAACCGAGCCGCGCCGATACTGCAGCCGACCTCGAACGTGTGCCCGTTGACCTCCATCGGCTCGGCGACGACCCGCACGAGACGCTCGGCCAAGCGGCAGAGGTTGAGGTCGTCGGCATCGTCCACCAGGATCGCGAATTCGTCCCCGCCAAGCCGGGCCACGTAATCGATGGGCCGCACGGTTCCGCTCAGTCTGTGGGCGAAGATCTGCAGGATGCCATCGCCCGTCGGGTGTCCATGGCGATCGTTGATGGGCTTGAACCCGTCGAGATCCAGCATGAGAAGGCCAAAGCCATAGGATGCCCGCGATGCCCTGGCTCGATCCAGACAGACCTCGGCCCGTTCCTCGAACCCCCTTCGATTGCCGAGGTTGGTGAGCGGGTCGGTCTTCGCCTGTCGCTCGACCCATGACTGAAGGCTCTTCTGCTCCGTGACGTCGATCGCCATGCCGATGATCCGGGTCGGCTTGTCATCGTCGTCCCGCACCAGTCGCCGGCGGCAACGCATCCATTTCACGGACCCGGCATGCGTCATCACCCGGTACTCGGCCACCGAGCGATCCTCCTCACCGCTGATGAGGCGCGACAGGTCCGCCTGAGGCAGGTCTTCGGGCAGGACCTGCGCGATGTACCCGTCCAGGTCGAGAGGTTTCGCGTCGGACCCGGTTACGAAACGGGTCAGCTGGGGCGAGGTTTCGAAGGTGGCGCAACCGACGTCGTAGTGCCAGTAGCCGCCTTCGATCACCTCCATCGCGAGACCGAGGCGGACGTCCGCCTCTCGGCGCCTGATCCGCCGCCTCTTCAGATCGCCCCCGAAACGTTGCTCTAAAGGAGGGAAAGCGGTCGTATGGTCGGTCGCATCGGGGTCGGCTGCGCAATCACTGCTGGATTCGAGGTCTGCCATTTCGCAACCGCCTGAGGATCGAACGCCCGAACACTTCGGTTGCGCGTGCCCGAAGGACCTTGGTGCGACAATCCTTTCTCCGGTCATGGTACGCCCGTTCAAATTGTCGCTACCGCCCGAATAGCGAGGACTTGCTCGACGTCATGGCAAGCGGCAATCCGCATCGTGCCGGGCGGTGCAGTCCGACGACGCGCGATGATGGAGGCTGACTACGAAAGACATGGTGCCGACCGCGCGAGCACGGTGGCCGCAACGATCACGTCGGGTAGGCATCGACCCGAACCTCCTGGACGGAGATCTCTTCGGCGTCGCGACTGATCCCGACCAGGAAGGTCTTGTCGCGGTGCTGAACCGCGATCACCCGCTCAGTCCTGTGGTGGGGTTCGGCCTTGGGCGATTCGACGTGAGGCTTGTAACCGGCGGCCAGAATGCGCTCGACGATCTCGCGTGGTGAAATGCCGAAGGGGTCAGGACAGGCAAGGGCGTCGATGAGCACGCGACGGCCCGTGGAATGAAAATAGTTGTAGAACACCATCAGCGGGGCTCCGGCAACGGTTCGGTTCGTACGCTCAATCGCCTCGCTGGAACTCCTGTCAATGGCGCAAGATGACGCTGCCGCGCCGGAGCCGCGAGCGCGATCCAAGCCATCGACCGCGGCCCATTTATCCGGAGGCCCTGCGGGAGGCTACGACAACCAGGCGGTGATCAGCAATCCACCGCTGAGCATCAATGCAAAGCCCAGAGCTGCGATGAGCCACTCCAGATGCCTCCGGCGTGCACCGAAACGATCGGATCCGAAAACAAGTAAGCCGCCGGCCATGATGGCAAGGCAAGAAGCCGGGAGTATGTACAGGATAAAGTGGCTCACGCCTTGTTCCTGACTTCGCCACACCAGGTCAGGCCGAGAGCCTTGCCGTTCCTGCGCGTTTCCGTGCTGGTGATAGGCCGAGGCGCAGGGACATTCCGTAAGCGACGGAGACTCGCGCGTGCCTTCTGACCAGCTTCTTCTTATGGCAGCGCGACTGCGTCTATCGCTCCTGGCGTCGTACGTCCATCCTGGCACAGCTTTGCCAAGTGAGCCGTATCCGCGATCGCCATGGATGCGACGGCCTCGCGGCTCGCTTCCTGGTCGGGGATCTCGGCGTGGCCGGTTTGCGAGCAGACATTGGATTGCGGTCGTTCCGTCAGGCTCGAGCGGGTTGCGCGCACATGGCAGGCGAATTTCATGAAGCCCGGCAGCACCGATCCGCTGTCGCGGGCGTCGAAGCCGTCGGGCTCGCCTCCAGCCGTTCGTTCCCGAGGCATGCGCACGATCAGTTCGGCATCGGCGTCCTGCACGCCGGCGCTCATCGCTCCTGGAGCGGCCTCGGGCCGGTCGAAGCCGCGGCGGGCGACATCATCACGGTCAATCCCGGCGAGATGCACGACGGGGCGCCGGTACAGGGGCGCGTGCGAGCCTGGCGCATGCTCTATTTCGATCCCGGCCTCGTGGCTCAGGTGCTGAACGACGACATGCAGGGCACCGTGGAGATCGCGCGTCCGGCTTTGCGCGACCCTCTGCTCACTACCTGCTTCGCCCAGCTCTTCGCCGGCATCGTCGCGCCAGTGCCGGAGGTCCTCGCGGTGGAAGAGAGCCTGCTGCGGACGCTGGCGCTCCTTGTGGCCCGCCACGGCAGCCGTCCCCCGCTGGTGCGCGGCCGGCCGCCATGCGTGGCGCGGGCGCTGCGGCACATGGATGATGCCCCCCAACGGTCGGTGACGCTGGCCGAACTGGCCGCGCTGTCGGGAGTGAGTCGCTTCCAGCTTCTGCGCGGCTTCGCGCGCACCGTTGGGACGACGCCGCACGCCTACCTGCTCCAGCAGCGCGTGCGCCTGGCCCGTCGGCTCCTCGCGGCAGGCCGGCGCCCTGCCGAAGCCGCAGCCGAGGCCGGCTTCGCGGACCAGAGCCACCTGACCCGTGCCTTCCACCGTCAACTCGGCATCACCCCCGCGCGCTACCGCGCCAGCACGGCGTGAGCGCCGTGCGCAATCGCGTTCAAGACCGCGCCGCAGGTCAGGCGCCAAGGTGGCCGCTCTCGTGAGGAGGAGCTTTCATGCGGTCAGGCTATGTGCATGGCTACGACGAGGCGGAGACCCTCCGCCTGAACGATCAGGCCAGGACTTTGGAAGCGTTGCTGCACCACGATACCGCCTATCCCGCCGGCAGCAGGGTGCTCGAGGCCGGAAGTGGTGTCGGGGCGCAAACCGTGCCGCTGATCCTCGGCAGCCCCGGTGCGCAAATCACCTGTCTCGACATCTCGGCCGGGTCGCTCGGGGAGGCCGAGGCACGCCTGCTGGCGGCAGGCCTGCCGCTGCCGCTGTTTCGGCAGGGCGATCTACGGGCTCTCCCTTTCCCCGACGCGTCGTTCGACCACGTCTTCATCTGCTTCGTGCTGGAGCACCTGCCGAACGTCGACGCTGCCCTGTCCGAATCGCGGCGCGTGCTGCGCTCGGCGGGAAGTCTTACCGTCGTCGAGGGCGACCACGGCTCCGCCGCCTTCCATCCCGACGATCCTGCGGCCCGTGAGGCCATTCGGTGTCAGGTGGCCCTGCAGCGGGCCAAGGGGGGAGATGCCGAGATCGGTCGCCGCCTCTACCCGCTTTTGACGGCGGCCGGGTTCCACACCGTTCGCGTCTCGCCGCGCCAGGTCTACGTGGACGCCAGCCGGCCGAAGCTGGTCGAAGGCTTCATCCGGCGGACCTTCACGGCGATGGTGGCGGGCGTGCGTGACGAAGCGATCCGGGCCGGCTTGACGGACGCAGCCT
The DNA here is from genome assembly GCA_964252585.1 of uncultured Lichenihabitans sp. GTDB lineage: Bacteria > Pseudomonadota > Alphaproteobacteria > Rhizobiales > Beijerinckiaceae > Lichenihabitans. Next base: position 7,283 of record CAXUOD010000052.1, on the reverse strand, counting down.
CGTTCGATGCCGGGATCCAGGCTCTGCTCCGTACGGCGGAGCCGGATGGCGTGTTCTGCTACACCTTTTTTAAAGCCGAGTGCCGGAAGGTCTGAAAATTACAAGTGCGGTCACGGGCCGCCGGATCTATCATTCGTGGAAAAGAGCCATTATTGCACGCTTTCGCTCGCCATCCGAGCACCTCTGAAGTAGGAGCTGATGGCGCGGTGAACCTCGCAGGTCAGGGTATGGATGACGACGAACTCGAAGCGCGCTTGAGCGGCCTGCGCATCGCCTTGGCATTCGCCATCAAGGCTGCGAGCCCGACGCCGTCCGACGTCACCAACACCGTGGCAGCCTTGAAGGAGATCGTGTCCTTGATCCCCCCGACCGCTCATCCGGCGGTCAAGGACGAGTTGCGCGGCGTCCTGGTGGCGCTCACCCGATTGCCGGTGCGTGATCCAGCCGGCGATCAGCACGCGCCCGGCATGCGGGCACGGCAGCTCCTGGATCACGCGACGAGCGACCCGCCCCTGGCCCTGCTGGTGTGAAATCGCACGTCCGACCCGACAGGAGGACCCGCATGCTGCGTGGCTCGTTCGGTCCGGTTCATCCTTTTCAGGTGAAAGGATGGGCCTATGATTCCGATGATCTCTCAGCGTCGCTCGACATCGAGGTGCAGCTCGACGGGCAGACGATCGGCATCACCACGGCCGACGTCGCTACCGAGGACCCGCGTCTCGCGGGACTTGCCGGAAACCACGGCTTCGTCCTCGCCACCAAACAGGCGCTGCCGATTGCGGAACTTCACCGGCTGACGGTGACGGCCAGAGGAGCGGGCCGCCACGCCTTGCGCCTCGATCACGCGGTGCCGCCGAGACCGATACTGCGCTACCCGCTTCCGGCCTCGGATCCGTCACAGCATCCGGTCTTCATCCTGGGCTCGGTGCGCTCGGGGACGACCGCCATCATGGAAGCGTTGTCGTCCGGCACGCGCTATGCCGGACCCGGGGAGGGACACCTCCTCGATCTCCTGATGCACATGTCCGGGCTCGTCGAGGCCGTCTACGCGGAACGGCGCCCGATCTGGGAGATGGGCTTCGACACCCTGATCACGGCCGTTCCGGAGAACTTCATGCTCGACGCCGTCCGCCACGGCTTCGTCGAGCTGGCGAGAGCCCGGTTCCCGAACCGCCATTGGTTCGACAAGACCCCGACCCCGACGATGATCCGCGCGGCCCCGCTGTTCAAGGCCGTGTGGCCCGAGGCGCGGTTCGTCTTCATGAAGCGGCGGGGGATCGAGAACATGCTGTCGCGGCTGCGCCGCTGCCCGGAGATCGCCTTCGACGATCATTGCCGGGGGTGGGCCGACAGCATGGCGAGCTGGGTGGCGGTGCGCGAGGCCCTCGGCACCAGCGCCGTCGAGATCGAACATCTCGACGTCGCGCGACAGCCTGGGGCGGTGGCGAAGACCCTGGGCGGCCTGCTGGCTTTGACCGCCGAGGAGCAGACCGCCGTGCGCCACGAGCTCACCGTCGGCCGGCCGGAGCGCTCGACGGAAAGCTTCGCCGCGGTGCACGACCTCGCGACGCTCCCCTGGACGGGCGAGCAGATCGCCGCCTTCCGGCAGATCTGCGGCCCGGCCATGCGGCGGTTCGGCTATGGCGAGACGCGAGCCACTTATCGTGAGAACGGCCCGATCGAGTGGGCGCTACCGGGATCGGGCGGAAATCCTGCCTGATTCAGTGAATGGGCCTTGCCCTATAGCTGATAGAAACTGCGATACCAGGAGACGAAATGCGCGACGCCGTCCTCGATCGACGTGCTTGGTCGAAAGCCTGAGACCTGCGTCAGCCGATCGATGTCGGCGAAGGTGGAGGGAACATCACCAGGTTGCAGGGGTAGAAACTCCTTCAGCGCTGCCCGGCCCAAGCTCGCTTCCAATGTTTCGATGAGGTGCATGAGCTTAACGGGGCGATTGTTGCCGATGTTATAGATCCGCCACGGAGCGCTGCTGGACCCCGGAGCCGGCGCATCGGCGTTCCAGTCGGGGTCCGCCGTGGCCGGCGTATCTCCCAACCTGACGACGCCTTCCACAATGTCGTCGATATAGGTGAAATCCCGCTCCATTTCGCCGCGATTGAAGACCTTGATGGGATCACCGGTCAGGATGGCTTTGGTAAACAGGAAGAGGGCCATGTCCGGTCGGCCCCAAGGCCCGTAAACCGTGAAGAAACGCAATCCCGTGGTCGGCAATCCGAACAGGTGGCTGTAGGAATGGGCGAGAAGCTCGTTGGCTTTCTTGGTGGCACCGTAAAGGCTGACCGGATGGTCCACGTTCTGGTCGACGGAAAACGGCATGCGCGTATTGGCGCCGTAGACCGAACTCGACGACGCATAAACCAGGTGTGCAGTGCCGTTATGACGGCAGGCCTCTAGGATATTGGTGAACCCTTCCAGATTGCTCCTGATATAGCTCTGCGGGTTCTGCAGCGAGTAACGCACCCCGGCCTGGGCCGCGAGGTTGATCACGAGGTCGAAGCCGTGTCGTCCGAAAAGCCCTTCTATGGTTTGCTGATCGGTAAGGTCTGCGTTGACGAACGTAAAACCCGGCAGCGCCAGCAGGCGTTCGAGCCGCGCGTGTTTCAGGGCTACATCGTAATAGTCGTTGAGGTTGTCGAGTCCCACGACCGATCTGCCCTCCCGCAGATACCTGGCCGCGAGATGGTAGCCGATGAAGCCGGCGGCTCCAGTCACCAGGATGGGCGTCATGCTTCGTCCTTTCCCTCGCCGGGAGGAGGCCTGGTCCGAAACCCGCTTCGAACCTAGGCGGACTGACCCACGCCGACATAGGTGTAGCCGAGCGCCTCCATTTCCCCGGGACGGTAGATGTTGCGGAGGTCGATCAAAACATGGCCTCTGAGGCGGGTTTTGATCCGGTCCCAATCCAAAGCTCTGAACAGGTCCCACTCCGTTACGATGGTGACGGCGTCGGCGCCGTCGACGCAGTCGTAGGCGTCCTGGCAATAGGTCACGTCGGTGAGGAAGGCCTTCGCGTTCTCCATGCCCTCGGGATCGTAGGCCCGGATGCGGGCACCGGCGTCCTGCAGGGCTGTCACGATCGCCAGGGAAGGCGCGTCCCGCATGTCGTCCGTGTTGGGCTTGAAGGCGAGTCCCAGCAGCGCGACCGTCTTGCCGCGGACGTCGCCGCCGCAGGCCTGGATGATCTTGCGCCCCATGGCGCGCTTGCGCTGGTCGTTGACCGCCACCACGGTCTCGACGATGCGCAGTGGAGCACCCTGGTCTTGTGCCGTCTTGATGAGGGCCAGGGTGTCCTTCGGGAAGCAGGAACCGCCATAGCCCGGCCCGGCATGCAGGAACTTGGCGCCGATCCTGTTGTCGAGCCCAATGCCTCGCGCGACGTCGCGGACATCCGCGCCGACCTTGTCGCAAAGGTCGGCGATCTCGTTGATGAAGGAGATCTTCATGGCGAGGAAGGAATTGCTGGCATATTTGATCAGTTCGGCGGTGCGCCGGCCCGTCACGACGAAAGGGGCCTGGTTGAGGTAGAGCGGGCGATAGAGTTCCTCGATGACCGCCATGGCCCGCGGGTCCTCGGTTCCGATCACGATGCGGTCCGGCCGCTTGAAGTCCGAGATCGCGGCCCCTTCCCGCAGGAACTCGGGGTTCGACACGACCGCGATATCGGCTGACGGGTTCATCTCGCGGATGATGCGTTCGACCTCGTCGCCGGTGCCGACCGGCACCGTGGATTTCGTCACGACGACGGTGAAACCCTCGAGAGCGCCGGCGATCTCGCGCGCGACGCCGTAGACGTAGGAGAGGTCCGCGTGGCCGTCCCCCCGCCGCGACGGGGTCCCGACCGCGATCAGAACGACCGCCGCGTCCTTCACGCTCGCCGCCAGATCCTCCGCGAAGCTCAGCCGGCCGTCCCGCATGTTCTTGGTGACGATCTCGGCCAGCCCAGGCTCGTAGATCGGCATCTCGCCGCGGCCGAGGGCCTCGATCCTGCGCGGGTCCTTGTCGATGCAGCAGACGTTATGGCCGAAGTCCGCGAAGCAGGCTCCCGAGACCAACCCCACATAGCCTGCTCCGACCACAGCGACACGCATCGTTCATCAACCCCCGTTCGATGCGGCCCGCTTCAAGGCCCGCGCATCTGTTCACCCGAACCGCGAAAGAATCCTCCCATGATGTAGCGGAACACGGAGCGGCTGCCCACCCTGATGTCGGCCTGCAGCGTCATGCCGGGCGCGAGCCGGAGCGTCGGGGGCAGGTCGGTGAAATGCAGCGCGTCGATCGCCACGCGGGCCTTGTAGAAGGGCGGCAAGGGCTGGGCATCGTCGTCCTGCGTGAAGGCGTTCTCGCTGATCCAGCCGAGGTGACCGAGCGCCTCGCCATGTTCGTAGGAGTTGTAGGCATCGACCTTGATCGCCACGGGGTCGCCGGGCCGCACGAAGCCGATGTCGCGCGCCAGGATGTGGATCTCGGCTTCGACCGGCCCGTCGAGCGGCGCGAGGCGCAGGATCTCGTCGCCCTGCGCCAGCACCGAGCCGGTCGAGAGCTTCGACACGCTGAGCACGACCGAAGGCTCGGGTGCCGTGAAGCGGACGAGGTCCTCGTGCCGGCGGGCCTTTTCGAGGGAGGCCGCGGCGCTGTCGAGGCCGTTCAGGGCGGTGACGAGTTCCTGGTCGAGGGCCACCTTCCAGCCCTGGACGAAGGCCTCGAGGTCGGCCTTCTGGGCCGCAAGCTGGTGCCGCGCCGCGATGAGGCCGTTGTGGCCATCGTCGAGCGATTGCAGGAGCTGCAGCCGCGCATCGGTCGACTGGAGCAGGCTGACGAGGCTCGAGGCGCCGCTCTTGTAGAGCGTGTCGCGCATGTCCTCGACCTGCCGGGTGATCGCCTCGCGCTGGGTATAGCGCGTCTCGTCGCCCTGGAGCTTGACGACCGTCGCCTCGGTGGTGCGGATCTTCTCGTCGAAGCTCTGGGCCTGCGACGCGAAGGACGATGCCCGCTGGTCGAACAGCGCCTTCTGCTGCGACCAGGCGGGCAGCGCGCCGGGCGGCAGGGCCGGCGGCACCGCGAAGACGGTGCCGGCCATCTCGGCACGGCAGCGGGCGATCTCGGCGTCGAGCGCCGTCACGGTCTGCTGCATCTGGACCACGTCGGAGGTCGCGACCGTGGGGTCGAGCGTCGCCAACACATGGCCCGTCGCGACCTCCTGGCCGGGCTTGACGTCGATGCTGCGGATGATCGACGGGTCTAGCGCCTGGATCGTGGTCAGCGGGTGGATCGAGACGATGTCGCCGCTGCTGCTCGTGACGACGCGCTCGATCGGGATGAAGGGCGTCGCGGCGAGCGACCCGACGAGGACGAGCGCCAGCGTCCAGACCGCGATCTGCACGCCGACGGGATCGGGCGCGTGGCGGATCTCCTCTGTCGGCGACTGCCACTGGCGGATGACCCGCAGCGCCGCCGATTGCGAGCGGCGCGAGAGCTCAAGCGACACCGGGCGGCCCCCGATAGGCGAGTTGCGGGCGGGCCGGCGCCGCGCCCGGCGGCCCGCCGCCGACGTGCTGGTTCTGCGTCCACCAGAGGTTGGCGTAGATCTCGTTGCGTTCGAGCAGCTCGTGGTGCTTGCCGATATCGTTCACCTCGCCCTGCTCCATCACCAGGATGGCGTCGGCCTTCACCAGCGAGGCCAGCCGGTGCGAGATGGTGATCACCGTGCGGCCTTTCGCGATGCGATCGATATTGGCGTTGACGATGGCTTCGCTCTCGGCATCGAGCGCGCTCGTGGCCTCGTCGAGGATGAGGATGCGCGGGTCGGTGATCAGCGCCCGGGCGATGGCGAGCCGCTGCCGCTGCCCGCCCGAGAGGTTCGGCGAGCCCTCGTAGACATAGGTCTCGTAGCCGGCCGGCAGCTTCTCGATGAACTCCTCGGCCCCGGCGAGCCGGGCCGCGTGGACCATGTCGGCGAAGGTGGCGTCGGGCTTGGCGATGGTGATGTTCGACCGGATGGTGCCGGAGAAGAGGAAGTTCTCCTGCAGCACGATGCCGAGCGAGGAGCGCAGGTGCGCGAGGTCGTATTGGCGGACGTCGACCCCGTCGATCTTGATGAGGCCGTTGTAATCGGAATGGAGCCGCTGGATCAGCCGCGTGATCGTTGTCTTCCCCGACCCCGAGCGCCCCATGACGCCGAGCGTCGTCCCCATCGGGATCTCGAACGACACCTCCTTCAGGGCGGGGCGGAGCGCGCCCTTGTACTGGAACAGCACCTTGGAGAACTCGACGTGGCCCTGGAGCGGGTTGCGCACGCCCTCGCCGGAGCGGCCTTCCTCGGGCGGCTGGTTGACGAGCGAGCCGACGACAGCGACGGCGATCCGCGCCTCGTCGTATTGGTTGATGAGCTGCGACGCCTGGATGAGTGGCGCGGCGAGGCGTTGGCTCAGCATGAGAAAGGCGAAAAGCGTGCCGGTGAAGGCCGGATCGTTCGTGGTCAGGGCCAAATAGACGCCGAGCGCGAAGCTGCCGCTCACCATCAAACGCTCCAGCGGCGTCACGACAGATTGGATCAGGTTGCTGTAATTGCCCTCCTCGAACCTGGCCTTGGCGACTCGCGCCGTCAAAGCATCCCATTCTGCGATCTGCCGCGGCTCTAGCGCCAGGGACTTGACGGTGCGGACGCCCTGGATCGACTGCGACAGGAAAGATCCCCGCGCCGCTTCGGCGCCCTCGACGGCGCCGGACCTGCGCCGGTAGCCCGGCAGCATGAGAACGATCCAGCCGCAGATCAGGGCCGCGATGGCCAATACCACGGCTGTCAAAGTGGGGCTGAAGAAGAACATCACGGGCACGAAGAAGAGGAGGATGCCCGCGTCCAAAACAGTGCCGAAGAGCTGGCCCACCAGGAACTGCCGAACGCGGCTGATCTGCCCCATTTTATGCATCGTCAAACCGGCTGGGGTCCGTTCGAAATAGTCGACCGGCAATGCGAGCACGCGGGCAAACATATCGGTCGTGAGCTTGACGTCGATGCGTGTCGTCAGGCGCAGCAGCAGGGTGCGCCGCAGCGCACCGAAGGCGGTTTCGAAGCCGATGAGCAGCACCATGACAAGGCAGACGACGATGAAGGTGTTCATGGCATGGTACGGCAGGATGCGATTACTCATCAAACGCCAGAACATGATCGGCGCAAGTGCGAGGAGGCTCAGCATCAAGGCCGCGATCGCGACGTCGCGCACCATCCGCCGGTCGCGCATGATCAGCGAGGCGATCAGGCG
>CAXUOD010000051.1:0-27905 GCA_964252585.1 uncultured Lichenihabitans sp. | reverse complement strand
GCCCACGACCCCGACCCCCAGCATCGCGGCCAGGGCCGTGCCGGTCGGCGTGTGCCACGTCCAGGGTAGCATCGGCACGCAGCCGAGCGCGAAGAGGGCATTGCTCGACAGCATCTGGGTGAACGTCGATACGGAACGGCTGATCCAGCGCGCCAGAATGGTGCTCGTGCCCCAGCAGGCAGCGGCCGCGAAGGCGCCGAGCGCCGGACGGGACATCACGGACCCGAGCGGACCTGCGGCGATCACGACTCCCGAGAAGCCGAGAAGCACCGCAAACCAGCGCGCGGCGCCGACCCGTTCCTTGAGCACGAGGGCCGAGAGGGCCACCGCGACCACGGGGGCTGCGAAATAGAGGGTCGTGATCTCCGCCAGGCCGAGATAAGCGGCCGCCGAGTAGTAGAACAGCCAAGCCGATAGAATCAGCGACGCCCGGGCGATGAGCGCCGGCTTGTTCGCGCTCCGTCTGACCCGATCGAGTGACCGCGGACCGCCGCCGCACACGAAGGCGATCGCCATGATGACGACCGAACGGAAAAACAGGATCTGCGGCACGGCATAGACTGCCACCAGCCCTTTGACGGTCGCGTCCTGGGTCGCGAAAAGTGCATAGGAGCCGGCCGCCAGGGCCAAACCCGTAACGACGCGAGGACGAGCAGCAAACATCGGGATCGGTCTAAGGCACGGTCTTCGGGGGCGAAAGCCCTATGTGACCCGACGGGACCACGGCGGGGAGACCGCTTTCTCCTCGATGACCAGCTTCGCCCGGTCACCGGGGTCACTCGGGTCACTCGCGCGAGGCGCTTCAATGTTCGTCTTGCGAGGCGCAGTGCGCCGAAGCGACCCAGACTTCGCACAACGAGGAAGCTGGGCCCGCCGCGCTCCGCGATCATGCGCCGATCCCCGTGCCGGTCATGGCGTGTTCCCAACGATCGCCACATGCAGATCGACGGGGTCATGGATCGTGTTGGCGACCGGTGACCAGAGGACCGCGTAGTCGACCAGGGACTTCAGGGTTGCTGGCGCGACGTCGGCGTCGATGTGGACCTCGATGGCGATCGACCTGAAGCCCAGCGGCTTGATGCGCCCGTCGCCGGTGCCCCAGAGCGCCGAAGGGTCGATGTCCCCCCGGGTATGGACCTCGAGCTTGCGGATCGGGATGCCCCGCGCGACCGCATTGGCCTGGATGCCGATCGAGAGGCACGCCCCGATGGCCGACAGCAGCATTTCGAACGGGTGAGGCTCGCTGTCCTCGCGCAGCAGCGACGAATGATCACCGACCTCGGACCCTCCTCCGATCGGCTCCAGGTCCCGGATGTGATGGCGTTGCTGAAGCCGCCCCGTTGCGACGGTCCGGCACGCGAGCGTGCGGGTGTGCTCGGTGCGGTCACGCCCCGGATCGGAGGTGTCGGCGGATCCGTCTGTCACGGCATTGTTCCCAAAAGGTCATGGATCCACACGACAACCATCTTGGTTCATCGTCCGCAGTCCGCGAAAACGCTTTCCGGATCAGCGATTATGCATAAGGGCCTTCGTGCTGGACTGGGACGATCTCCGCTTCTTCCTCGCCACCGCCCGCCATGGCAGCCTGACGGGGGCCGCGAAGGAGCTGCGCGTGGCGCAGTCGACCGTCGGGCGTCGCCTCGCGTCGCTCGAATCCAACCTGTCGGTCCGCTTGCTCCACCGGACGCCCGATGGATACAGGCTTACCTTGGCGGGCGAAAGCGTCAAAACGCAAGCCGAGCGGGTCGAGGCGGAAGCCCTGACGGTCGAGCGTACGGTCGGCGGGCAGGACGAGAAGCTGCAGGGCGTGGTGCGGATCACCTGCACGGAAACTCTCGCGGTCCACGTCCTCGCGCCCTGCTTCGTGGCGCTCCAGCATCATCACCCGGACATTCTCGTGGAGCTGGTGCAGAACCCGGCGCAGGTCAGCCTTTCGATGCGGGAGGCCGATATCGCGGTCCGCCTCGTGCCGTCGGATCGCAACGACCTCGTCGTGCGCCGCATCGGTCGCATGGGCTTCGGGCTCTACGCCTCCCCGCTCTATCTCCAACGCCACGGCGCTCCCGACTTCGAGGCGGGATGCGCCGGGCACCGCCTGATGACGTCCTTGGACGATGTCGATGGCGACGACCAGGAACGCTGGGTGGCGGACCTCGCCTCGCGGGCCCGCTCCGGCCTGCAGACCAGCAGCCACGAGGCACTCGTGGTCGCGGCGCGCAGCGGCGGAGGCCTGGCGTGCCTCGCCTGTTTCCGGGCCGATGCCGATCCCGCGCTTACGAAGCTTGCGACGCCCAGTCCGGCGCCGCCGGCCGACGTCTACCTGCTCTTCCACAGGGACAGCCGCAGCACCCCTCGGATCCGGGCGACGGCTTCGGCCATCACCGAGGTCGTGAAAGCGGTTCTGCCCGGATGATCCCGTCCGAATGCAGCGACGCATAGTGGATCTCCGAAATTCGGATGCATCCTCGTGTGTCAGCGCTGGTTAGGACGGCGTCGCCAGCATGACCAGCGGCCCTCTTCGGGGCGCTGCGGACCGAGTGGCGGTCGATCGACGACCCTCTCCCACGCGAGCGTCGCCTCCGCAATGCCGCGGAACGCGCCGACGCTCCCCCATAGGACCGAGCCAATGGCGACCACCACCGACACCCCGCGTTCGCGCGGCGACCTCGATGCTCCACATTTGACGCCGGTCAGTCCGGCCGACGATGCCCGTACGATCCTGATCAACAACGTGTCGTGGGGCGGTGTCCTGGCGGGTGTCGCGGCCGGGCTGGTGACGCAACTCGTTCTCAACATGATCGGCATCGGCATCGGTGCCTCGACGCTCAATCCGATGACGGGGGACAACCCCTCGGCGAGCGGCTTTTCGATCGGAGCGGGTCTCTGGTGGGCCTTGTCGGGCATCATCGCGGCCTTTATCGGAGGTTACATCGCGAGCCGCCTCTCCGGTCGCCCCAAGGCTTCCACCGGCGGCTGGCACGGCCTGACCTCCTGGGCCCTGACGACGCTGGTCGTGTTCTACCTGCTCAGCTCGGCTGTCGGCAGCCTTGTCGGCGGTGCCTTCAGCACGGTCAGCGGCGCCCTCGGGGGTCTCGGCCATACGGTCGCGACGGCTGCCCAGACGGCCGCCCCCGCCCTGACGAAAAATGCCGATCCGTTTGCCGCGATCGAGCAGCAGGTTCAGGGTTCCACCGGTAACGATCCGGCGGCCCTCAAGGAGGCGTCCACATCGGCGCTGCGCGCTCTGGTGACAGGGGACGAGGCACAGGCCAACGATGCTCGCGAGCGCGCCGCCCAAGCGCTTTCCCGGTCCCAGTCCATCTCGATCGACGAAGCTCGGACGCGTGTCGCGACCTATGAAAAGCAGTACCGCGACAAGGCCGAGCAGATGAAGCAGCAGGCGGCCGAGGCAGCCGATACGGCAGCCAAGTCGGTCTCGCGCGGGGCCCTGCTGGGCAGCCTGGCCCTGGTTCTCGGCGCCCTCGCGGCCTGGTTCGGCGGCCGCGCCGGCACCGTCGATCCGACCGTCACGGCTCAGTTGCTGAGCGTGGGCCGCGTCGCCCGGGTCAACCCCGCGGAGTGACCCCGCCGGCGGCGAAAACCGTCCTGGCCAGCGGCGACCGCCGCTGGTTCCACCTCAGACTACCCGCTCAGGCATCCCCGATGCCTCCATCCGAGCGCTGTCTCGGCTCCACTCGAAAGCAAATCGCCATGACCATGACCAAACAGACCATCACGGCCCTTTACGACACCCGCGCCGAAGCCGATCGGGCCGCCACCATGTTGAAGCAAGCCGGCGTACCGGCGCTCGACATCACGGTTTCACCCGATACGGCTCGCGACGAACTGGGTGTCGGGGACGACTACGCCGAACCGAAGAGCACTGGTTTCTGGGCCTCGCTCGACAAGATGTTCGGCGGCACCGACGATCATGACACCTATACCGAGGGACTTCGCCGCGGCGGGACGCTGCTGACGGCCCATGTCGACGAGACACACGTCGATACGGCGATCGAGATCCTGGAGCGGCACGGTTCGGTCGATCTCGACGAGCGCGAGACTGCGTGGCGCGGCGAAGGCTGGACAGGTGGATCGACGGCAGCCGCGATGGCCACCCCCACCGCGGTCGAGGCGGGTGCCATGGGCTTGGCGATGGGAAAGACAGCCGCTCAGACGACCGTGGTCACGAATGAACTGCGTACGGCAGCCCCGGTCGCGAAGGTTGCGGTCCCGGTACAGACCAAGGCCCGCACCGGCAACGATGACGTCGTCGAGGTCGTCGAAGAGCGCCTGAACGTCGGCAAGCGATCGGTCAGCCGCGGCAAGGTTCGGCTGCACGCCTACGTGGTCGAGACCGCCGTGTCCGAGAACGTCAGCCTGCGCGACGAGACCGTCACCATCGACCGGCGTCCCGTCGATCGTGCCGTTTCGGTCGGCGACCTCGGCGTCGACGCCTTCAAGGATCGCACGATCGAGATGGAAGAGATCGACGAGGAGGCCGTGGTCGGCAAGTCTGCGCGCGTCGTCGAGGAGATCGGGATCCGCAAGGACGTGACCGACCGGACCGAGACGATCCGCGACACGGTGCGCAGCACCAAGGTCGATATCGAGGACGGCCGCACGGTCGGAACCGCGACCTCGGGCTTGGCCGGCGACTTCCGGACCCGTCTCGTCAAGGACCTTGAAGTCGTCGGCTCGGACGGCCGGCATGTCGGCGTCATCGACCATGTCGACGGCGATACGATCAAGCTGAAGAAGATGGATCCTGCTTCGGGCGGTCAACACCATCTCATCATGGTGTCGTCGGTGGCTTCGGTCGCGGCCAAAGTCATGCTGAAAACCACGGCCGAAGCCGCGATGGCCCGTTGGACAGCCGCAAACTAAAGCGGGCTGCTCGGCACCTCTTCTAGGATCGAGACGGTGCGACGTGGCGAGCGGCCTCGTCGCACGACCCACTTCCCTCCGAGACGACCGCCATGGACCATGATCCTGAACGATCCGATACCGTCCCCGTCCCTCCGATCCTTGATCGGGCGATGGACCATGCCTTTCAGGATCACCGTCAATCCGCGAACCCTGGCGAGAGCGCTGGGTCTCACTCCATCTCGCTGATCGAAGAGACCGCCGTCTTTTCCAAACGCCGCATCGTCACCGGCAGCGTCAAAATCGAAACCCGCACGGAGCTTCGCCGGGAGAGCGCCGACCTGGTTCTCGACCGGCAGGTCGTCGACGTCACCCGGGTAGCGGTCAATCGCTTGATCGAAAAAGCTCCGGAGGTGAGGACGGAAGGCGACACGACGATCGTGCCGGTGGTCGAGGAACGTTCGGTGGTCGTCAAGCAATTGTTCTTGACCGAGGAACTGCATATCCGACACCGGACGCAGCGAGAGACGTTGCAGCATTGCGTCGAGCTGCGACGTCAATCGGCGGTGATCCAACGCTTGGATGTTTCGGGTCGGATCATCGCTCCAGGCGACGAGCCCGCGCCTCGCTCGGCGGCACCGGCGACCAACGGACCTTGACGGGATGAACGACAGTCGCCCCCTCTCCGAGAACGGCAGGCCGCCGATCCTGCCGGCCCACATCGAGGACACCGTTCAAGCCATCGCTCGTCTTCACGCCGAGCACCATGGGCAAGCCACGGCGTCCCAGAGGATCGTCGAACGGCTGACCGCTCGTGCGGGGCGGCCGGGGTTCCTGATCCTGCTGACCGCGCTGATGATCGCCTGGACGGCGGGCAACCTGATCGTGTTGGCGATCGGCCATAAGCCATGGGACGAGCCCCCGTTCTCATGGCTCCAGGGCGCGACCGGCGTGGCGGCCCTTTACATGACGATCCTCATTCTCGCCACGCAGCGTCGCGAAGACCAACTCGCGAGCCACCGCGAGCAACTGACGCTGGAGTTGGGCATCCTGAGCGAGCAGAAAGCCGCCAAGATCATCCAGCTGCTCGAGGAATTGCGTCGCGACTCACCCGACGTTCGCAATCGCGTCGATCACGAAGCTCTTGCGCTGTCGTCGCCGGCGGATCCCGAGGCCGTCCTGAGCGCGATCAAAGACACGCACGACGACATGCTGGCGACGAGTTCCGGCGTCGTCACCGCCGAACCTTGAAGGGCGGCAACGACCGTCGACAATCACCGAAGGAGAAAAGCCGTGGACCAGCTGACCATCTTGATGCACCCTGAAGGATCTTCCGGAATGTGGGTTTTCAGGTTTTCGGCCCCGAACATCGGCGACATCACCCGCGGCGAGGTGTCGGTTCCAATGAGTACGGGTGGGGAAGACGTCAGTCCGGACCTTCAGAAAGCAGCCGCGATCCAGAAGATCCAGGATCTCGTCGATGCGTTGGCCGAAGCCGCCAAGCGGCTCTGACGCGATCGACGGCGTGAGATCGAACAGGTCCGTCCCTGCCGCCGTGAGTGCGATGCCGTGCTCATCCTCCTCACCTGCTGCGCCGGGAGGAGGTGTGCAGCGCATTCGATCTCGCCAGGAGCCCGTGGCTTCGCGGGATCGTCGGTGACCGACGCAACGCGCCGGTCATCGTTCGCTGTGTTCCTCGCCTTGCTGGCCGTCGGCCTGATCGGCCTGGCGCTCGCGAGGCTCCATGCCGCGGGCCAAGGCGTCGAAACGACGACGGTCGAGATCAGCGGAACCCCGGCCACGGTCTTCCGTCCTGTTTCGGCTCCTTTGGGCCCCGTAGTGGTCGTCGCCCACGGGTTCGCCGGCTCTCGGCAACTGATGCAATCCTTCGCGCTGACGTTCGCGCGGAATGGCTATGTCGCCGTGACGTTCGATTTTCCTGGCCACGGCCGCAACCCGAAGCCGCTCACCGGCAGCATCACGGAGGCCGGTGGTGCCACCCAGACGCTGGTCGCCGAACTGACGCGTGTCGCCACCTTCGCCCGGACGCTGGGCGATGGCCGGCTCGCGGTTCTCGGCCACTCCATGGCGTCCGACGTCGTCGTGCGCTATGCCGAGGCCGCGCCGGACGTGGCCGCCACCATCGCGGTCTCCATGTTCTCGCCCGTGGTGACCGCCACGTCGCCTCCCAATCTGCTCGTCATCGTCGGCGATTGGGAGAGCATGCTGAAGCGGGAAGCGCTGCGGGCCGTCGGCCTTGCGATCGCGCCGGAGACGGCGAGCCCCGGCATCACCTACGGCGACATCGCGACGGGAACCGCGCGGCGCGCCGCGTTCAGCGCCCATGTCGAACACGCCAGCGTCCTGTTCAGCCAGGACAGCATGCGGGAGGCGCTCGGCTGGCTCGATCGATCGTTCGGCACGGTCCGGACCCTGCCGCCGGCGCTGGACGACCGCGGGCCCTGGATCCTGCTGCTGGTCGCCGCCGTCGTGCTCCTGGCGTACCCGCTCTCGACATGTCTGCCGCGTGTTGCCGTTCCACCCATCGGCGCCGGGCTGGGGTGGCGGAGGTTATGGCTGCCCTTGCTCGTGCCCATGATCGCGACGCCGCTCGTGCTTCGCGTCCTGCCGACCCACTTCCTTCCCGTGTTGGTGGGTGACTATTTAGCGGCTCACTTCGCGGCCTATGGGCTCATCACCGCGCTCGTCATGGCGGCTCAACGGCCCCATCACGGAAACTGGCCACGGCGTCCGGGATCAGGGTTCCGGTTTACGACGGCGTTGTCCGCCGCCATCGCATTCGGGTTCATCGGGCTGGTCTGGCCCATCGACAGGTTCGTGACGTCTTTCGTCCCCGGGCCCGAACGCCTCGTCCTCATCTGCGTCATGCTGATCGGGACCCTGCTGTTCTTCCTCAGCGACGAGTGGATGACGCGCGGCGCAGCCGCGGCGCGTGGCGCTTACCTGGCGTCGAAGCTCGCCTTTCTGACGTCGTTGGGTCTCGCGGTCGGCCTCGACTTCAGGCGGCTGTTCTTTCTCATCATCATCGTGCCGGTGATCGTGCTGTTCTTCCTGGTCTACGGCCTGTTCAGCGCCTGGATCTACAGGCGTACGGGACATCCGTTCATTGCCGGCATCGCCAATGCGGCGACGTTTGCCTGGGCGATCGGTGTGACGTTCCCGCTGCTCGCGGGATAGCGGCCGAGTGATCTTGCCTCAATCGATGATGCCGACCGCCAACTCGACCGTCGAGAGTACGCCCTCGATACTGTTGTAATAGTAGACACCCGTCAGCAACAGGGCGTTCACGAGCAGCGAAAGCGTCAGGGCTATCCTGTAGTAACGCCGTGATGGAAACCCGCGGCGAAGGCGAGGCGCGTCGGAGATCGGTTCGGACATGACCGCGGGTTCCAGCATCAGGTGGTCTAGGTGGCGGGAGCAACGGTCGGGCGGACGGCCGGCGCCATCGGGGCCGCGCTCGCGGGGACGGCCCGGCGATGCGCGATGGCGCGACCCGCCACGCACCCGCCCATCGCACCGAGCAAGCCGTGATGGACCGCGTGCCCCGCGAGGCCGCCGACGATCATGCCCTTGATGCAGCCCTTGGCGTCCGCCGCGGCCGGAGCCGCGAGAAGGGCACCAGCACACAAAGCTGTAACGATCAGTCCACGCATGTCGAAGTCCTCAATGGTTACGCCCTCGAGGGCGGCGTGCCAGATGGCCCGCGTCAGCTAGATCGTTGGGCGAACCGCCTGCGGCAAGAACGCAAACGCTTTGCATAAACGCTGATTTGCTATGCCGTTTTCGTTCCGCGGCGCGGGCGCGGGAGATCGCAATTCGTGCGAGCCGCCGGAAATCCCGCATCACAAGTCGTAGCATCTCAAACACCCGGCTTCGGATCCATATCGGATTGTACGATCCTGTGCATTCCCCAGAGATCACACCGAATGCGGGGTCTAGGGTCCGTTGTTGCTTCGACTTTGCTTTCGCTTCGACTGAGGTAGATTGTCGCGATCTACGCAATTGGCGAGTTGTTCGGCTGTCGGACGGACGATGTGGCGATAAGGTGGCGGAGTGCGGTACCCGCCATGTCCGGTCAGGGGTTGGCACTTGGGGAAGAAAGACCATGATCGCAGAGCATCAGACCGCTGTGGACGCTCCTGACCATGCAAGCTCGGTCGACCTTGAAGCCGGGCGAAGAGCCTTCATGAGGGCTGCGGGCTTCGGCGGCGTGCTCGCGGCTTTCGCCGCGTCGATGTCCAGTGAGGCCCACGCCGCCACACCCGATCTCGATGTGGCGATCCTCAATTTCGCATTGAACCTCGAGTACCTCGAGGGAGAATTCTACCAGCGCAGCGTCTATGGCGTGGGCCTGCCGGCCAACCTGACCACCGGCATCGGCGTCCAAGGCGGCGGAGTCAGCGGCGGCACCAAGGTCGCTTTTCAGAACTCCATCGTCCGCGATATCGCGGCCGAGGTGGCCAACGACGAAACCAACCACATCATCTTCTTGCGATCGACGCTCGGCAGCAAGGCAGTGGCCGAACCCGCGATCTCGCTCGACGCGGCCTTCACGGCGTTTGCGGCAGCGGCGGGGCTCCCCTCCAATTACAGCCCCTACCTCGACGACTACAACTTCCTGCTCGGTGCGTATATTCTCACGGAAGTCGGCGTCACGGCCTATCAGGGTGCCGCTCCCTTCATCACCAACCCGGCTTATCTGGCCGCCGCGTCTCAGATCCTGGCGGTCGAGGGCTATCACATCGGAACGATCCGCACCCTCCTGTTCGCACAGCAGAACATCTATTACACGGACGCGACCGCCTTGATTTCGGCCCTGCGGGCCAAGCTTTCAGGCATGGCCGACGACCAGGGGATCGGTGCAGACCAGAGCACGCTCGACGGCGGCTTTCCTTCGCCGTCCAACATCACCAACACGGACCCCAACAGCATCAACTTCGCACGGACACCGAGGCAGGTCCTGAACGTCGTCTATGGAGCCAAAGGGGCACCGAACGGCGGATTCTTCCCCAACGGCACCAACGGCGGCCCAGGGTTCGAACAATTGTTGAAAACGACGAACGGCTGATGCGAATGAGGTCCGGAGCGGTACGTCGGGGACGCGCCTTCCGGTTCGCAAGTGCACCAGAGATCGAGACCGGGCGGCGGCATAGACCCCGTTGCAAGCCGGCGTTTGCGGAACGCCGGTCTGGATCGTGCCGGGGTGGGCAGCGCCGGCCGATCGCTCGCCCGCGTGAGCAATAGCCACGACAGTGCCCGTGTTCCGCAAGCTTGATGGTGTCTGGCTTTTGGGGCGGCATCTATCGACGAACCGATAGCGCCTCGAGCGGTGGCGTTCGGACTGGCGCTTCCTGAGGGTCGGGCCGACACGTTCCGTCGTGCCCGCTGCGCTGCCAGCAAGCCGTGTCTGCGGGTAAAATCCATTGCACAAGGCCTGGATCCCTTGTACCTGTCGAACCCTCGAAGGGATTGGAAATTAAGTCAAGGTTCAAATCTCCTGCGGCCAGCATCTTCGACTCCAGGTCCGCTTCGAAGATTAATATTCGACAGTCTTCATCATCGCAAAGCCAGCCGGTAGGCTTAGATGGAAATTTTTCGGTGGTTGGGGGAACCGATGTCGTCTGCCAAAAGCTTTGCGGCTGCCGTTGTTCTGGGTCTCACTTTGATGCCAGGGCATGACGCTCTGGCGCAGTCGGTGAGTATGCTGCCATTCGAGCAATTCGTGCAGCAGGTCGCAACGATGCCGCTCGCGACCGCGATGAGCAGGCCCGGAGCCCAGGTCAGCGATGCAACATCGTTCGAAGCGATGCGGAGCCACGTCCTGACCCTCTATAACGGTGTACAGGTCAAGCATAGCTTCCTGCTCGACGCGCATCCCTTCGACTGCATTCCGATCATGCAGCAGCCGTCCGTCAGACTACAGCGCTTGACGACAATCGCGACGCCTCCGGCCGTAGGTCCGGCCTTCCCGACAGGAAACAGTGGCTCGGCGGCTGCGTCGATCCCCAGCCAGATCGATCCGGCGCAACCGACGGATCCGCTCGGAAACGCGATCGGCTGCGACCGTGGCTCGATCCCGATGCGACGCGTCACGCTCGATGACCTCGGCCGGTTCAACAGCTTGAGCGCCTTCTTCCAGAAAGGCCCAGACGGCGCGGGTCAGTATCAAAGCCCGGGTGCTTCAGCGCCGGCGGTAGCCTCGACGCATAAGTATGCGCATTCCTACCAATATGTGCCGAACCTTGGTGGCACGGTCGACATCGGACTGTGGAGCCCTAGCGTCAACACTACACTGAACGAGACATTCTCCTTATCACAGTTCTGGTATACCAATAGTTCGGGTCCGGTCCAAACCTTGGAGGCAGGCATACAAAACTATCCGCAAAAATACAACACGACAAGTAGTGCTCTTTTTATCTATTGGACCTCCGACGGATACAACAAGGTTGGTTGTTACAATCTCGATTGCCCCGGTTTCGTGCAGACGAACGGCAATGTCTATCTCGGCCGAGGTTTCAGAGTGTATAGTTCGGACGGAGGTCCGCAATACGTGGTCAATCTGAGAGCATTTCACTATCAGGGTAATTGGTGGCTCTACATCGGCGGCGGAGCTGCGTCCAATGCTTTGGGCTACTACCCGGATTCGGTCTATCATGGAACGCCGATGACGGTCGCGGCCGATGAGATCGACTACGGCGGCGAAGTCGTCGGAACTACCGTATGGCCCCCGATGGGTAGTGGTCGGTTCGCCTCGGCCGGCTTCGGTCACGCGGCCTTCGATAGGAACATCGCATATTTTCCGAATACGACGCACTATGCGATAGCCACCTTAACGCCCGACCAGCCGTCGCCGCAGTGCTATACGGACAGCACGACCGATAACAGCGGTATAGCGAACTGGAGCACGTACTTCTTCTTTGGTGGACCTGGCGGAAGCGGTTGCTGATCAGCCTTCGGGGATGAGGCAACAGAGTGTCGAAACGCCCCTGCGGGTCCTCCGTTGGTGTCGCGTTCCGGGCAGCATGAGAGTAGCGAGTGCACTCTTGCTTTCGGAGCGACATCCTTGCTGCAAGACGACGATCGTCCAACCTGCTGCGTTGCGAACGCCTGAACTGCGAATTACGTGTTTCCCGGTCGGCTCACGAAGACGTGAGAAGACAGCCAGGCGATGAAGGGCACAAATACCGTCCTAACGGGCCGCCCAATGCGCCCGCTGAGGAGGAGACGGCCATGATGATGGTCGCTACTACACCGCTCGGCTCTTTGCTGCTGCTGTTGTTCGCCGTACCCGTTGGGCTTATTGCAGGTGTGATCGGGACGGATTGCGTCTCATCTCTGCGGCACAGGCCTCCATCGCGGCGATCGTAAGACCTCGCTCCCGACCGACTGCTGTTCTGCGGAAGTTCTCAGGCGCTTTCGATCAAGCCGTGCTCGATCGCGAAGCCTCGGGCCGCGGCGAATGCGGCCCACACGAAGAGTTCGCCGTCCTTCTCCGAAGGCTTCGGCGACCCTTCGATCATGTCGACGCGCAAGACGGTCGAGCGTGACCGGAGCTCGTCGAGCGTGAAGATCAGCCAATTGCCGGCGTCGTTCTCGACCTGGATGTTGGCGCCGCGGATCTGTTTGACGCTGAGTGCCATGGTGTTCTTTCGCCCGGTGCCGCGTGTGACTCGATCGATCGGGGAAACCTCGATCGACCCCACTTGGTCGCATTGCGGTAGGCGATCCGAACGCCGATCGCCAAGATCCCGATCCCACGGGAGCGCAGCCACCGATCCGTTCGTTTCACCGTGCCAAGCCGAGCAACCGAGAGAGGTCGATGTGGCGGCTGAGATGCCCGGCCAGGCGGTCCAGCACGGCATCGACCTCTGTCTCATAGAGAAGGCCGGACGGGCTGCCGCCGAGGCGTCTCAGCCAGGCTGCGCGCTGCCGCTCATCCGAGAAGAAGCCATGCACATAGGCGGCCCGCACCCGCCCGTCGCGCGAAACCGCCCCATCCTCCTGGCCGTCGTCGAAGCGCAGCATCGGACGGATCCGGTCGGGGCCGAACGTTTCGCCGACATGCATCTCGTAGCCGTTGAACGGCACGTCGTCGCCGACCGTGTGGCCCGACACGGCGCGCAGCAGCTTGGCGCCCGTCAGCACGGTCTCGACATCGAGAAGGCCGAGGCCGTCGCAGGCGCCGGGCGGGCCTTCGATGCCGTCCGGATCGGCGATGCGGCGGCCGAGCATCTGATAGCCGCCGCAAAGCCCGAGCACCTGCCCGCCCCGTCGCACATGGGCCAGGATGTCGATGTCCCAACCACTTCGCCGTAGCGCGGCGAGGTCGGCGATGGTGGCCTTGGAGCCCGGCAGGATCACGAGGTCGCAGATCGGGATCGGCGTTCCGGCCCGCACCATGGTGAGGTCGACCCCGGCTTCCAGCTTCAACGGATCGAGGTCATCGAAATTGCTGATCCGCGGCAGCACCGGTACGGCGATGCGGATGGCGGCATCGGCGTTGCGCGTCGTCCGGCCTTCGAGGGCTACCGCGTCCTCGGCCGGCAGGCGCGAGGCTTCCGCGAAATGCGGCACGAGTCCGAGCGCCGGCCAGCCGGTCCGCTCGGCGATGATCGTCATGCCGTCGGCGAAGAGGCTCGGATCGCCGCGGAACTTGTTGACCAGGAAACCTGCCACCACGGCGGCATCCTCGGGCGCGATGACGCTGTGGGTCCCGACGATCTGGGCGATCACGCCGCCACGGTCGATATCGCCGACCAGCACCACGGGCACGTCGGCGGCCCTGGCGAACCCCATATTGGCGATGTCGCCTCGGCGCAGGTTGATCTCGGCCGGGCTTCCCGCGCCTTCGACCAGGACGATGTCGGCCTCGGCCTTGAGACGGTCGAAGCTCTCGATCACGGCGCCCATGAGCCGCGGCTTCCAGGACTGATATTCGCGCGCCTTGGCATTGCCGACGACGCGGCCCTGCACCACGACTTGCGAGCCGATTTCGCTCTGCGGCTTCAGCAGCACGGGATTCATGTGGACCGAGGGTGGAACCCCGGCGGCGCGGGCCTGCAAGGCCTGGGCGCGGCCGATCTCGCCGCCGTCCGCCGTGACGGCAGCATTGTTCGACATGTTCTGCGGCTTGAACGGCCGAACCCGGAGACCCTGCGCCGCGTAGGCCCGTGCGAGCCCCGCCACGATCAGCGACTTGCCGACGTCGGAGCCCGTGCCCTGCACCATGAGGGCCCTGGCACCCGCGCGGGGCACCATGTCAGAACTCGATCCCGGCCTGCGCCTTCACGCCGGCCGCGAAATGGTGCTTCGTCGCCACCATCTCGGTCACGAGGTCGGCGGCTTCGATCATTTCGGGCTTGGCGTTGCGGCCCGTCACCACGACGTGCAGCGTCGGGCGCCGCTCCCGCAGGGTCGCCACGACCTCGGCCAGTGGCAGGTAATCGTAGCGCAGCGCCACATTGAGTTCGTCGAGCACCAGAAGCCGGAGCGTCGGGTCGGCCATCAGGTCTTCGGCCTTCGCCCAGGCGGCCGCGGCGGCCGCGACGTCTCGCGCGCGATCCTGGGTCTCCCAGGTGAAGCCCTCGCCCATGGAGAACCAACGCACGAGCCCGGAACCCTCGAGGAGGCGCCGTTCGCCCGTGTCCCAGGCGCCCTTGATGAACTGAACGACGCCCACCGGCCAGCCATGACCGAGCGCCCGCAGCACCAGTCCGAAAGCCGCCGTCGACTTGCCTTTGCCGGGGCCGGTGTTGACCATCAGCAGACCCTTCTCGACGATCGTCTTCGACGCCACCTCCGCGTCCTGCACGGCCTTGCGATGGGCCATCTTGAGCTTGTGGCGGCGCTCGGCGTCGTCGGAGGGAATCTGGTCGATCATGAGCCGGTGTAGCCCAACCACTGCGCCGGGTCACGCGGGGGCAGCCTCCGCGTCCACGTCGTCGCGCTTGAACAGCGCACCCGGACACCGGCGGGCGTCAGTTCTTGTTGATGGCCGTCGCGATCGGATCCGGATCGGCCTGCGCCTGAACGTTCGCCCCGACCGTATCGATGCCATAGACATCGTCCCGGAACTGTACGGCACCTTCGGCATTGGCCCAACCCGTGAGGTAGACCCAGGCGACGGGCACGGGCTTCACGAGCTTGATGTCCTCGTGCTCACCGGTCTTCACCTGGCTCAGCATGGCGTCCTTCGTCCAGGTCCCGTCGGGCGCTCCACCCGTGCCGTCGAGAAGCCAGGCCGCGAGGTCGAAGACGCCTTCGACGCGCACGCAGCCATGCGACAGGAAGCGGTAGTCGCCGCCGAAGAAACGCTTGGATGGCGTATCATGCATGTAGACGGCGTATTTGTTCGGCATGTTGATGCGGATATTGCCGAGCGCATTTGACGTGCCGGAATCCTGGCGCAGGATATAGTTGGTGGCGCGCTGCGAGCTCCAATCGATGGAGGAGGCATTCACGGGATTGCCCGAACCGTCGAGGATGCGGATGTGCTGCCGGCTGAGATAGCCGGGGTCCTTCTGCATCTTGGGGATGATCTCGTTCTTGATGATCGAGGTCGGCACCGTCCAGGTCGGATTGAGGTTGATGGCCTGAACCTTGGCATCGACCTCCGGCGAGGCATGGTCCGGGCCGCCCACCACCGCGACGTAGCGATGCTCGACGCGGCCGTTCTCGACCGCTTCGACCGAGGCCGAGGGGATGTTGACCACCACGTAGCGCTCGCCGAAGCTGAAGTTGCGACCCGCGAGGCGCTGGGCGGAGGACGCAAGTTCGGTAAACCGGGTTCGGGCCGGAACGTTGAGCGCCTTCAACGTGGCGCCTGCGACGACGCCCGATTCCTTCAGCCCATGGCGGGCCTGAAAGCGCTTCACCGCGGCCGTGAGATCGGTTCCCCACTTCTGGCTGAACATCCCGGCCGTGAGGTCGGCCGGGTCTCCGCCTTCCGCCTTCCCGAGGTCGCCTTCGATGGCGAGCCGAAGGCGAAGCGTCGAGATCGCCTTGCCGGCCGAGCCGCCTGAAACAGGGCCGGTGATTTCAGGCCAACCACCGGCATCCGCAATGGCGGCGTAATGTTCGGACGCCTTGGCGGTGGCGAAGAAGGTCTCGGCCGTCAAGGTCGGCTCGGGATCGGTGGAGAGCGCCGTTTCGCGAGGCGGCGCCACCGGCACCAGCCTCTTCTTCTTCACCACGACAGGCGTCGCCGGCACGGGACCGGCGGTCGGGCTAGTGCCCGCTGGGGCTGTGGACCCGGCCGTCGCAGCATCGGCCGGGGCGGTGGATGCGGCGGCATTAGCCGGAGCCGCAGTTGCGGCCGGAACCTTGGGGAGCGACGCCGCGACCGGTGGAACTTCGGGGACCGCCGGCAACGTTACGGCCGGCGAGGGTGCGGCAGCCGGCGGAGCCCCCGCAGTGCCGGTCGACGGGGTGGTGGCCAGAGGGGCTGGCGACAGAAGAGGCGATTGGGCCGACGCTCGGCCGCCCGTCGTCCCGAGGGCCAAGCTCGAAACGGCCAGGAGCAGAGCCGCCTGGGTGAAGGGTCTACGGAAGATCTCAGCCGTCATTCGATCCATGCCAATCGGATTGGGGCCGACATCGGCCGTCCGCAGAACCGTTGGGCCGGTGTCGAGCGGGGCGGTTGACCCTCGCATCCGTGGCTAGGGGCACATTGCGGTGGATCCGTGGCTTCGCCTTCGCCGACGCCGCGAACCGCTGATCGGCCTAAGCGGCTTGGCCCGGCGAAAGCCACGATCGATTTGGCTTTTTCGCAGCGAAATCAATGGCCGCTTCGGATCTTGCGCGTAAGCAGACGTGTGAAAGTCTGCTTAGGGTTTCGATCCCTAGTGTCTCAAATGATACATCCCCGATCGCGTTGCGCCGGCGCGACGATCAGGCCGACGCGATGGACTTCTCGATGTCGCTCTGGGAGTGACCGGTGAGGTCCTTGGCGACTTCTCCGACCAGCACGGCGGACAGTTGCTTATGATAGTGCTTGCGCAGTTCGCCCAGGGTCTTGGGGGCCGCGATCACGGCCAGGGCCGCGATCTGGCCGGACAGCACTTCTCGATTGAGGTAGCTCGCGACGCCCGCCGAAAACCCGTCCTCTTCGATCTGGCTCGCGTCGGGATTGGCCGCGCTGTTGTGATGGCGCCCACCGCTGCCCTTGTTGTCGCCGCCGATGGTGGCGGCGGGAAGGGCTTCCAGCTTCGGATGCGCGCCATCGCTGGTATTGCGGTAGAGATGCAGTTTCTCGCCGTCCGCAACCGCGACCGTAGCGCCTAGGGGAAGTTGCATGAGATTGGAGGCTCCGTTGTAGTGGGCGAAGTGATCGCGACCCGTCACGCGGACGGTCGTCGACATAGAAGGTCAGGGCGCCGGGGTCGCCGGAGCGGCCGGCGCCGGCGGCGTCACGGGCGCGACAGGAGCGATCGTCGCAGGTGCCGGCGCGTCGTTGGACGCCGGAGCCATGACGGCCCCCGGCACCGTCGTCACCGCCAGCGTGGAGAACTTCCACGTATCGACCTGGTTCTTCTCGGATTGGGCTCGCATGCCGATCTGACCGCCACCGTCCGGGGCTTGACCTTTGACGGTCGCGAAAACCGCATCGTTGATCAGAGCCGTGATGTCGGATCCCGAGGTCCGGACTTCGAGGATGTTCTTCGAGCCGGTGTCGCGCTTGATGTTGGCGTCCTGCTTCCATTCCACGACGTCGATCCACTTGCCGGCGACCTTGCGGGTCAGTTCCGCGAAGCCGCTCGGCGTGATCATGAACATGTAGTAGTTGTCGTAGTCCTTGGCCCAGAAGATCGGCCCCGCCATGGTGTTGTCATGGTCCGACAACAGGTTCGGCGTCCGCACGGTCAGGCAGTAGTCGGCGTCGCCGAACAAGATGCCCTTGTAGATCAGGAGGTTGGAGATGTCGGGCTGCGGCTTGACCTTGACCTTGCCTTCCTCGACCTGCACGTCCGGGCTGTCGAAACCCCAGCTCGAATCGACCTGCTTGAAGTCGTCGCTGAACAAGACCTTGCTGCCTTTGCAGGCGAAAGCGGGCGAGGCCGCCAGCATGAGGGCAGTCGCGAGCCCGACGGAAATCCTGGTCTTCATCCCTGTCTCCTGTCGCGCCGACGACGAAAAACGGCCTCTAGCGCCGCCGCGTTCATCAGCGTTAGCTGGGCCATGAACGCGCGAGGCGGCATTCTGTTCTACGCTGGCGCCCGTGTTTTGCACACGGTGGCGTCGTGACGGTCGAGCAGGCCCGGCTCGAAATCCTCACGACACTCGGCCCTTCGGCCCCGATGCCGGACGAAGCTCCTGCCGCGCGGGGCCGTGGAGCCTCAGTCCGCCACCACCACGATATGCAATCGACGCGGCCCGTGCGCCCCAAGGATCAAGGTCTGCTCGATGTCGGCCGAGCGGGAGGGGCCGGTCACGAGGTTGATCGTGCGGGGCATCCGCCCCTTTCCGTAGAGGTCGCGTACCCTGCCGAGTACCGTCTCGTAAGCTCCGGCGATGTCGTGCTCCGACACCACCACGATGTGATTGTCGGGGAGGAAGTTGAGCGTCGTCGGGTTGTCCTGGCCCGACAGCAGCGCCAGGGTTCCGCTCTCGGCGATGCCGCCGAACGCTCGCGAGAGTCCGTTGACGTCGCCCCCCGCCGAGGCCCCGACCGAAACATCGAGCGTCGTGGCGTGCCACGGCATCGCGGCAAGAGCCGGATCGGCTCCCATGCGAAGCGTGGCGGGCAGATTGCTGTCGCGGAGGAACCGCGCCACTTCGGCGGGAACGTCCGCGGACGAGGCGACGCGGGCGACGGTGGCGGCCGCGACCTCCGCCTTTTCGCAGAAGAGGTCGGCGCGAGCCGCGGCGTCGATCTGCCCCCTGGCCGGGATCACGCCCGACCGCGCCGTGTCGAGCCTGGCCCGGACGGCATCCCGTCGCGGCGCTTCCCGACCCGTAACGCCCAGCGACCGGCGCAGCGTCGCCAGCATGTTGTCGCGCGCTTCCGTGCTCATGCGGCCGCGTCTCCGGCCGCGGGATCGCGTGCCGCGGGGGGAGCCACGGGCCGCTCCCGGCGCGATTGCCACTGGCTCTGGAACGTCCCGCCCTGCGGCGCCGGCAGGTCGCGATAGGCGGTCCAGCCGCCCGCGAAGGGCAGGGAGCGGAACCGCCCCTTGGCGCCTCCGAGGAGATGCAGAACCTTCATGGCGACCCCGGTCGCGGCGCGGTAGAGCTTCGGCCGCGTGGCGAAGTAACCCCAGAACCGGAGCCCGCCACGCACCGTTGCCGGCGACAGGTGCCGCTCGAACTCGCGCTCGCGCCAGTGCCGCATCAGCTTCGGCAAGGGTATGCGGACCGGGCAGACCGCCTCGCAGCGGCCGCAGAAGGTGGAGGCGTTCGGCAGGTGCGCGGACTTATCGATGCCGATGAGGGCAGGTGTCAGGACGGCTCCCATCGGACCCGGGTAGATCCAGCCATAGGCGTGGCCGCCGACCGAGTGATAGACCGGGCAGTGGTTCATGCAGGCGCCGCAGCGGATGCAGCGCAGCATTTCCTCGAAGCTCGTGCCGAGCATGGAGGAACGCCCGTTGTCGATCAGCACGACGTGGTACTCGTCCGGGCCGTCGGGATCCTCGGGGCGGCGCGGCCCCGTCGAGAAGGTGGTGTAGACCGACATCTCCTGGCCCGTGGCCGAGCGCGCCAGCACGCGGAGCAACTGGCTCGTGTCCTCCAGCGTCGGCACCAGCTTCTCGATCGAGGCCAGCACGATATGGACGCGCGGCAGAAGCTGCGTGAGGTCGCCGTTGCCCTCGTTGGTGACGATGATCGAGGTTCCGGTCTCGGCGATGAGGAAGTTGGCCCCCGTGATCCCCACATCGGCGGCGAGGAAGCGCTCCCGCAGGATGTCGCGCGCCTCGGCCTGAAGGCTGTAATGCGTGGAGATATCGCGTTCGTGCGCGAGATGGGTGTGGGCGCGTCGGAAGTCCGCCTCGACCTGGTCGCGCGTCAGATGCACGGCCGGCGCGATGATGTGGGACGGCACCTCGCCGCGGAGCTGTACGATATATTCGCCGAGATCGGTCTCGACCGGGACAAGACCCGCAGCCTCGATGGCCTGGTTGAGCCCGATCTCTTCCGAGATCATCGACTTGCCCTTGGTGACCGTGCGGGCTCCGACGCGCCTGCAGATCTCGAGAACGGCTTGTCGGGCTTCCTCGGCGTCGCGGGCGAAATGAACCGTGCCGCCACCCTCCCGGACCTTCGCCTCGTAGGCCTCGATATAGAGGTCGAGGTGCTTCAACACATGGGCCTTGATGTCTCGTGCGCTGTCGCGGAGAGCCTCGAACTCCGGCAGGGCGTCGACCGCCTTGGCGCGCTTCTCGATGAAGGCCGAGCGCACATGGCCCAGCGCCTTCTGCAGCGACGCGTCTTCGAGCGCCCGATGGGCGTTGTCCTTGAACTGAGGCGAGGTCGGGTGGATCGTCATGGCGCCCTTTCGGCTTCGGGCAGGACTGAGGGATCGTTCGTTTCGCCGGAGCGGCGTCTAGCGTCGGGGCGTCTCGGGTGAACCGATCGGCGCCGTGTCGGTCATCCCGGCCAGGATCTCGGCCACGTGGCGGACCTCGGTGTTCGACCCCATCCGGCTGAGTTTGCCCGCCATGTTCATCAGGCAGCCGAGGTCGCCCGAGACGAGGGTGCGGGCGCCGGTGTCGACCACGGTCGCGGTCTTGCGCTCCACGATGGAGTTCGACAGCTCGCCGTATTTGACCGCGAACGTCCCGCCGAATCCGCAGCAGACGTCCGTATTCTTCATCTCGACGAGGTCGAGGCCCCGCACGCTGTTCAGGAGCTTTCGGGGCTGCGCCTTGATGCCGAGCTCCCGAAGGCCCGAACAGGCGTCGTGATAGGTGATGGTCCCGTCGAAGGCGGCATCGACCGCGGTCATGCCCATCACGTCGGTGAGAAACGAAACGAGTTCGTGGGTCCGGTCGGCCAGCGCCTCGGCCTTGGCCACCATGTTGGGGTCGTCGGCGAAGAGCTCCGGGTAGTGCCGCTTGATCATCCCGGCACAGGAGCCCGACGGCGCGACCACGTAAGGATAGGGCGAGAACGCCTCGATCACCTGGGCCGCGATCGTCTGTGTCGTGGCCCGATCGCCGGAATTATAGGCCGGCTGGCCGCAGCAGGTCTGCACGGGGACGTCGACGACACAGCCCGCATCCTGCAGGAGCTTGACGGCTGCGAAGCCGACCGAGGGTCGGAAGAGATCGACGAGGCAGGTCACGAAAAGGCCGACCCTGACCTCGACGTCGGGCGTCCTGCGCCGTGGTGCCGCGATGTTCAAGCCCCCGAGCCTCCTCAACGACCTCCGGCGGTTCAGCCGATTGATCCTCATCTAGGGTTCCGGACCCGCAGGCGTCAATGCACGCGCGCCGGTGCAGGTCGGGGTGCGGTGATGTCCCACAACCTCGCGCGCAACCATCGAAGGACCGGCCGAGTTTCGGCAGAGACACAGCATCGACGCGATCGATGCGGTTCCGCCCGGGAGAGAGATGATGGAAAGACGAATCGTATTGACGGGCCTTGCGGCCGGCGCGGTTGGCGCCCTCGCGGGTCGCGCCGCTCTGGCGCAATCGAGCCCGGCGCCGGCCACCGACGCACCCGCCGCACCGGCCCCCGCCGCACCGGCGGCCGAGCCGGCGCCGGCCCCCGCGATGAAGATGGACATGCCGGTCGCGGGCCTGTCGGACGCCGTCAAGGCTCACATCAAGGACACGATGCGGGTCGGTTCGCTCTCGCTGTTGATCAGTCGGGCCGCTGCGATGAAGCTCAAACATCCCATGGGCAAGCAGTTCGCTGCCTTCGAGGTCGCCGAGCAGGACACGATCGCCGATATCTTGAAGAGCCGCATGATGCCCGGCGTGAAGCCGATGGGGGACGTCAAGTCGCCGACCGACGCCGAGTTGCAGGGTAACCTCGACGAGAAGGGCAAGGGCGCCGTCGAGAAGATGAAGGCCATGAAGGAGGGCCCCGACTACGAGAAGGCCTACATCAAGGCGCAGATCGACGGGCACAAGGAACTGCTCGACATCCAGGAAACCTATCTCAAAGTGGCCGACGATGCCGACGAGACCAATATCGCGAAGCTGGCCAAGGGCATGATCAAGGAACACCTCACGCTGCTGGGCGATATCGACAAACACCTGGGGTGAGTGCCGAACCTCACCTCACCGCCGGAGCAGGAACACCGCCTGCTCGCCGAGCAGGTTCCAGAACCTCGTCGCACCATCGCCCATGACGCGGCCGCCCCGATCGAGCACGATGCCCTTCTCGATCGTGGCCCCCATGGCTCTGGCGAGATCGAGGAAATCCCGGATCGAGCAGAAATGGATGTTCGGGGTTTCGTGCCAGGAGCAGGGCAGCGTTTCGGTGACCGGCATGCGGCCGTGTAGCGCGAGTTCGAGCCGGATGCGCCAATGGGCGAAGTTCGGGAATGAGACAATGGCGCGCCGGCCGATCCGCAGCATGTTCTCGAGCACGTCGCGGGGCCGCCGCACCGCCTGCAGGGTCTGGGACAGGATCACGGCGTCGAAGGCGTCGTCGGGGTAGGCGGCGAGATCGGTATCGGCGTCGCCCTGGATCACCGACAGACCTTTGGCCACGCAATCGTTGACGCCGCGCTGCGATAGTTCCATGCCGCGCGCGTCGACTTCCAGCGTATCGGCCAGGAGGCTCAGCAGCGTCCCGTCACCACAGCCGAGGTCGAGGACCCGGCTCCCCCGCTCCACCATGTCGGCGACCAGCAGGAGGTCGTTGCGCTTGACGGCACCGCGCGAAAGCTGCGGCCGAGGTGCGGCCGTCGGGTCGACGCCGCTGACGCGGGCCGCGCTCTTCAAGACCGTGCCTCGGCCGCGGCTTGCCGGGAGGCCCACGTCTGGTCCGGCAAGCCCCGTGCCCGGGCTGCCGATTCGATGAAGCCGCGCGATGTCGCGACGAGGTCGGGCAGGTCGAGCAGGAACGCGTCGTGGCCCTTGTCGGTCTCGATCTCGACGAAGGACACCGACGCGCCTCCGGCATTCAGCGCATGGACGATGGCGCGGGATTCCGAAGTCGGGAACAGCCAGTCGGACGTGAACGACACGACACAGAACCGAGCCTTGGTGCCCCGGAACGCCCTTGCCAGTTGCCCGCCATAATCGGCGGCGAGATCGAAGTAATCCATCGCACGCGTCATGTAGAGGTAGGAATTGGCATCGAACCGCTCCACGAAAGCGCGACCCTGGTAGCGCAGGTAGCTCTCGATCTGAAAGTCGGCGTCGAACGAGAAGGTCGGCGCTTCGCGATCCTGCAGCTTGCGGCCGAACTTGGCGTGCAGCGCCTGATCGGACAGATAGGTGACGTGGGCCGCCATGCGGGCCACCGAAAGCCCTTTCTCGGGCCGGGTCCCGGCCTCGAGGTAGCGGCCTTGGCGCCAATCGGGGTCGGCCATGACGGCCTGCCGCCCGACCTCGTGGAAGGCGATGTTCTGTGAGGAATGGCGCGACCCCGTGGCGATCGGCATGGCCGAGAAGACGCGATCGGGATAGAGGGCCGCCCATTGCAGCACCTGCATGCCGCCCATGGACCCACCCGCCACGCAAAACAGCGTGTCGATGCCGAGCTGGTCGATCAGCATCGCCTGGGCCTTCACCATGTCCCTGATGGTGACGACCGGGAGATCGAGTCCGTAAGCCTTGCCGGTGGCCGGATTGACCGACGCCGGTCCGGTCGAACCGAGGCAGCCACCCACCACGTTGGAGCAGATGACGAAGAAGCGATCCGTATCGATCGGCTTGCCCGGACCCACCATGGCGGTCCACCAGCCGGGCTTGCCCGTCACCGGATGCACGTTGGCGACATGCTGATCGCCCGTGAGCGCATGGCACACGAGCACGGCATTGCTCTTGTCGCGATCGAGGGTGCCGTAGGTCTGGTAGGCGATCGTCAGGGGCGTCAACGCGCCGCCTGAATCGAGTGGCAGAGGCCTCTCTGCGGCGAAGGTCATCACGGAGCTTGTCGGCGCGTCGG
Source organism: uncultured Lichenihabitans sp. (assembly GCA_964252585.1). GTDB lineage: Bacteria > Pseudomonadota > Alphaproteobacteria > Rhizobiales > Beijerinckiaceae > Lichenihabitans. The sequence goes on along the minus strand of CAXUOD010000051.1, from coordinate 3,956 downwards.
CTTCCCGACTGTGAGTCCGGTTGACTGCCAAGGCCACGTGCAATCTCGCTCTGTTCTCTTTTTCGAACGCTTTGTCCGCTTTATAGGATCAGCCGAACCTGAGCGTCAAGCCGGCTCTTGCGTGGAATGACGAAGCCCTGCAAATGGAACGGCTATTTCGAATCCGGCGCGACGACCGGATCAGGTGCGGGCGCTGGCCGTCCGCCTGAAGACCGGGGCAGGGATGGGCGAGGAGGAGGACATCGGCCCGGGCGCGCAGGACGGAGGGGCGCCGAGGTCCTTCGCGGCGCTCCGGGATCTTCTCATCGAGCGGCGCGCGGTCCTGCCGAAGCGGCTGTCCCAGGTGGCGGGATTTGCACTCGACAATCCGGAGGACATGGCGTTCGGGACGGTCGCGGCCGTCGCCGACCTCGCCGGCGTGCAGCCTTCGACATTGGTGCGCTTCGCGCAGGCGCTCGGCTACGAGGGCTTTTCCGACCTCCAGACGGTGTTCCATTCCCTCCTGCGCAATCGTTGGCCGGATTACGAGGATCGGCTGCGATCGCTCTCGCCCGACAGCGACGTGGGGGTCGACGGACTGCTGGCGGGGTTCTGCGAGAGCGCCGCTCAGTCGCTGTCCCGTATCCGCGAGCGCATCAGCCGCGACACGCTGGAGCGCGCCGTCGACATTCTGGCCGAGGCCGACACTATCTACCTGCTTGGCCAGCGGCGCGCCTTTCCGGTGGCCTCGTACCTGGCCTATGCCTTTGCCAAGTTGAAGATCAGGAACGTGCTGGTCGACAATGTGGCGTCGCTCGGACCCGACCAGGTGGCGTTCGCGGACGGCGGCGACGCGCTTCTGGCGGTCAGCTTCACGCCCTATACGCCGAGCACGATCGAGATCGCCAACCGGTTGGCCCAGCGACTTCCCGTCGTGGCGATCACCGATTCGGCTTTCTCGCCCCTGACCGCGAGCGCGCGGGTCTGGTTCGAGGTGGCGGAGGCGGATTTCGGCGCGTTCCGCGCGGTTTCGGGCACGTTCGCCCTCGCGATGACGCTTGCGGTGGCGGTCGGCCAGAGGCGAGCCCGACAGGCCTGACGGATGTCCCGAAGAAGAGGGTGTCTCGCCGCTTGACCATGACATGAGAGGCGGCTTCACACTTCGCTCCGGCGCTTCGCCCAAGCTCTTCAGCGGTTCCGTTCATGCGGGTTCTCCTGATCGAAGACGATCCGACGATCGGCAGAACTCTGAAACAGGCGCTCCAGAACGAGAGCATGGTGGTCGATTGGACGCGCAGCGGCATCGAGGGCGAGGAAGCTCTCTCGACGAACCGGTATGCCGTCGTGCTGCTCGACCTCAACCTGCCCGACCGGGACGGCTTCGACGTTCTGCGCACGGTACGGACCACGGGCAACACGGCACCGATCCTGATCGTCACGGCGCGCGACGACATCGAAGACCGCATCGCCGGACTCGACCTCGGGGCAGACGACTACATCATAAAGCCCTTCGACGCGCGCGAGGTCGTGGCTCGCATGCGAGCCGTGCTGCGCCGCCGTTCGGGCCTTTCGCGCTCGGTCCTGCAGACGCACAACCTCGTGCTCGACCTCGCGACTCATGTGCTCGACTATGGCGATCAGCATCGGGTCCTTTCGGCCCGGGAGTTCGCGCTCATGTCGGCCCTGATGGAGAGGCCTGGCTCCATCCTGTCGCGGTCGCAACTCGAGGAGCGGCTCTATGGCTGGGGCGAAGAGGTCGAGAGCAACGCCCTCGACGTGCTGATCCATTCGTTGCGGAAACGCTTCAACAAGGACATCATCCGCAACGTCAGGGGCGCCGGATGGATGGTGGCCAAGGGCTGATGGCTCGCGTCCGGCCAAGCCGTGACGGCGTCGGTCGCCGGCGCGATGGGGTATCGTCGATGACCGATCAGCTCACGGAGACCGAGAAAGCCGTCGACGCTGCCTTGGGGCGCTTGCTCGCTCTGGTTCAAGCCGCGGGTGGGTCCTTGGTCTGCAAAGTGCAAATTCCCGGGCAGCGGATCCTGAAGGCGTGGGGCGGAAACGTCGGCATCTGTTTGGGCCTGGCAGAAACACTCGCCGAGGAATGCAGGGGTCGGCTCGATCACGACAGCGCGGACGTCCCGCTGCAGGATCCGACCTGATCGTCGAGCCGATCTCGGCGCAGCACGTTCGTCGCGAGCGAACGATCGAGGCGCGACGGACCGAGAATCCTTCCCGACCTGCCGGCATGGCTCCCGGAGTCCACATGCCGGCTCCGCTCGCGATGAGGCGTGCGTAGAACACGAGTCTATTTTGCCGCGTTGGTATAGAATTATCGAGCATCGAGACGAGGCGGCGGAAAGGGATTGCGGTGGTGCGCAGGACGCAAATCTCGCTTCCCGTCGCGGCTGCGATGGCGGTGTGCATCCTTGGGGGGTTCGGCGACCCCGGCGCCTCTGCCGGGACGTTGGCGACCGGTGTGGGCGGCCAGACGGCAGCCGGGCCGGTCGTCAAGTTCCGAGGCCGACGACATACCGATGTGGTGCCCCGAGCAGTTGCGAGGCACAGACTCAATCCCGTCACCCGGGTCGTGGTCGGACCATTGCCCCTTGCGACGACGAACACGCTTCCGCGGTCCGACGGTCCGACCCCGCCCTGCTGCAAGAAGTAGACGGGACTCCGTTCCGTCAGAACGGATGGTATTGGAATAGCCAGGTCTCGGTCAGCAGTTGCTCGCCGTGTTTGAGCGAGAGCCGCAGTTCGACCGGGTCGGTCCCGTCGACGATGAGGTCGAATTGCGTGCGCCAGTGGCCCGGTACGCCGTCCGGCACGGCTTCCGTCATCCTGTAAGGCCCGAAACTGCCGCGCGACGTCGAGACCATCGGCTCGGGCGTGACCCCGAAGGGCAAAGTCTCGAGCGGTCCGCCGAGGAACTCCACCATGAACTTGCGCACGCCCTTGGGCCGCGGCAACCCGGGCTGCCCGCCGCGCCCGAGACGCGTCGCGACGACCTTGGCGAGAGCCGGCGGGAAAGGCTCGTAGGCCGTCCAGTGGCTCTTGTAACGGAAGGCGTAGGATTTGCCCGCCGTGGCGGGTTCGGCCGGGACCCACGTCGCCACGATGTTGTCATGGATCTCGTCGTCGGTCGGGATCTCGATCAGCTGAACGGCACCTCTGCCCCAATCGCCCTGGGGTTCGACCCATACGCTCGGCCGGCGGTCGTAATAGACGCCGTCGATATAATGGTCGAAGACCCGGTCGCGCTGCATCGTGCCGAAGCCTTTGGGGGATTGGTCCGAGAAGGCCGAGGCGGTCGTGCGTTCGGGGTTGTTCAGCGCGCGCCAGAGGCGCTCGCCGCCGCCGGTCCAGAGCGACAGGCCGTCGCTGTCGTGCACCTCCGGCCGCCAGTCGATACCGGTCTCCTTCACGGTCTCGGAAAACCAGAACATGGTGGTGAGCGGCGCGATCCCGAGCCGCTCCACATCCTTGCGCAGGTGGAGCGTATGCTCGATGTCCATGACCACCGCCTTGTCGCGCGTCATCAGGAACTTGTAGGCGCCCGTCACCGAGGGGCCGTCGAGGAGCGCGTAAACCGTCAGCGTGTCGCCGCCGTCCGGTGGAGTCTCGATGAAGAACTTGGTGAAATCCGGAAATTCCTCGTCCCGGTCGGCGACGGCCGTGTTGATGGCGACGCCGCGCGCCGACTGTCCATACTGGAAAAGTTCGCCGATGGCACGGAAGTAGGACGCACCCAGGAACGCCGCCCAATCGTTCTTGCGCCAGTCGAGCTTGCCGTTCCGCGGTTCCTGCACGCGAAACCCTGCGAATCCGATGCCCTTGGGCAATTGGTTCGCGGGCGAACTCGCCGGGATGTTGAACATCGACTGATCGTAGACGATCTCGCGCGACTGCCCGTTCGTCACCACCAGCATGTCGACCGACTTGGCGAAGAACATGCCGAGGTGGAAGAAGGT
>CAXUOD010000050.1:20691-28086 GCA_964252585.1 uncultured Lichenihabitans sp. | reverse complement strand
GGCGAGCAGCCGTTCGATGCGGGCGAGGGCCACGCAGGCGAGCCCGGTGGAGCAGGGCGTGCCGTTGACGAGGCTCAGGCCTTCCTTGGCCGCGAGCACGAGAGGGCGCCGGCCGATGGCGGCCAGCGCGGCCGCGCCATCCAGAGTCCGGCCATCGCGGCGCGCATGCCCTTCGCCGATCAGCACGAGTCCGATATGGGCCATATGGGTCAGGTAGCCGACCGATCCGCGCGACGGCACCTCCGGCACGCAGCGATGCGTCAGCAGGCCGAGGAGAGCCTCTATCACCTCCCGCCGCACGCCAGAGCGGCCGTGGGCGTAGTTGTTGACCTGGGCCGCGATCACGGCCCGCACCTCGGTGTCTCCGAGGCTGTCGCCGACGCCGGCCGCATGGCTCATCAGGAGGTTGCGCGACAATCGCGCCTGCTGCGATCGCGGCACGACGGTTTCGGACAGGGCCCCGATGCCGGTGCTGATCCCGTAGGCGCGGAGACCGCGTTCGGCGATGGCTTGGGTGACGCGCGCCGCCTCCTCGACCGCGACCCAGCAGCCGGGCGACAAGGCGAGATCCGCGCCGGCCGCGATATCGGACACGCCGCGCCAGTCGAGGGGTGATGCGCGCAGGACCTGGGGCATGGGCGTGAGATCACAGGGTGAGCGAAACAATGGAAGGACGATCTACCAGACATTCCCGGGTAGACTGCCGCTGTCTCGGCGGCGCGTCGAGGTCTTGGGCACCAGCCGCCTGGTCGCGCTGCTCAAGGGTCAGGTCGTCGCGAGAGGTCGATGTCTGGAGGAGCTTCGCCGCTGTGACGGCAGGCCGCTCGAGGCGAACGGCAGACGGACGAAGCCTTCCTAAACTCGGGCGGCGTAACCCGCTGCTGCCGAACCTCGGATCCGAGAACCTGCTTGCTGCTTTTTTCATCCCAGAAAGCCGATAATTTACACAGGGCATGGTAAAGTATCGGCAAAACACAGCATTGACTTTATGCAGGCCTGTTCAGATGATCGTCTACAACGGCTCCGTCAGCTCAGAATAGACTGAGCTGACGTGGGCTGCATGGCGTCGTCTTGTTGGCGATGACGGGTTTACGGTCTGCTGCTTCACATCAGTGTCGCACATGGTGTGCACAGGACGGGGTCCCGGCTCGAGGCCTCGACGGATTTGAGCCAGCTGCTGACCGGACAGGCGCGTGAACGATGCCGCTCGGGCAAGCCGACATGCCGCTTGGCGATGTCGCAACGAAGGACCAGAACGCCATGAGTTTCTCTCGCGGATCGCATCACACTCTCAGCGCCACCCGGCGTGATCTCCTGTCGGGCGCCGGGGCGCTCGGCCTCTCGGCGGCCTTCGGCTTGCCTCTGCTCGCGGCCACCGCGGCCCGCGCCGATGCGGCGGCAGACTGGGCCATGCCGCCCGACGTCGCCAAGGCCAAAGCGCAGGGCGCGCAGTTCACCTCCTATGGCATGCCCGACAGCTGGGCCAACTACGGCGAAGTGCTGCAGAAGATGGCGGCTCATTACGGTTTCGCCTGCGCCCATACCGACACCGACATGAACTCCCTCGAGGAGGTCACGAAGTTCGACGCCGAGAAGAACAATGCCGTGGCGATCTGCGCCGACATCGGCATCCTGTTCGGCAAGGTGGCCGAGCAGAAAAAGGTCGTGCCGCCCTACATCCCGCCGAATGCCACGAAGCTTCCGGTCGGGCTCAAGGGTGACACGGGCGGCTGGGTCGCGACCTTCACGGGCGTGCCCGCCATGGTGGTGAACACCGACGTCATCAAGAACGTCCCGACCAGCTGGGCGGATCTCGCCAAACCCGAGTACAAGGGCAAGATCGAAGCCATCGACGCCTCGAACGGCAACGGCACGCATGTCGCGACGTTCATCGCCTGGGCCTATGCTAACGGCGGCAGCGAAACCAATCTCGCCCCGGCGGTCGATTTCGCCAAGACCATGCTGGGCCAGTTCGCCACCGCGGCCGGCAACGCCCAGACGCTCGAGAAGGGCGAGGTGCCGATCCAGATCAAATACGATTTCAACTGCATCGCGGCCGCCAAGGCCGTCCAGGCCAAGGGGGTCAACGCCAAGGTGATCATTCCGGAAGGGTCGATCTACGCGCCTTCGGCCTTGATGCTCAACACCTACAACACCGCGAAGATGGATGTCGCCAAGCTGATGCTCGACTTCGTCCTGACCGACGAGGGACAGACCGCTTTCGCGAAGTTCGGCGCGCGCCCGATCCGCTGGGTCCTGGGCGACCTGAAGCTGCCCGACGACGCCAAGGCCAACTGGCTGCCCGACAGCGATTATGCCAAGGTCCACGTCATCCCGGACTGGTCCAAGGTGGACCTGCAGAAGGTGTCGGGCGTCTGGCGCGAAGACGTCGCGGGGGGCTGAGCATGACGGACCGCGCGGCTCTGGGATCGAGCCCTCCGGTTCTGCCCCGGGCCACCGCCGAGGTGGCTCGGACGGCACGGCGACGTCCGCTGCCCGCGAGACTGGCCGAGTGGTTCGTCGATTGGTCGCTGGCGCTGCCGCTGATCGTGCTGGCGACCGCGATGCTGATCCTGCCTGCCCTCGCCATGATCGTGCAGAGTTTCACGACCGAGGACGGAACGTTCACTTTCATCAACTGGACCAAAACCTTCGGGGCGGCCTCGGCCCAGCATGCGATCGAGGATTCGCTGTTGCTGGCCTTCACGGTGGCGTCCATCGCCCTCGTGGTCGGCGCGCCCCTGTCGTGGCTCGTGTCCAGGATGACCCGGCTCAGTCGTTCGATCAACCTCGGCATCCTCAATGTCGCCACCAACTTCTCCGGCATCGGACTCGGTTTCGCCTATGTGGCGGCGCTCGGGGTCTACGGTATGGTGACCTTGGCCATGAAGGGGCTCGGCCTCGACCTCGTGCCACCGTCGCAGAGCTCCTTCTGGGGCCTCGTCATGGCGTATGAATATTCCAACGTGCCGCTGTTCGTGCTGTTGTCGCTGCCCGCCATGAGCCTCCTGCGCGACGAATGGTGGGAGGCCGCCCAGACCTCGGCCGCGACCCGCTTGCAGTTCTGGCGCTACATCGGCTGGCCGGTGCTGCGGCCGTTCCTCCTGGCCGATTGGCTCCTGATCTTCACCTGGTCGGTGGGGCTCTACGGCCTGCCGGTCGCGCTCGTCGGGCAGCGGCCCGGCGGCGCCTTCCGGCTCATCACGGTGGAGATGTACCGGTCGCTGCTGGGCTCCCTCTTCGGCGAGCGCCGGATGCCGGTCTACGCGGTGTTCCTGATGATCCTCGCGGCCATCAGCCTGCTGACCTACCGGTTCATCGTCCGCAAGGGCAATCAATGGCTGACCTGACGCGCTCCGCCTACGAGGTGGAAGTTCCGACCCGATCGACCACGGTGGGTCGGCGCCTGACACGGCTCGGGCAGGGCATCGCCGGGTTCTGGGGCGCGCTGCTCATCCTCGTGGCTGTGGCCTATATCTTCATCCCGATGATCGCCGTGGTGCTCTACGGCATCGCCACGCGCTGGACCGCCCATGTCCTGCCGGACGGCTACACGGCCCAGCATTGGGCCGATGCCTTCACGGACGAACGGTTCCGCATCGTGCTCCTGCGCAGCCTCGGGCTCGCGATCGTGACCGCGATCATCGATCTCCTGCTGGTGACGCCGGCCGCCTATTGGCAGCGGGTGCGCAACCCGCGCATCCGGCCCGTGATCGAACTGCTGGCCGCGATCCCCTTCGCGGTGCCTTTCGTGGTCATCGCCTTCGGGCTCCTGTCGATCAGCGGCACCTACGCGCCTTCGCTGCAGGGGACTCTGTGGCTCCTCGTGCCGGCCCATGCCGCGATCGCCTTCTCGTTCGTCTACTGGTCGATCGACGGCTCGCTCGCGGCCGCCAATGTCGTGGCCCTCTCTGAGGCGGCGCGGACCTGCGGGGCGAGCCTCGGCGCCACCATCTTCAGGGTGATCCTGCCCAATATCGGACCCGGAATGGCGAGCGGTGCGATCCTCGCGTTCGGTGTCAGCTTCAACGAGATCGCCATGGTCCAGATCCTGGCCGGGGACCGCTTCGAAACGGTGCCGCTCTATACGCTGAACCTGTTGAAGAGCACGGATGCCGACTTCAACGTGCTGGCCGTGATGACCACGGTAAGTTTCATCATCACGCTTCTCCTGTCGATCGCCGTCGTCTATTTCAATCGCAGTGCCGCGGATGCCAAACGGGCGGGTGCCGCGGCCCCCGCCACCGGGACTCCCGTGCCATGAGCACCATCAGCATCGACCATGTCTCGAAGCGGTTCGGCGACAAGCTGGCGCTCGACGACGTGAGCCTCGACGTCAAGTCCGGCGAGCTGATCGCGCTCCTGGGCAGTTCCGGCTGCGGCAAGACGACCCTGCTTCGTGCCATCGCCGGGCTGAATCCGCCGAGTGCCGGACGGATCCTGTTCGACGACCGCGACATGACCGACCTGCCGACGCGCCTCAGGCCTATCGGCATGGTGTTCCAGAGCTATTCGCTGTTCCCCAACATGACGGTGCGGCAGAATATCGGTTTCCCGCTCGTGGTCCGGGGCCAGGACCCGAAGAGCGTCGCGCGGCGCGTCGACGAACTGCTGGCCCTCATCGGTCTCGGCAAATGGGCCGATCATCATCCGGCCCAGCTCTCCGGCGGGCAGCAGCAGCGCACGGCCCTGGCCCGCGCCCTGGCGCCCGACCCCGCCGTGCTGCTGCTCGACGAGCCGCTCTCGGCGCTCGATGCCGTGGTCCGGCTGCATCTCCGCGACGAGATCCGCCGCATTCAGCAGAGCATCAGGACGACCGCGCTCCTCGTGACGCACGACCAGTCCGAGGCGCTGGCCGTCGCCGACCGTGTTGTCGTGATGCGCGAAGGCCGCATCGAGCAGGTCGCGACCCCGGCCGAACTCTACGAGACGCCGACCACCGAATTCAGCGCCGCTTTCATCGGTAACCGCAATACGCTCGACCTGCCGATCCGGGACGGCCGCATCCGCCTCTGCGGCAGCACGGTGCCGGCCAAGGCCGTGACGACGCCGCGCGCGCTCGTCTTCCTGAGGCCCGAAGACGTGCGCCTGTGCGGCGAGGGAACCGGAGCCCTGGCCCGGATCGAGAACCGCATCTTCCAGGGATCGACGACGCGCTTCTACCTCGCACTCGAGACCGAGGACGGGCCGCTTCATCTCAAGGCCGACTGGCCGAGCCGCGACACGGCCGAGATCGGCATGGGCGACCGGGTGCGCATCAGCGTCGACGCCCGCGACGCGCATGTCTTCCCGGCCTGAGCGCCGCCCACACCGTGGATCCGCGCCCCAACATCCTGCTCGTGACGGTCGACCAATGGCGAGGCGACCTGCTCGGGAAGCTGGGCCACGCCTTCGCCCGCACGGCGAACCTCGATGCCCTGGCGCTCGAGGCGACGCATTTCTCGCAGCATTACTGCCAGGCCTATCCGTGCGGTCCGGCGCGTGCGGGGCTCGTGACCGGGCTCTACGCCCATAAGCATCGATCGGTCGGCAACGGGGTGCCGCTCGATGCGCGGCATCCGACCTTGTTCACGGAACTTCGCCGGGCCGGTTATCGCCCGACCCTCTTCGGCTACACCGACACGACCCTCGACCCGCGGGGCAAGCCGCCGCTCGACCCCGACAAGGGCGACTACGAGAACGTCTGCCCCGGCATGGCGGTCGACACGCTGCTGACCGAGCGGGCCACGCCCTGGCTGGCCCATCTGAAGGCAAAGGGCCTCCGGATCGACGATCCCGACGCAGGCCGCGAGGGCATCTTCCGCAGGCGCGGCTTCGGCCAACCCACCGTCTTCGGCGCGGCGGACAGCGAGACGGCCTTCCTGACCGATCGGTTCCTGGCCTGGCTGGCGGTCGCCGGGGCGACGCCGTTCTGCGCCCACCTGTCCTTCATCGCGCCGCATCCGCCCTTCGCCGCAGCCGCGCCCTTCGCGGACGCGATCTCCCCCGAGGAGGTCTCGATGCCGCGGCGCGGCGCCTCGCCCGATATCGAGGCAAAGCAGCATCCCCTGACGGCCGCGATCATCGCCTCCCTGGAAACGCGGCATTTCGCGCCCGGCCTCGAGGGACTGGCCCGTGACCAGGACGAGGCGGCGGTGCGCAAGGTGCGGGCTATCTATGCCGGGCTCGCCATGGAGGTCGACCACCATCTCGGCCGGGTCTTCACCGCCCTTCGTGAGAGCGGCCGGTGGGACGACACCGTCGTCGTGTTCACGGCCGACCACGGCGAGCAGCTCTTCGATCATTGGATGCTCGGGAAGACCGGGTACTACGACCAATCGGCCCATATCCCGCTGCTCATCCGCGATCCGCGTCCCGCCGCGAACGGCGGCCGAGGCCAGAGCGTCGAGGCCTTCACCGAGTCGATCGACCTCATGCCGACCCTGTTGGCGCTCGCGGGGCTCGACGTGCCGCCGAATTGCGACGGCGCCAGCCTGCTGCCCTTCTGCGCCGGACGCGCCCCGGCCCATTGGCGCGACGAGGCGCATTGGAGCCTCGACTTCCGCGACATCCGCTCGAAGCGCTTCGAGCGGCTCTTCGGCCTTCCGTCGGACTGGTGCAATCTCCAGGTGGTCCGTACCGAGAAGCTCAAATACGTGCACTTCGCCGGCCAGCCGCCGGTGCTGTTCGACCTCGCCCTGGACCCCGAAGAACTCGTGAACCGGGCCGACGACCCCGGCGCCCGCAGCCTGCGGCTCGAGGGGCTCGACCGCATGATGACGTGGCGGCAGCGACACGAGGACCGCGCCCTGACCCGCTTCCTGTCCCGCGACGGCCTTTTCACCGAGGACCGGGCGTGACCGCGCGGGCCTACGATCTCGCGGTGGTCGGGGCCGGGATCTGCGGCCTCGCCCATGCCCTGGCGGCGGCGCGGCGCGGCAAGCGGGTTGTCGTGATCGACCGCGACGCTCAGGCCAACGGCGCCTCCATCCGCAATTTCGGCTTCATCACGGTCACGGGCCAGCAGGCGGGCGAATGTTGGCGGCGGGCCATGCGGTCGCGGGACATCTGGCTCGAAGTCGCGCCGAAGGCCGGCATCGCGGTCCTGCAGCACGGGCTCCTGACCGTGGCGCGCCGCCCGGAGGCCCGCGCCGTCCTCGAAGAGTTCGGCGAAACCGAGATGGGTCGGGACTGCCGCATCCTCGAGCCGGCGGCGATCGCCGACAGCTACGCTGGATTGAGGGCAGGAACCTTTGCCGGAGCGCTGCATTCGCCCCACGAGATCCGGGTCGAGTCGCGCGACGCGATCCCGCGCCTTGCGGCCTATCTCGAGGAACAGCACGGCGTCACGATCCTGCGCGGCACGGCTGTCCGCACGGCGTCGCCGCCCCGGTTGGAGACGAGCCGCGGTCCGGT
>CAXUOD010000050.1:14915-20681 GCA_964252585.1 uncultured Lichenihabitans sp. | reverse complement strand
CCGGGCGCCCTAACCCCACCCCCGGCCGGGGGGCCCCTCCCGGGGCGGGGCGGGGGCCCCCCGGGCGGCGCCGCCCCGGCTCGAGACGAGCCGCGGCCCTGTCGAAGCCGCGGCCGTCGTGGTCTGCCCGGGCGACGACTTCCGCAGCCTCCATGCCGATCGGATCGCCGCCTACGGGCTCGTGCGTTGCAAACTCCATATGATGCGGGTCCGACCCGAGCGCTTCGACGAACGGCTTCCGCCGGTGATGTCCGACCTCGGCCTCGTGCGCTACCTCGGCTATGCCGAGCAGCCGGCTGCGGCGGCCCTGAAGGCGCGGCTCCTCGACGAGCAGGGCGAGCATCTCACGCATGGCATCCACCTGATCGTGGTGCGATCGGCCGACGGTTCGCTGGTGGTGGGCGACAGCCACCACTACGCCGAAACGCCCGACCCTTTCGCGCCGGCCGGCGTCGACGCTCTGATCCTCGACGAATACGCGCGCGTGTTCGATGGCCCGATGCCGGATCTCGTCGAACACTGGACCGGTACCTACGCCTCGGCGGCCGACCGGCTGATGCTGGTCGACCGGCCGTCCGACGCCTTGCGCATCGTGATCGTCACCAGCGGCACGGGCGCCAGCACCTCCTTCGCGATCGGCGAAGACGTGGTGGCCGAGCTCTATGGGTGACCGGGCCGGACTAGCGGGAAAGACACGGAAAGAGCCGCATCATGCAACACGTCAGGGCCGTGATCTTCGATTGGGCCGGCACCGTGGTCGACTACGGATCGCTGGCCCCGATGGGCGCCTTCGTCGAGACCTTTGGGGAATTCGGCGTCGAGATCTCCATCGACGAGGCGCGCGGCCCCATGGGAATGGCGAAGCGGCCCCATATCGCAGCCCTGATGGCGCTGCCGCGCGTGGCCGCGGCCTGGGCGGACCGGCACGGCGCGCCGCCCGGCGAGCGCGACATCGACGCCGTCTACGAGGTCTTCGTGCCGAAGAACACGGCCGTGGCGGCACGGTTCTCGACCGTGATCCCGGGGGTCGCCGACGTGGTGGCGGCCCTGCGGGCCGGTGGCGCCAGGATCGGGTCGACCACCGGCTATACGCGCTCCATCATGGCCGAGATCACGCCCGGTGCCGCGGCGCACGGCTTCGCGCCCGACAGCCTCGTCTGCACCGGCGATACGGCGGAAGGCCGACCCACCCCCTACATGATCTATAAGGCCCTGCTCGATCTCGAAGTCTGGCCCGCCTGGAACGCCATCAAGGTCGACGACACGGAGGTGGGGATCGCGGAGGGCCTGAACGCCGGCACCTGGACGGTCGGCGTGGCGGTCAGCGGCAATGTCTTCGGCCTGTCGCGAACCGATACCGAGGCCTTGTCGCCGCAGGAGTTCGGCACGCGCCGCGCCATCGCCGCCGCCAGGCTGACGAGCGCGGGTGCCCATTACGTGGTCGACAGCGTGGCCGACCTCATGCCGGTGGTGGCCGCCATCGAAGGTCGGCTGGCGCGCGGCGAACGGCCGTGATGCCGGCTCGGGGCGCCCTCGACGACCCGACCGTCAGCGAGGGCGACAGCAACCTTTCGCCGCTGCGTGCCGCCTGGAGGGCAGAGCTCGGCGTCGAGACGCGCGACCTCCTCGACGCCGACGAGCGCTGTTTCCTGCACCAGTCCCTGTCGACGCCTTGTCTCGACGTCATCGAACGGGCCGAAGGCGCCACCCTGATCGATGTCGAGGGGCGCCGCATCCTCGACTTTCACGGCAACAGCGTCCATCAGCTCGGCCACGGCCACCCGCGGGTCGTCGCGGCCATCAAGGCCGAGATCGACCGCCTGCCCTTCAGCCCGCGCCGCTACACCAACCGCACCGCCATCGCGCTGGCCGAGCGGCTCGGCCAGGTGGCTCCGGGCCATCTCGCCAAAGTGCTGTTCGCGCCGAGCGGGGCCGCGGCCATCGGCATGGCGCTGAAGCTTGCGCGCTATGCGACGGGCCGGCACAAGACGCTGTCGATGTGGGACTCGTTCCACGGCGCCAACCTCGACACGATCGGGGTCGGCGGCGAAGCCCTCTTCCGACGCGATCTCGGGCCGATGATGCCGGGCAGCGAACATCTGCCGCCGCTGCATCTCGCGGCGCGGTTCTTCGGCGAGGACCGGCCCTTCGAGCGCTTCGCCGACTTCATCGACTATACGCTGGCCGTCCAGGGCGATGTCTCGGCTCTGGTGGCCGAGCCGATGCGCTGGACCACCGTCGAGCCGCCGCCGCCGGGCTTCTGGCCGCGGGTGCGCGACAGCTGCACGCGCCACGGCACGCTCCTGATCTTCGACGAGATCCCGAGCGGCTTCGCCCGCACCGGCACGATGTTCGCCTGCGAACAGGCCGAGGCCGTCCCGGACATCCTGGTCCTCGGCAAGGGGCTCGGTGGTGGCATCATGCCCATGGCGGCGATCGTGGCCGACCCTCGGCTCGATTGCGTGCCGCAGGCGGCCCTCGGCCACTACACGCATGAAAAGAGCCCGGTCGGCGCGGCCGCGGGTCTGGCGGTGCTCGACGTCATCCGGGACGAGGGATTGATCGAGCGGGCCCAAGCCCTCGGGGCGCGCGGGCTCACGGCGCTGGAGGCCTTGCGGCGACGGTACCCGGCCGTGCGGGCGGTGCGCGGCGTCGGCGCCTTCTTTGGCGTCGAGATCCGCGGCGGCAACCCTGCCGAGGCCGAAGCCCGGGCCGATCACCTGGTCTATGCCTGCCTGCGCGGTGGACTGAGCTTCAAAGTGGGCGGCGGCACGGTGCTGACGCTCTGTCCACCGTTGACCATAACCGACGCGGAATTCGACGACGGCCTCAGGATACTGGAGGCCGCGTTGCAGACCCTATGAAACAGATATGCGGAATACGTAGTATAGAATTCACATGGGAGTTGCGTCAGGTGCAGCGAGGAACCCGACGACCTTGACCGGATCGCCGAACCCTTTCAGGGCATGCGTGCCGCAGTTGCGGCATCTCACCTGCGCGGCTGCGGCGAAGTCGGCCGTCATGAGCAGCGACGCGCCAAGTTCCTTGGCAAGCGCTTGAAGCCGGGCGGCCCGGTTCACGGGCGTGCCGATGATCGTGAACGAGAAGCGGCCCGCCGAACCGATGTTGCCGTGCACGACGTCGCCGACGTCGATCCCGATCCGAGCCCGTAGCGGCCCGGGGTCCGAGCTCCGCGTCTCGCTCGAGACCCGGAGTGCCTCGAGACCCTCGCGTGCAGCCCGCACAGCGGTCGCGCATAGGGGTCGCTCGCTCTCGGGGTCGGGGATCGGAAAGAACATGACGACGGCATCCCCGACATGTCCCGCCACCTGTCCGCCGACGACCGACACCGGTCGCGTCATCGTTTCGAAGAAGGTATTCAGGCGGTCGATGAGGCGGTCGGCCTCCAGTGTTTCCGTCATGGACGTGAAGCCGAGCATGTCACAGTAGATGACGATGGCCCTGATCTTCGCGACCTCTCCGAGGCCCACCCGCCCCTTGAGCATCGCCGTCGCTGCGTCCCGTCCGAGATAGGTTCGCAGAAGGACGCGGGCCGCGGCCGCGTTCAGGCGCGCGCCGAGCGCCAGGGCGAAGAGGGGCGTCACGCGGGTCAGAACGTCGATCTCATCGGCGGCGAACCCGCCCGGCCGCTCCGTGGCGAACAGGCTCATCACGTCGTCGAAGAAGCCGAGCGTCACCTCGGGCGCGAGGTGGTTCACGAACGCGATGGCGTCCGTCGCCCCTTCCCGTTTGAGGGCAGCGAACCGATGGTCTTCGGCTGCGAGTCGAAGCGTGTCCGTGTCCTCGCGCAACATGCTCTGGAAGATCTCGTCCGACAGGATCACGTTCTCAGGCGAGCCACCGTCGCGGCGCCAGCGGATGAAGTGATTGGCCCGTTCGGGATCGACCGCATCGCAGGCGACCTCGATGGTGCAGACCTCGAGGCCGGCGGCGTTCAAGGCGGCACCCAGCACGGCCACGAGGTCTGCGTCCCCGGCGCCGCCGAGGGCGGCGTCGACGAGATCACGGCCGACCTTCCACAAGGCAGACCCAAGGGCCGGATCGGAAGGAGGCATAGGGAGAGAAAGGTCGTGATCGCTTTCGATCGGATCGAGCATGATATCGTCCCTAACCCGTGCCGACTGTTCAACATCGAGCGCCAGCCGTCGTCACGCGCCGCCGAACGCATCTGCTGAAGTCCATGCCGTCGCCGGGGGCCAGCGTAGCAGCGAGCCCGACCGAATCGGTCCATGGCCGGCATCACGTCGTTGCTGTCGCGTCAGCCGAGTCTCATCGACAGCTCGACGTCGTCGGCGAACGGGACTGACAGGTAGCCCCTCGATGGCGAGCGCACGCTCGCCATGTAGTCGGGGCTGTAATGGGCGTCGTCCGCGACGATGAGCGCACCAGGCCCGAGCCGGCTCTCGACCAGGCCGAGGACTTCCGGGTAAAGCGCTTTTGCGCCGTCGAGCAGCAGCAGGTCGATCGCATCGGGAAGATCGACCTTCAGCGTCTGCAGAGCGTCTCCTTCTCGGATCTCCACGAGGTCGATGAGACCGCCGGCCGTCAGGTTGTCCCGAGCCCGCGCGACCTTGGATGGCTCGAACTCGCTGGTGATCAGGCGACCGCCGCCATTGTCCCGCAGAGCGGCGGCAAGGTGCAGGGTCGAGATGCCGAACGAGGTGCCGAACTCGACGATCGTCCTGGCGCCGCAGCTCCGCGCCAACATGTAGAGCAGGGTCCCGGTCTCGCGCGAGACCGCGAGCGGGGCATCCTTCAGGGTTCCATAGAACTGAAGGTAGTCGGTCTTGCTCCGCATCAGGCGTCCACGCTCCTCGTCGCCGAGCGCCAGAAGGGCAGGGTTCGCCAGAGGCGATGACGCCGCGGCCTCGTCGAACAGGCGGTCGAGGAGTGGAGCAAGCGGAGCGGTGTCGAGCGTCGTCATGAGGGTCTCCGGTCGAAGGTGAACGCGTCCTTGTGCCGGGCATGAAATACGACTAAATCGTCGCATTCGCTATTCGCGTTCCATCAGGCCCGTGACGAACCGTCCGAAATCGCAAATCTCCTCGCGAAAACAACCTCAACAGGCACGGTCGGCGGACCTCGTCGCCGCGATCCTCGACGCCGCGGCTCAGGTTTTAGCCAAGGAGGGAGCGCAACGGTTCACCACGGCGCGGGTGGCCGAAAAGGCCGGCGTCAGCGTCGGATCGCTTTATCAATATTTCCCGAACAAGGCGGCGATCCTGTTCCGGCTTCAGATCGACGAATGGCGGCAAACGACCGACATGCTGCGTCGGATCCTCGAAGACGGCCGGACGAAGCCGCTCGACCGGTTGCGCGCCCTGGTGCATGCCTTCGTGCGCTCGGAGTGCGAGGAAGCCGAGATGCGCGTGGCGCTCGACGACGCCGCACCGCTTTACCGTGATGCGCCTGAAGCGCGGGACGCGAAGGCTTCGGGCGAAAGCACCATGGAGGCCTTCATGCGGGAGGTGCTGCCCGAGGCTCCCGACGCGCTGCGTCGCCTCGCCGGCAACCTGATTTCGACGACGCTCGGCGCCGTGGGAAAGCAGTTTTCGGAGGTCCCCCGCACTCCGGTCGAGATCGCCGCCTATGCCGACGCCATGGCGGACATGTTCTGCGCCTACCTCGAAGGCCTCGCTGGGCGCCGATAGGCGCAGGCTTCAAGTCTCTTCGTCGATCCGAGGCGAAGCACCGAGGCAACCCGGCGAGCGACCGACAAGAGTGACGGGTTCCGCCACGCCCCGC
>CAXUOD010000050.1:0-14815 GCA_964252585.1 uncultured Lichenihabitans sp. | reverse complement strand
ATGGCGTTCGCTCCGATGCGCATGCGGTCCGGCCGAGACATGGGATCAGGCGCCCAAACTAACCAGCCCCATCCTGGCCCAGCACACGCGCCACGATGCCGAGGTAACCGTGGACGTCCCAGGCCGAGCGGCCGATGAAGAGCCCGTCGATGCCTGTTTCGGCCGCCAGGGCCCGGCAATTTCCCGGGTTGACGCTGCCGCCGTAAAGGACCCGCAGGTCGTGGCCCGTGTCCTGGCGCAGGACCGCCTTGATGCGAAGGTGCTGTTCGTTGGCGAAGCCCGGTTCGGCCGGCGTTCCGTGTTCGCCGATCGACCAGACGGGTTCATAGGCGAACACAACCCCGGCGGCCGCCTCTGGCGTGATCTTCGAGACCGCCGCCCTCACTTGCGCCGCCAAAACCTCGGCCGTGCGCTTGGCCTCGTATTCTTCGCGGGTATCGCCGACGCAGACCAGCGGGATCAGGCCGTGGTGCAGGGCTGCGGCGGTTTTCAGGGCCACCGTCTCGTCGGTCTCGCCGAAATGGGTTCGGCGCTCGCTATGCCCGAGTTCGACCAGTGTCGCGCCGGCATCGAGAACCATGGCGGCGGAGATCTCGCCCGTCCAGGCCCCCGCGTCGGCCCAGTGCATGTTCTGGACTCCGACCGTCACGGCCGTGCCGGCCAGGGCGACCGCCGCCTCGGTCACGGCCGTGAAAGGCGGGATGACGAAAAGCCTGACGGCGTCGCTCCTCGCGAGATCCGATTGCGCCAGGACTTGCGCGTAGTCGCGAGCCTCCGCCCTGAGCTTGTTCATCTTCCAGCTCGTCCCGATCCAGGGGATGCTCGCGGTCATCTCGGTCCTCTTGATGGGCATCGGACGGACCGTGCCATTTGCCCTGGTGTTCGGCAACCGCCTCCGCTGGTCGCATCCGGGGCAAGGTATGGCGAACGGGTCGAAAAGACCGGTTGCGGGGTTGAAAGTTTTTACAGCATTGCGGATTTGTTACGGGAAGCGTGACGCCCTATGCGGCGCTACGATGTCTCAGGGAGGTCTCGAACATGAAACTCGCCATCGGAGCCGACAGTGCCGGCAAGCCGCTTCTCGACGTCATCGCCAAGCATCTGGCCAGCAAGGGCGTCGCGTTCACCGACATGTCGGCCGAGGCTGGCAGCCCTCCCGAGTTCTACGCCGAGACGGCGGAGCGCGTGAGCCTCGCCATCGCCAAGCACGACTACGAGCGCGGAATCCTGTTCTGCGGCACCGGCATCGGGGTCTGCATCTCGGCCAACAAGGTCCCCGGCATCCGGGCCGCGCTGACCCATGACACTTACTCGGCCGAGCGAGCCTCGAAGAGCAACAACGCCCAGATCATCACCATGGGCGCCCGCGTGGTCGGTCCGGAACTCGCCAAGGCCGTGGTCGACACGTGGCTGGCGTCCGACTTCGATGCCAAGGGCAGCTCCGCCGGCAATGTCCAGGCCATCGACGCTCTCGACGAGAAATACTCGGCTGCGGTCTGAGCGCGTCAGCGACCGACTGGCGAGGTGCTGCTCGTCAGCCGAAAGACCGACAGGTAACGCATCCCCACCAGGGCCATGATCAGGGTGAACCACATCGGGTCGCCGCGCGCGAACAGAATGCTCTCGAACGAGCAGTTGGCGATCGTGAAAGCCCAGATCCTCAGGAAGAGATTCGTCAAGGCCGGGTCGGTTCCGCGTCTGGCGCATCGGTCGAGATCCCTGACCGGGACAACGAGCGTCGTGAACAGGGCGAGAAGCGCGCCCGGTATGCCGGTCGTGACGGCGAGGTTCAGCACGGCGTTGTGGGCATGGTCGGCCGCAGCGCCGCCGTCCTTGGTCATCGACGTCGCGTACATCACTTCGTCGGTAAGCCAGAACGCACCATAGCCGAAACCGAAGATCGGCCGCCTTGGGATCCCGTCGATTGCGACCTGCCAGATCTCCGTCCGACCCGTGAAGGTCGGGTCGGAGAACAGGCGGTCGGTCATGGCCGCGATGCCCGGCGAAAACAATTGGCCGATGCTGAACGTGTTCAGCACGGTCAGGGCCATGAAGAATGCGGCTAGCCGGAGGCGAAACGCCCAGGGTCTTGGCGACGTCCAGGCGAGGAGCAGGGTCAGCGGCAGGAAGCCCGCGGCCGTCTTGGCTTCCGAAAAGATCAGGAACACGAGGGCGGCCGAGACGATCCCCCATCCGAGCCAAGGATTGCGGACCCGGGCCACGAAGAGGCCGATGAAGACGAAGATGCCCATCATCTCGCCTGCAACGTTCTTGTGGATGAACACGCCGCGCCAGTTGCCGGCCAACCTCGGCTCTACGAGATCGGTCGCCTGGTGGATCGACAACTGCGGCAGCACGGCAACGCCGGCATAACACAAGACCAAGGCCGCGGCCGTGACGCCCGCGACGAGGTCGCAGAACCGCTCTCGGTTGACGGGCAGCAGGGGAGCGGCGGCGCCGAGCAGGATGACGAAGATCAGAAACGTCAGCCGTCGCGCCGAGAGGTCGGGGTGCTGAGAGGTCGCAACCGAAACCATCAGCCACAGCAGCATGACGGCGTAGGACGGGCGCATCAGCGGCCCGAGCAGGCCTCGGTCCCGAAAGAGGGCGACAGCCGCGCATCCGCCGAGAACCACATAGGCGGCTTGGTTGTAGATGTCGGCGGTGTCGCCGTTGTCGACCCATCGGGCGTCGGAGAGGCTGGCGAAGGGCGTGACCGAGATCCAGGCCAGGAGAAGTGTTGCGACGAACAGCAGGCCGCGCGCGGTCGCCGCCGAAAGACCGGCGGTCCCGCTCGCGAACCCCGCCGGGACGAGATCGGGGAGGGGCTGCGGCGCCGGGGTCCGCTGACGGCTCACGGACACGCCGAACCTCCCGGTCGAGCGCATTTCACGGGAGCGGCCCCCGCAACGGCCAGCCGGATTCCCGCATCGCATGCTGCTGGGGAGGATGCCGCAGATAATCCTGGACGAGACGGCCGTATGGGTTCGGCGTACTCCAGTCGGCTTCGAGCATGGCCGGGGCCGCGCCGGGGCTCCAGCACCAGGCCGTCGAGTGCAGGTCGAGGCGTTCGAGGACGTCGCGAATGAAGGGCGTACCGAAATCCTCCGCTGTTCCGCGAAGTCCTGGATCGCAGGTCGGGCAGAACCCCCACTCGGTGACCACGATCGGGCTCGCGCTGCTCAAGCCGTCGATCCCGGACGCCCAGTCGCCGGCCGGCGATCGTCGGGCTTCCTCCGGGTAGCAGTGCCACGCATAAGCGAGCCGGTGGTCGTCGATCCTGTCGTGTTTCACGCCCGTGAGGTCGTGAGCCCAGCGTTCGCCGGAGGCCAGCACTATCGCGTCGCTGTGGCGCCGGATGACTTCGATGAGCCGGCCCCAGGTCGCCTTCAACAGCGGCCAGTGTCGCCCGCTGTCGACCCAGAGCTTGGGGTCGACCACGGGCTCGTTCCAGAGTTCGAAGATGACGCCGCGATCGTGGCCGAAACTGCGGGCCGCCTCCGTCCAGAACGACAGGGCGAGGTCGAGACTGGGATCGTAGGTGTCGGGCGCGAGGCCCCAGGCCGGGTCGGGGCGCTCGGTGTAGCGGTCCGGAAAACCGATGGCATGCCAGTCCAGGATCACGAAGAGCGAAGCGGCGCGAGCCGCCGCGATGTCTCGGCCGAGCCGCTCCATGGCGGCCTTCCCGTCATGACGCCAATGGGTCGGATGCAGGCTGAGCCGCACGACATTCGCGCGCCAGACGTCGTGGATCGTAGCGAAGTCCGAGATCGAGCCATCGCGGTCCTTGCGCACGTAGAAGGGGTCGCCGACCGCGACGCCCTTCAGGCGGACCGGCCGACCGGCCCAATGCAGATCCGAACCCACGATGTCGAAGCGGGCCGGGGCCGCCACTTGGGCGGCCGCGCGGTCGGGCGGGAACTGCAACGACAACGTCCCCGCCAGGCCGGCGGTCACGACGGCGCGCCGGCTGAAGCTTCGGCCGGATCCACGCGCCGTCATGCGCCGGCCTCCGACGGATAGCCGTCGACCGGCACCGGGCGCTGCCCGCTGAGCACCGGCAGCAACACGAGCCCGGCGGCGGCCCCGGCTCCGAGAAGGCCCGCGAGAAACAGAATGGTCGTAGGGCTCGGCGGCCAGGTCTTCTCGGGCAGGGTCGCCTCCGAGATGACGCGGACATTGGCGGCATTCATCCGCTCTTGCTCGCTCGTCTCGCGCGAGCGGACCAGGAACGCCTGATAGACCAGGCGGCTCGCGTCCACGTCGCGTTCGAGTTCGCGCAAATGCACCAAGGACTGGTTTGTGGCGTCGTTCGTGCCCTTCTGGCTGTCGAAGTTCTTCGCCAGAGCGCGTTGGTCGGCCAAGGCACGGTCGTAATCGCCTTTGGCGGATCGCACGAGCCGCTCGAGTTCCGCGCCGATGACCTGTCGCATGCGACGCTCCTCGGCCCGGATGTCGACGACCGAGGGGTGTCGGTCACCGAGTTGCGCCGTCAGTTCGGCTTCCCGCCGGACGACATCGGCATACTGCAGGCGAAGGCCGGCGATGGTCGGGGATTGCACGGCTTCGGCGATCGCACCGGGGTCGGCGCCACTGGTACGCAGGCGTTCGATCTGATCGTAGCGGGCCTTGGCGGTGTCCGTCCTGGCGCGCGCCGCGACCACTTGATTGCTGACCCCTCCGAGTTGCTGCTCGGAGATCAACGAACCGCCCCCGGTACCGGCGATGTCATTGGCGACCTTGTAGGTCTCGACCCGGTCCTCCGCGTCGTGCACGCGCTGCTTCAGATCGTCGAGACGCGACGACAGCTCTCCGGTGGCGCGCTGCGCCGCGGCGGTGCGGGCTGACGCCTGCGCCTCGAGATAGGCCGCGACCACGGCATTGGCGATCACGACCGATTTATGCGGATCGGTCGTCGTGACCGACAGGTCGACCACGTAGGTCCGCTCCTCGCGCCTCGCGCCGACCTGCTTGGCCAGGGTCCGATAGGCTTCGAGCGCAGGCGCGTTCTCGGAGACTTGGCGGCTCACACCGAACGCCAACCCGATCTCGGAGAACAGGTCCTTCAGCAACGAGCGGGGGCGCGCGAACTCGCGATCCTGATCGAGATGCAACGCGAGCACGACGTCGCGCAGCACCTTCTCGGAAACGAGCACGCGGCTTTGGCTTTCGACCTCGGCGAGGTTGGCGTCGTTGGGCACGTTCGACGAGGTGACGCTGTTTTCGACGACGCGCAGGTCCGTCGGATTGATCAGCAGCTGTGATTCTGCCGTGTAGCGCGGCGTCGCGAAGACGAAGAACAGGCTGCCGGCCACGAGGCCGACGAGAAGCCCGACGAGGATCCAGGCCCAGCCGCCGCGCAGGCGGTCGAGGATGTCGGCGCGCTGCCGCCCGGTGGTGGTCGTCGTCGGTGGTGCCGCAACGGGGGCTCGGCCCTGAACGGCGCTTCGCGCCGGCCCACCGACGCCGTCCACCAACGGCTTCTGGAACATGACACGCCCTTCCCACACGCCGGCGCCGCCGTCTCTGACCTCTGCGCTGCCGGTCGCACGAGCCAGGTCCGGATCCTGGAAAGGTCACGGAGCGACGTCATCGGAAAGGGCAACGAAAACTCCGATCGGCTACGTCTTGGCCTCTTTCGCGTCCCACTCGGTCCACCGCGTCACGCCCGAACCATACCACGGGCCGAGTTAATGGATTTGCGGCGACAGGCGCGTCGAGGTGGAGCAAGGGGGGCGGAGGCGCATCGCCGATGCGGTCCCGCGCCGCAGCGAATCCCGTCGAGGCTAAGCTGACGTCCACGGGTCCGCTTGCACTTCGGATTCGAAGCCGACGCAGGGCTGCTTAGGCCGAGGCGGCTTCGACAGAAGGCGCAAGCACCCCTGGGTCGGGCGCGGCCCGCGCCGCCGCACCCCCGAGTCCCAGAATCGCGCGGTAATCCTCGATCATGCGGTCGATCGCATAGCGCTTCGTGACGGCAGCACCGCGGGCCGCGTCATGCCCCGCCCGCGACAGTGCGATCATCGCCTCGATGGCGTCGACCCAGCCCACGAGGTCACGAGGGGGCGCGAGGCGGATCGCCTTGGTGCCGGCCAGGACTTCCCTGAGCACGGCGAGATCGGCTGCCACGATCGGCATGCCCACCATGGCGGCTTCGACGGCCGCCAAGCCGAACGTTTCCCAGGTCGATGGAAAGACGAAGACGTCCGAGGACCCGAGCAGGTCGGCAACCTCCTGGGCCGACACGTCTCCGAGGAGATGCAGCCTCTCCGCGACGCCCTGGGCGTCGGCGAGGGCCTGGTACTTCGCCCGAAGTGGTCCGGTGCCGGCCACCACCAGGCGGGCCTCGGGCAGGGCCGCCAGGGCGCCGATGAGGACGTCCTGGTTCTTCTGCGCCGTCAGCCGGCCGACGTTGAGGAGGATCGGGCCGTCGTCCGGTACCCCGTGACGTGCCAGCACACTCTCGCGACACCCGGTCGGCAGGGGCAGGGCGACCCCGTGCTCGATCAGCACCAGGTCGCGGCGGTAGCGCACCGGATAGCGCGCGAAGGCGGCTTCTGTGGAGTGCGAGTTGACGACATTGACCGAGTAGAGGCCCAGAGACCCGACCACAAGGTCGAGCCATCGCAGCGGCGCCTTGACTTCGAGCGGCAGGGCCGTCTGGTGGACGACCCGGCAGGGGCATCGGGCGAGCCAGCCAACGACCCCGGCCAGGAGCGAAGCGGTGGACTGGTAGGCGAGGATCGCATCGTAGCGTCGGGCGAGGATGAGGCGCGCGACCCGCAGTATCCCGCGGACCTTGCCCGCGATGCCTCGTCCCGAGGCGTCGAACAGGTAGGCGATCTCGACTTCGACGCCCCGGGCGCCAAGTCCGTTGCCGATGGCATCGACCAGTGTCGCGACGCCGCCGGCTTCACGCCCATGCAAGATTTGCAGGATCCTCATGCGGGTGCTTCATCGGGCTTGGCGGCGGGACGGCAGAGGGGTCAGGGCCGCAGGCGCTTTCCGACCGATCTCTTACCATCACGAGGGCTCGTTCGATGCCCGGACCGGCGAACTGGTTAACGAGACCTCAAGTCAATCGATCCTAAGTCGATACCGGGCTCGCTCATGATGCGTCGAAGACCCGGCGGTCGGGCCCGATCGGAGGTGTTGCGTTGACCGAGTCTGGAGGCCCGGATGCTGGAAGCGCATCACGCGGCACGATCGCCTTCTTCATCCGTGCGATGGACGGGGGCGGTGCTCAACGGGACATGATCCTGCTGGCCAATGCCATGGCGGCGCGCGGCCGTTCCGTCGAGATCCTGACCTTGGTGCCGAAGGGTCCGTTGCGGCCGCTCGTCGAGCGGGA
The DNA here is from genome assembly GCA_964252585.1 of uncultured Lichenihabitans sp. Taxonomy (GTDB): domain Bacteria; phylum Pseudomonadota; class Alphaproteobacteria; order Rhizobiales; family Beijerinckiaceae; genus Lichenihabitans. The sequence continues at coordinate 7,464 of CAXUOD010000050.1, read as the reverse complement.
CGTCACCCTGGTCGAGGTTGCGGGCCGACAACTCCGGACCGCCTGGGCGGGGCTGCGCCGCACCCTTGCGGCGCGCCGACCGGAGGTCATCGTCAGCGCGGAAGCGGCATCGAACCTCTTGACCATCGCGGCGGCGCGGTCGCTTCCCGGGGGCACGCGGCCGCGCATGATCCTGCGCGAGGTCAGTAGCCCCTCCGTGAGCCAAAGCTTGGACCCTTACCGCCAGACCCGTTGGGCCTATGGGGCTCTGCGCTGGCTCTATCGCCATGCCGACGTCGTGGTGGCGCTGACGGAAGGTGCGCGTCGCGACCTTGCCGAAAATTTCGGCGTTCCCCCGAGAAAACTCGTTCTGATGACGTCGAACGCCGTGATCGACGAGCGCCAGGCCGAAATCCCGACGGCGGAGCGGGCTCGCGTGCCGGGCCTCGTCGTCGCGGTCGGCCGGCTATCCCCCGAAAAGGATCAGGCGACTCTCGTCAGGGCTTTCGCGGCCTTGCCCCGCGACACGGAGGCCAGGCTCGAGATCTACGGCACCGGCCCGTTGCGGCCCGACCTCGACCGGCTTGTCGCAGACCTCGGTCTTCAGGACCGTGTTTCGCTCATGGGCTTCGTGCTCGACCCGTTCCCGGTGTTCCGGCGGGCCGCCCTGGCCGTGTCGTCGTCCCGTTACGAAGGCTTCGGCAACGTGATCGTCGAGGCCTTGAGCTGCGGCACGCCCGTCGTTTCGACCGATTGCCCGTACGGGCCGGCCGAGATCCTCGAGGGCGGTCGCTTTGGACGGCTCGTACCCATCGGCGACCCGGCCGCGATGGCGAACGCGATCGCGGAGAGCCTGGCGAGCGAGCCCGATCGCGCGACGTTGCGGGCCCGGGCCGGGATCCATACCGTCGGTCGGGCTGCAAACGTCCTCGAGGGTATCATCGATGCCCTGTTAGCGGACAAGGCCCCCTGAGGGGGCGCTCTTCCAGGATTCGACTTCGTTCACCACAGCACGCGATTCGGACCCGCATCCGCCGCTGATCCTGTAGTAGGTTCCGCATGTTGGCGACCCGGGCGAGATCCGAAGCAAAGCGTGTGCGGTGCCGGGAGATCCGTTCCGCGGATCTCGACGCGGCCGTCGCATTGCTGCAACAAGGCTTCCCGGAGCGCACCGATCTCTACTGGCGGCGCGGTCTGGCCCGGCAGGCGACCCGCGCGCTGCCGGCCGGCTATCCGGTCTACGGCTATCTGCTCGAAGCGGATGGACGGCCGGTCGGCGTTCTCCTGACGCTCTACACCACCACGGATTTCCGCAGCGAGACCACCGTCCGCTGCAATCTGTCGAGTTGGTATGTCGAGCCCGCGTTCCGGTCCTATGCCACGCTGCTCGACAGGATGCCGTTCCGCGACCCGAGCGTGACGTTGTTCAACGTGACGCCGGCGCCTCATACCCGTGCCATGCACGAGGCACGTGGCTTTGTTCGCTACGGACTCGGGCAGATCCTCGCCTTTCCCGTGCTGTCCCGCGTCGACGGGAACATTCGAATGCGTGTCGTGACGGATCTCGACCCTCTCGACGACCTCGAGCCGGGCGGACGCGCGCTCGTCCGGGATCACCTGTCCTACGGATGCGTGTGCCTCGTCTGGAGCGATGGGAATGGGAGCCATCCGCTGGTGTTTCAGCGATGCCGAATCAGCCCGGGAAGGCTGCTTTTCGGCGGCACACTCCCGTGTCTCCACCTGATCTATTGCTCGAGCCTGATCGACTTGCCCCGCATCGCGGCGGTCCTCGGACGGATCCTGCTGCGCCGGTTTGCCATTCCTTGGATCCTGCTCGACGCCGAGGCTCCCGTCGCGGGTCTCCCGGGGCGCTTCTTTTCCGGCCGAGCGCCGCGCTATGCCCGAGGGCCACATCCCGTCGGGCTCGGAGATCTCGCCTATAGCGAATTCGTTCTCTTCGGACGATGATCTCGCCGCGCATGGTAGGATCGGACCCGGCAGGGAAACAGCGTCATCCGACGCGACCTCCGGCCACGGAAAGAGGCGGATGAGGGTCGAGATCAGGATCCAGCGGTCCAATCTCAGGCGCTGGCATCGAAGTCTGGTCGACCGGCTGAGCCGGACCTTTCACGACTGCGACATCCGCCTCGCGTTGGTCGGCGGCGAGGCGTCCCTTCCCGCCTCGGTGAAGGCTTTGCTGATGCTCGAACGCATGATCCTGCGACGGGCCCGGCCGACCTTGTACGACCCGGTGGCCGAAGCCGATGCGGGCCGGCAATCCTCCCCGGACTTTGCGCCCGATCTCGTGTTCGACTGCACAGGCCTCGATTCCGTCGTCCCAGCCGGTACGGCGCGGATCCTGCGACCGCTTTACGCGGGATCGGCCTCGGAAGGCGTGCTCGTGGCGAGCCTTCTCTCGGGTTCCATGCCCGAGATCGTCATCGAGGACGCCGGATCGGGTCTCGCGGTCGCATCCGGCAAGCCCGGATCGGGGTTGCCGGGATTGAGCGGCGGCCTCGAGGCCGTCCTGTCGCGCACCATCGTCTTGCTGGCGTCCGCCGCCCGGTCCCCACGACCGACGCCGTCGGCGGCCAGCAGCGCTCCGGGCAGGGATTCCCGGCAGCCGCTGGCGTTCGCCTTGCGAAACCTCGCGCGGGATAGCGCCCGTGCCATCTTCGGCCTGTGTTTCCACGCGCCGCACTGGCGTGTCGGCTGGCGGCTGCACGACGGTCCCGGGGTGATGGAGCGCGGAGACCTCGGAGGACCCGCGTGGCAGGTGCTGCCGGACCCCGGCCTCAGCTTCTACGCCGACCCGTTCCCGGTCAGCTGGAACGGCCGAACCTTCCTGTTCATCGAAGAGCTGGAACACAGGATCGGCAAAGGTGTCATCTCGGCACTGGAGTTCGGCCCCGATGGGCCCATAGGGCAGCCGGTCCGCGTGCTCGAAGAGCCATGGCACCTCTCCTATCCCTTCATCATCGACCATGCCGGCAGCCTCTACATGGTGCCCGAAGCATCGGCGTCCGGCGCCGTTCGACTGTATCGTTGCGTCGCGTTCCCGCATCGTTGGGAACCCGTCGCGGCATTGCTCGAGGGCACCGAAGCCTCCGACTGCACCATCTTCCGTCACGAGGGACGGCTCTGGATGATGTCGGCCACGCGGGAGGGACTTGGCGGATATTCCGACACGCTCGCGATTCACCACGCCGACGACCTCTTCGGGCCGTGGATCGAGCACGCCCGGAGCCCTGCGTTGCTGGACGTGGGAGGCGCGAGGCCGGGCGGCCGGGTCGTGGCCAGGGATGGCCGACTCTGGCGTCCGGTCCAGGACTGTTCGGCAGGCTACGGCCGGATGCTGGCCCTCGCGGAGATCGAAAGGCTCGACACCGAGGACTTCACCCAGACGATCCGCGCCATGGTCGCGCCGGGGCCCCTCTGGCCGGGCCGGCGCCTGCACACCCTCAACCGTGCCGACCGACTGGAATGTATCGATGGCGCGATCCACAACCCCAAATTGGCCTGGGCGCGCCCTTATGCGACAGCCCGGATGCGTCCTCGGCCGACGCTCGATCCCGAGCGCCCGGCAGCGCAGCTCATCGTGTCCTGACGGCGCTCGACGCCGATGACGCGACCGGCCCCCGCAGGGCCGCCAAAGCATGCATCGACCCGCTCAGCGCCGGGTAGAGGCCGGTATAGACGGCAAAAAGGGAGTCGTAGCGGGACTTCCGGTCCGGGTCGGGCTCGGCGCGCCTGACCAGGGTGATCCAGGCGTCCCCACCGTCGCGCTCGATGAGCTTCACGCCGAGCGCCGCGAGGCGGGCCGCCCCGAGGGCCGCTTCGACCTCTTCCTTGATGGTCCAGACCGGAAAGCCCGTCACGTCGGCGATGATCTGCATCCAGAGGTCCGAGTGCGCGGCTCCGCCGACCACCACTAGACGGTGGTCGAGCGACACCGCACCCTGGCGCCCCGCTTCCATGTTATGGCGCAAAGCCAGCGTCACGCCTTCGAGAACGGCGCGGTAGAGATGGGCGCGCGTATGGAACAGGCTCAGGCCCACGAAGGCACCGCTGGCCTGCCCGTCCCAGACGGGGGAGCGTTCACCCATCAAATAGGGGAGGAACACGACCCCGTCGGCCCCCGGCACGATGCCGTTCGCGGCCTCTTCGAGCAAGGCGTGAGGGTCGCGCCCCGTCGCGCGCCCGGCTTCGACTTCGGCCTGACAGAACTGGTCTCGGTACCAGGTCACGCAGGCTCCGGCCGTCGAGGCGCCGCCGAACACGTAGAGGTCGTCGCGGGGCCGCGTCACATAGGGCATCGAAATGAGGCCATGGGCGGCGTCGGCCGTCGGCGCGATATAGCCCCAGCACATGCTGGTGCCGATCATCGCGACGTGCTGGCCGGGTCCGACGACCCCGGCCGCATAAGTGGCGACCGCGGCATCGACCCCTCCGGCCACGATGGGCGTGCCGGCCGGAAGGCCGAGTTCCGCGGCCCGCCCGGGCTTGAGCCCGCCCACGACGTCGGTGCAGGCCACGAGCCGCTCCGGCATGAAGCGGGGCGGGATGCCCATGGCGTCCAGCATCTCGCGCGACCACGTGCGGCGCTCGACGTCGTAGAGGCCGCCGATGTTGCCGGCCGATGAATGGTCGACCGCGACCTCGCCGGTCAGCGCATGGATCACGAAGGCATTGGGCGGCAGAAAGACATTCGTCCGCTCCCAGACGTCGGGGCGATTGTCACGCAGCCAGAGGATCTTGGTGAAGCCGTAATAGCTGTCGACCCCGTTGCCCGTGATGAACCGGAGCCTGTCGAGGTCGACATGCGTCCTGACCCAGGTGCATTGGGCCTCGGCCCGCCGATCCATCCAGATCAGGCACGGGTGAAGCGGCTTCATGTCGGCGTCGACCGGGATCCCGGAGCCGCCGTAAAGGCTCGAGATGCAGACGGCCTTGACCTGGGTCGGCGACAGCGGCGTGCCGCTGTTCGGCTCGCCCGCGTCGCGCATCACGGTCGCGATGCAGTGGGTCACGGCGTCGAGCCAGACCTGTGGCCATTGCTCGGCCCAGGACGGGCGCGGCGTCTCCGGCGCATAGCTTTTCGACGCTTGGGCCACGATGGTTCCGTCCTGGCGGACCAGGACGGCCTTGGTGCTCTGGGTCCCGATATCGACCCCGACGACGTGGTCCATGCTGCTGCTCCGCTGAAGTCGGTTCGTGCTCAAGCGGCCGGCTTGAGCAGGACCTTGATCGAATCGAGAGAGTTCGCGACCTTGATGGCGGTCTCCCACTCGTCCAGCCGATAGGCGTTGGTCACGATGCCCTTCGAGGTGACGAGACCGCGTTCCAGGAGGTCGATGGCGATCGGGTAGCAATAGGGGCCGAGATGGGCCCCGCGGACGTCGAGTTCCTTGCGATCGCCGATGATCGACCAGTCGACCGAGGTTTCCTTGCCGAAGACCGAGAACTCGACGAAGCGTCCGAGCTTGCGGATGAGGTCGAGGCCCTGCGTGACGCCGATCGGAGCGCCGGTCGCCTCGATATAGACGTCGCAGCCGTAGCCTTCGGTGAGACCCCGCACGATCTCGCCGGCCCTGCCCTCGGTCGGGTCGATCACGACATCGGCGCCGAACGAGGTCGCGAGTTCGCGCCGCTCTGCCACGGGGTCGATGACGACCAGCTTCTTCGGCGTCTTCAGATGCGCCACCTGGACCATCATGAGCCCGATTGGTCCGGCGCCCGCGATCACGACCACGTCGTCGAGCTGGATCTCACCCCGCTGCACCGTGTGGATGGCGCAAGCCAGTGGCTCGATGATGGCGGCGTCGTCGGTCGAGATCGACGGCGGAATGCGATGCACCCGCGCGCTCTGCGGCAGTTTCATGAATTCCGACATGCCGCCATCCGCGACGACGCGCTGGAAACCGAAGATGTGGTGGATCTCGCACATCCAATATTGGCCGGAGCGGCAGTAACGGCAGCGGTCGCAGGGTACGATCTGCTCGGCGATGACGCGATCGCCCGCCTTCACGCCGAAATGCTCGGCCGCGCCATCGCCGACCTCGTCGACTTCGCCGAAGAACTCGTGGCCGGGAATGACCGGTGCCTTGACCCAGGGATCGGAGCCCCAGAACATCTTGGCGCCCGACCAGCACTTGCAATCACTGGCGCAAATCCCGCAGGCCGTGATCTTGATGACGAGTTCGCGGGCGCCGGCCGTCGGCCGTTCCACCTCTTCGACCCGGTAATCCTCGGGGCCGTGGCACACGACGGCCGTCATGCGTGAGTTGCTCGTGCTCATCTCATCCTCCCTGGTGGCCCTCGTTGCGAACGTCGGCCTTGATCATGCCCTCGCGCAGGAAACTCGTCGATGTCGCCGATGATCCAGCCGGGCAGGGTGTTGGCTCATGGGGGTGAACGTTCCAAGCGGATCGGAACCGCCGCGCCTCGATCAGCACAGGTTCACCAAGGCTTCGCCACCGAGATAGCGTCGGACATCCGCGGCGACCTGCCGGGCCGCGTAGGTCACGGTCTTGACCGAAGCACCCGCGATATGCGGCGTCAGTGTGACGTTGGGCAGAGCGAGAAGCGGCCAGTCCGGCGGCACGGGTTCGACCGCGAACGTGTCCAGCATGGCACCGCCGAGATGGCCGTCCGCCAGCGCGGCGTGAAGGGCGGCGTAGTCGACCAGCGGTCCTCGCGCCGTGTTGACGAGAACGGCGCCCGGACGCATCGCCGCAAACGCTTGCCCGTCCATCATGCCGGTGGTCTCGGGTGTCACGCGGGCATGCAGCGACACGACGTCGGACCGGTCCAGGAGCGCCTCCAAACCGACGTGCTCGACGCCGGCGGCCCGGTCCTCGGCCGACAGCTGCACGTAGGGGTCTGCCACCAGCACCCGCGTGCCGAACGCCCGCAACAGCCTCACGACGCGTGAGCCGACCGCGCCATAGCCCACGACACCGACCGTCATCTCGGAGAGTTCCCGGCCCGTGCGATCGGCGCGGTAAAGGTCGCCGCGCCACTCGCCGCGGCGCAACGCTTCGTGCCCGGCCCGAATCAGCCGCGTCTCGCCGAGGATCGCCCCGATCGTGAACTCGGCCACGGCGCTCGCGTTGCGGCCCGGCACATTGACCACTTTGACGTTCCTGGCCCGAGCAGCCGCCATGTCGATATTGACCGGCCCGCCGCGCGATACGGCGACGAGCCGCAGCGCCGGAAGGGCGTCGAGCATCTCGCCCGAGAGCGGCGCGAGGTGGTTCACCAGGATCTCGGCATCGCGGCCGACCCCGCCGATCTCGTCCGGGGCGCCCATGAACTCGCGTAACCCCCGCAACACGCCCTCGGGCGCTTCGAGCCGCATCGGTTCGTCGGGCCAGGGCAGTTCCAAGGTGCGGATCGCGTGGCCGGACCCGCAGCTCTCGACCAAGGCCTCGACGAAGACCGCGGGTCGCATGAAACGGTCGCCGATGACGGCGATGGCGGCAC
>CAXUOD010000049.1:7372-28207 GCA_964252585.1 uncultured Lichenihabitans sp. | reverse complement strand
GCGGGAGACCGGCGTGGTGCCCCCGGGCTCTTCGCATTCATGAGCGCGAACCAGGCTGTCTTTCCCGTGGCCGTGATGGCCCGTGTCCTCGGTGTGTCGAAGGCCGGGTTCTATGCGTGGCGCGGTAGAGCCTCGTCGGCCCGCCAAGTGGCGGACGAGGCGCTGCTCGGGCGGGTGCAGGATGTGCACGCCGCCTCTCGCAACACTTATGGAGCGCCGCGGGTGCATGCGGCGCTGAAGGCCAAAGGTGAGCGGCACGGCCGCAAGCGCATCGCCAGGCTGATGCGCGGCGCCGGCCTTGTGGGCGCCTGCCATCGCGGCAGCGGCCCCACGACGACGCGGCGGGACGAGGAAGCCCGACCCGCGCCCGACCTCGTCGACCGCAACTTCAAGGCTCAGGCGCCCGATCTGCTCTGGGTGGCCGACATCACCTACGTGCCGACGATGAGCGGCTTTCTCGATCTCGCCATCGTGCTCGACGTCTTCAGCCGCAGGATCGTCGGATGGTCCATGCAGAACCACCTGCGGACCGAGCTGATCGTGAACGCACTCGACATGGCGGTCGGCCAGCGCCGGCCGAAGGACGTCGTCCACCATTCCGACCAGGAATGCCAGTATACGTCGCTGGCCTTCGGCAGCCGCTGCAAGGAAGCAGGTGTTCGACCCTCAATGGGATCTGTCGGAGACGCCTACGATAATGCCATGGCCGAGAGCTTCTTCTCGACCCTGGAATGCGAACTCCTGAGCCGCCGCCCTTTCACGTCTCAGGCCCAGCCCTCCGCGTCGCCACTCCACCCGGCTTCGCCGAGCGGAGCCTCTGGCTCGCTCCGCCCGCATGGCCTGCTTCACCTACATCGAGGGCTTCTACAATCCGCATCGCCTGCATTCAGGCCTCGGCTACCGCTCCCCCGCCGACTACGAAAGGTGCTACCACCATGACCAAGTTGCCGCCCTGAGCCCACAACCCGCCCAACTCCACTAACCGTCCACGGAAGCGGGTCAATCCCAGACCTGGCCTGTGTTTTCTGGCCTCTGCTCTGCGGCGCAAGTGCGATTCTACGTTCGATCTGCGAAAAGAACCTCCCGCGCTAGCCAGCAGCCCAAGCTCAACATCCGCGTGCCACGGGGCGAAACGGACATTTGGACCGTCCAGTTGCCGGGCGCAGGTGCATCGAGCGAGCGGCGGCAGGCAAGCCGCCACAGGTTCGGCCCCACTTCCACCATGGGCATCATCGGCCCTTGCCCGAGGGGGCCGCGGAAAGAACCGAAAACGACCCCGCCGGCATTCACGACCCTTAGTTCACTTTCGAGCTCGTCCGAATAGTAGACACCCTCGATCGAGGCGGGTGCTCCGCTCCCGACGCGCTGCGCAAGCGTGCAGATGGCATCGGCCTGTCGCTCGATACGGAGCCCTCCGTCCTCCTGAGACAACACCGTGGTGAGGCCGCGGGCGACGCCGTCTGTGCCCAGGGAGAGCGTCTCGCCGCCTCCGTCGTAGACAGCCGAAATCGTGCCGTCGTCGTTCATGCTGACGTCGAGCAGGATACCGATCTCCGAGTCGAGCCAGGTTCCTACGAATGCCGCTGCACGTCCCGCGTCGGAGGGGGCGGGAGCATCGCTCTCGCCTAGGGCGGCGGCGAGCACGTGCATTGCGGCGTCCCGGCTGTTGCTTTCATGGTTGAAGGCGATGGCAATCGACAGCCGTTCCGCGGGGACGACTAGGCGATGCAGCCGCCAGCCCCGGATGGCGCCGCCGTGGCCCGTCATGGCGCGGCCCCAGCGCGTATTTCGCACCAGCCCGAGACCATAGACGGCGGGACTGCCGTCCCGGAACGTCACCGGTTTGGATAGGCGGCGATACACGCCGTCGACGTCATCGCGAGTGGCGTCGATGAAGCGTTCCCACGCGATCAGATCGTCGATCGAAGCGCAGAGCCCGGCATCGCCTTTCGAATGAATGCGGTTGATGCCCGGCCGCCAGCCTGCCGCGAAAGTGCCCTCGTAGCCCCTTGCGCCGCCCGGTAGCAGGTTCATGTCGGCGACAAATGCGGCCGCCTCCATGCCAGCCTGTCGGACGACCCGTTCTTCGACGAGGTCGCCGAAATCGCGCCCGGTGCGCTCTTCGAGCGCCGTGGCGAGCATGCGGAAATTTCCGTTCGAGTAGGAATAGCGTGTGCCGGGCGCGAAATGCAGGCTGCGGGTCAGTCCGATGAGCGTCACCGCATCTTCGGGGTGAAATTCACCTTCGGGCTGTGCTCCGGCCAGAACCGTCAGAGTCCAATAATCACGAAGGCCCGACTGGTTGTTGGCGAGGTCGAGCGTGGTTGGCTTGACCCCGTCAAGTCGCGGCAATTGAGCAGCGATCGCCGCATCCAGCGCCGTGGGGTCGGGCACAACTTCGAGAAGCGTCGCGCAGGTGAACTGCTTCGTGATCGAGCAGATCGGCGTAGAGGTAGCAGTGGTGAACGGCGATCCGGTTTCGAGATTGGCAAATCCCCAGGCGTGACGAACGACAGCTTCGCCATTCTCGACCACGGCAACGGCGCCGCCCGGCCCGGGATAGCGGCTCGGCAGATCCTCGATGGCGCGATCGAGCGCCTTGGCATCAAGAACTGGCATGGTGGTCCTCGAAGGTCGAGCAGTGGTTCGTGTCGCCGGTAAGCTGGAGCGTCAGGGATGCTTCGGCGTTGAAGCGCTCCCACATCGCGCGGTAGCCATCGTGGTGGAACGTGTAGGAGCGCCGGCCGAGGCGCTCGATCCAGCCGTTGGTCGCTTCGGAGGCCACGCCCCAGCACCAGTCGGCGAACTGTTGTTTGTCAGCCGGCGTTCCGGTGCGGACACTCACCGATGCCTCGTGGAATTGGTGCTCCAAGGCATCGAACGCGGCGCGGATCTCGGGTCGCACTTCGGCATAATGCGCCATGGCGCGCCGATGCAGCCGCTCGTGCCGCCACCAGAGCGTGTCGAGGTCGTCGATTTCCGCAGGCCTGAGGCCCGCATCCGGCAGGTCCACGCCGAAAAACAGCGGCTTGAAGATCGACAGGTCGGTGGCCGACGTACCGGTCATCCATACCACGATGCTGTCGGGTCGCACCTCCGTGATCATGGCGCCCGTCGCATGCCAGAAGCGCTGCGGCGTCGGGCCTGCGTGCATGCACAGCCTGACCGCGCGTTCGTCGCTCACGACATCGTAGTCGTCGCCGACATGGCGCAGCACGTCCGCCATGTCGTGCATCGTAATGCGGCCGCGCCGATCGGCCAGCAGTCCTGCCGCGCAGGTCTCACGCTCGTTGGCGCCACTCTCGTGTTCGCGGTGCTCGTCCGCGAAGCGTGCGCGGAAATCGACATTAGGGCCCGGGTCGGCGCTCAGCGAGGATAATGCCCAGTCATCGGTGATCTGGTAGCGGTTCGAGATGGCTTCCGTGGCACGGGCCGGTCGGGCCGCCCAATGCCGCCCCGCGCAATTGACCACCCAGGCTTCCGTTCGATCGGCCACCAGCAGCCCACCGTCGAAAGGATAGTTGCCCATCATCTGGACGTTGCCGCCCTGCCCAAAGGCTTCGACGTGGTGGCCGATGACGTCCACGGCCTCTCGGGCAGTCGCGGCCCGCTCCAGCGCCAGCCGAAGCAGGTCGAGTACGACGACGCCATCGCCGTCCGGGGTCTGATTGCTGAAGGCCGCCTCGTTGCCGATCGCGACACCATGCTCGTTGCAGCCGATCTCGCCACCCCAGGCCCAGAACGAACGGTCGAGCAGCACCTCGTGGGTCAGGGTTGCCTGCGGAATGGTGCGATGGGTGACGCGCACCAAGGCGCCGGCTGCATAGTGGCGTGTTGGCAGACGGAGGATCTGCTGCGCTTCGTTGACCTCCGTATCGGCGTTCTTGGCGAGCAGCACGACGCCGTCCAGGGTGGCGTCCGGCAGGGCTACGATAGTGTCACACATCCGGCGTCTTCCGTTTGGGAGGGGAGGGGAGCCCCGGCCGCGACAGCCTCGGCGAAGTGGCAGGCCGACCAGCGTCCGCCCGGCAAAGCAATCCGAGGCGGTTCGGTCGAGCAGATGGCGACGGCGCACGGGCAGCGGGGCCGGACCGGGCCGCCGGTGGGGGGCGAAAGGGGGCGCGGCGGAGCGCCTCGGAGCGCGGGCGCCCGCGCTGCTCCCGAACGCGCCGGATCGGGTCGCGGCACTGCGCGAAGCAATGCCGCGGTGTAGGGGTGGCCCGGGTTGGCGAACACCGCCTCGGTGGGACCGCTCTCGACCACCGTACCGAGGTACATCACCGCGACCCTGTCGCAAAGATATTCGACGACGCCGAGGTCGTGGCTTATGAACAGCAGAGCCAGCCCGAGCTCGCGGCGCAGGTCGTCGAGCAGGTTGAGAATCTGGGCGCGGACCGAAACATCCAGCCCCGAAACCGCTTCATCCGCTACCAGGAGGTGGGGTCGCAGCGCCAACGCCCGCGCGATGCCGACCCGCTGCCGCTGACCGCCCGACAGTTCAGCGGGGTAGCGTCTTGCCATGGCGGGGGGAAGACCGACCCGGTCGAGCAGCCTCGAAACCTCCGCCGTCACCTGGTCGGGTGGCACGACACCGTGAACACGGATCGGCTCTGCCAGGGCTGCCCCCACGCGCATGCGCGGATTGAGAGAGGAGTAAGGGTCCTGAAACACCATCTGGACGCCGCGCCGCGCCGCTCGGTCCTCCGGGGTCGTGCCGGCCGGGTCGCGCCCTCCCACGGTGATCCGCCCCGCATCGGGACGGATCAGGCCGAGCACCATACGGCCGAGCGTAGTTTTCCCGCACCCCGACTCGCCCACGAGCCCAAAGGCTTCGCGGGGCCGGATCGTTAGATTGACGTCCAACGCGGCCCGCACGGCCGAGCTCGGCCGCCCAGCGAGTACCGCCCCGAAGGATCGCCGCAGCGCGAAGCGCTTCGAAACAGCGTCGATCCGCAGCAGAGGTGTTTCAGCCATGCCAAGCCGTCCCGAGGCTTGGATTGTAGCACGCGTGGCCTCCGCCTCCAGGCATGGCCCTCCACGGTGGGACGGCGCTCGTGCAGATATCGAGCCGACGTTGACAGCGGGGCGCGAAGGCGCAGCCGGGAGGCCGCTCCGCGGGATCGGGCGGCAGCCCGGGGATCGGCCGAAGCTCGTGTTTGGCGCGTGATCCCTGCGGTATCGATGCGAGGAGGGCGCGCGTATAGGGGTGCGCCGGCGCGGCAAATAGACGAGGGACCGGCGCCTCCTCGACGATGCGGCCGGCGTACATCACGGCGACTCTCGTGCAGGTCTGGGCCACGACACCAAGGTCATGCGTGACCAGGAGCAGCGCCATGCCAAGACGGGCGCGCAGGTCCGACAACAACGCGAGGATCTGATCTTGAATTGTGACGTCGAGCGCGGTCGTGGGTTCATCTGCCAGCAGAAGCCGCGGTGCGCAGGCGAGCGCCATAGCGATACCGACCCGCTGCCGCTGTCCGCCCGACAGCTCCTGCGGATAGGCCGCGGCGATCCGATCGGGATCGGGAAGGCCAACCAGCCGCATGACATCGCGCACACGGGCCACTCTGGTGGTGCGACCCCGAACCCCATGGTAGCGCAATCCTTCGGCGACTTGATGGCCAACGGGCAGCACGGGGTTCAGCGCCGTGAGCGGGTCCTGGAAAACCATGCCGATGCCGTCCCCGCGGACCGTCTCGACTTCGTGCTCGTCGAGCCGCGCCAGATCGCGGCCCTCGAAGACGATCGATCCCTCGGCTATGTGAACGCGGGCGCCGAGCAGGCGGATAACGGCGCGCACCGTCGTGCTCTTGCCGCATCCCGACTCACCCACGAGCCCGTAAGTTTCGCCGGGCCCGACGGCGAATGACACCGCATCAACGAGCCGCACCGGCGGACCGGCGGCACGGCGCACATCCACGCTCAAGGCGCGCACGTCGAGCAGGCCGGTCATCCGCGCCTGAGCTCCGGCCGCAGCGCATCCGCGAGACCATCCCCGAGCAGGCTGAAGGACACCGCGAGGCCCACGATGGCGAGCCCGGGGAAGCCGCTGATCCACGGTGCCTGGCCTACAAAGCTATAGCCGTCCGCGATGATGAGGCCCCATTCGGGGTCGGGGGGCTGCGCGCCAAGACCTAGAAAGCCCAGCGAGCTGCCCAGGAAGATGCCCAGGATGACATCCGAGCTCGCATAAACAAAGGATTGCACCACGACGTTGGGCAGCACGTGACGAAGCAGCACGCGCCCGTGACCGAGGTCGAGCAAACGAGCCGCCTGCACGTAATCCATGGACTTGACCACGAGGATCTCGGCCCGGGTGATGCGCGCATAGCTGACCCAGTTCACCGCCGCCACCGCGAGGTACATATTGAGGAGGCCCGGCCCGAGCACCGCCACGATGGCAATAACGGCCACGAAGAATGGAAACGCGACCGCGATGTCGACGAGCCGCATCGTCAGGATGTCGGCGACGCCGCCCACATAGCCCGCGAGCGTTCCCACGATCGTCCCGATCAACAACGCAGGCAAAACGGTGAACAGCCCAATCTCGAGATCAATGTGTGTGCCGGCGACGATGCGGGTTAGCACGTCACGCCCAAGACTGTCGGTGCCGAACGGAAATGCGAGGCTTGGCGGGTGGAGGGCGTTGGTGAGATCCATGGCGGTCGGGTCGCCCGGCATGACGAGGGGACCCACGATAGCCAACAGCAGCCAAAGGCCGAGAAGAGCGAGACCGAGCGTCAGGTTGCGCGGCATCAGAACACCGCGAGTTGGTTGCGCCGCGCCCGCGGATCGAGCGCAAGTTGGAGCAGGTCGGTGACAAGATAGATCAGCACCACCACGGCCCCGAACAGGAGAGTGACCGCCTGGATGGTCGGGTAGTCGCGTGACCCGATGGACGAGATCATCAGCTGGCCTAGGCCCGGCACCGCGAACACGTTCTCCACGATCACCGTGTTGCCGACCAGGAAGCCGATGTTGAGACCGAGCACGTTGAGCGCCGGGATGATAGCCACGCGCAGTGCGTGGTTGATCAGCACCACACGCCCCGGCAGTCCCTTGGCGCGGGCCGTGTCGATGAAGGGGGCCGAGAGCGCCTCGCTCAGGCTGGACCGGAGCGATCGCATCACGAGCGGTGCGATGTTGAGCGCGATGGTCAGCGCCGGGAGGAACAGGCTGACGGCGCGCGCGCTCCAGGTGCTTCCGTAGCCCCCGACGGGGAACACGGGCAGCGTCACGGCGAACAGCAGGATCAGGACAAACCCCGTCCAATAGCTTGGAAGACCAACGCCCACGGTGGCGACGACGCGCAGGAGATGATCGGCCGCCCGGTCGCGTCGCGTCGCAGCGATCACGCCGGTCGGCACAGCGATGAGCAGTGACAGGACCGTCGCGTCCGCCATCAGCAACAGGGTGGGCACGGCACGCGTCATCACCAGTGATCTGATCGGCTCGCCGTAGAAGTATGACTGCCCGAGTTCTCCGTGCAGAAGGTTGCGGAGGTAGATGAAGTATTGCGCGGTGAGGTTACGATCGAGCCCGAGTTCCTCGTGAACGATCCGCAGCGTTTCCGGCGTCGCATGGATACCCAGGATCGCGTGCGCGGGATCGCCGGGGATCAGCCTGATGAGCAGGAAAACGGCGAGCGTGATGCCCACCGCGACCGGAAGCAGCAGCAGCAGCCGCTTGGCGATATAGCCCAGCACCGGCTGCTCTCGCTTAGGCCTTCCACACGTCTTCGAGACGATAGTTGCCGGTCGGCAGCACGAGATAACCGTGCACTGTGTCGCGCATGGCTGTGACAGCAGGCGTCCAGTAAAGCCAAAGCTGCTGCGCGTCTCCGAAAACGATCTGCTGCATCTCCTTATAGGTTGCGGTCCGCTGTGCGGGGTCGATCTGCGTCAAAGCCTTGTGGGCCAGTTCGTCTACCTTTGGATTCTTATAGAAGCTGTACACGGCGTTGCTGCCGCCGTCGCTCTGCACCGCGAAACTGACCAGTTCCGAAGGATCGATGATGTCACTTGTCATGTAGACCTGCGCCATCTGGTAATCGCCGTTCTGAATCTGCTGCCACTGCGTGTCGGCCTCGACGGGCTCGATCGACATGTGAATGCCTAGCGGGAGCAGCATCTGCTGCACGATCTGGGCGACCTGGTTGCCGATCGTGTCGCCTGCTACCGTTTTCAGCGAAACCGCGAATCCGCTCGGCTGCGAGCTTTCGGCCATGAGCTGCTTGGCTTTGGCGAGGTCGAAGGCGTAGGGCTGCTGAGCAAGATCGGTCATGTCCATTTTGGGCAGGAAGCTCGTTGGCACTTCGCCATAGCCGAACAGGACGGCCTTGATGATCGCCTGCTTGTTGATCGCATAGTTGCAGGCCTGCCGAACTTTGCTGTCCTGGAACAACGGCAGCTTGTGGTTGAACTGGAACCAGTCCACACGGTCGTACGGCGACACCTGGACGGTGAGGCCGCTCGCCCGCTTGAGCCTGTCGATCTGGTTGAAGGGCACGAAGGTGGCAACATCAATGTCGCCCGACTGCACCTTCAGCATGCGGACGTTATCGTCCGCGACGATCGACAGGACCACGCGGTCGAGATAGGGCCTCGCGGGATCCCAGAAATGGGGGTTACGGTCGAGCGTGATGCTGTCGCCCTTGCGCCACTCCGTCATCTGGAACGGTCCCGAGCCGATCGGCTTCTCACCGAAATCCTTGGCGCCGAGCTTAGTGAAATAGGCCTTGGGGACGATGCAAGCGCCGTGGAGGGACACGACCGAAAGGAACGGCCCGTAGTCCTCCTGCAAGCGGAACACGATCGTCTTGGGGTCGGGCGTTTCCATGGTGAGCTTCGGGTAAAGCGTGCCCCACGGCGTGTCCTTGTCGTGCATTACCCGGTCGAACGAAAAGGCGACGTCCTCCGAGGTGACCGGCGTGCCGTCCGAAAAAGCCGCGGTGGGTCGAAGATGAAAGGTGAAGACGCGCTTGTCGTCCGAAACCTCCCAGCGTTCGGCAAGGTCTGGATCAACGCCGTCGCCGGCCGTGTTGGGGCGGGCCAGCAGCTGAAACACGAGCAGCTTGGCCCAGATCGAGAAGTTGTCGGACGGCACAACGGGCTCGAAGGACACGACGTCACCCGTTCGAGCGACCGTCAACGTACCGCCATGTTTCGGCGCTTCTGCGGCCTGTCCGGGCCATGTCATGCCAAGCAGTCCCGCAGAACCGAGGCCTGCGGCGGCCGCCGCCGTCCGCAGGAATTGTCGCCGCGTCGCCGCAAGGCCGTAGAGGTTGGAGTGCGAAGAATCGGAACTGGTCGACATAACTCAGCCTTTCGAACGGTTAGCAAATGAGCAGGGTGCAAACTGTCACTGGGAACCCGGAGAGGGGCCGCCTCGCCGGTCCAAGAAGTCGAGCAGCGCGGGAAAGAACAACTCAGGCTCCTCGAAGAAAGGAAGGTGGCTTGAGTTGGCGAACACCTTCAACTCGGCATCGGGCAACGCGTCCCTCATGCGCATGGCGCAGGCCGGGGTCAGAACATCGTGTTGACCGACCGTGATCAGCACGGGTGCAGTGATGCGCGGCAGGTCGGCGACGCGGTTCCAGTTTTTGAGGTTGCCGGTGAACACAAATTCATTGGCGCCCTGAATGGTTATATACGGGCCCTGATTCCAACCCGCGATCGAGCGCTGTAAAGGCGCGGGCCATTGGTCGAGGCGGCAGATGTGGCGATAGTTGAGGAGCGCGACGACACCCTGGTACGCTGGGTGATCCAGCGTACCCTCCGCCTCGTGGCGGAGCATGGTCGCCACCGTCTCGGGACCGAGCGCGCCGCGAAGCCGCGCGACTTCCTCGAGCGCGTGAGGGATGTCGGCGCAGGTGTTCTCGAGGATGAGCGTGCGGATCGCCTCCGGGTGGGTCAGCGCGAATTCGATCGCGAGCCAGCCGCCCCAGGATTGCCCGAGGAGATGCACGGACCCGAGATCCAAGGCTCGGCGCACCGCCTCGACTTCATCGACATAGCGCGTGATGGTCCAGAGTGCGGGATCAGTCGGTTGGTCAGACTTACCGGTTCCAAGCTGATCGAAGGCGACGACGCGGTAGCCATGGTCGACCAACCAGGCATGGGAGTCCCTCACATAGTCGCAGGGCAGGCCCGGACCGCCGTTCAAGCAGAACAGCACCTTGTCGCCGGAGCCGAAGCTGTAGGTCATCACCTGGTGGGGACCAACCGCGACCGCGCGTGTTTCGTCGGGCTCGATCTCGCGCCACATGGTCAGAGCGATCCCGACAGCGGCGCAAGCACGGCCTCGATGAGGAACGGCCCGGGTGTCTCGACCGCCTGCCGGAACACGGCATCGAAATCCTCCACCATTTCGACGCGGCGACCGGCGACGCCGAAACCGGCTCCTAGACTGACCCAGTCGACCGCGGGATCGCGGAGATCGAAAAGGGCTGCGGCCTGCGGCCCTGGGGTGTTCACCCCGGCAGCAGCAAGTTCGCCGTACAGGGTCGCATAGCTGCGGTTTGCGAGAATGATCGTAACCACGTCCAGGCGCTCGCGCGACTGGGCTTGTCGGCCTCGGCAGCACGTCGTCATGCGGCCTCCCGGGCGATCAGCGGTTCGACGCCGCACCACTCGGCCACGAACAGCGCCATGGCGCCGGTGATGCGCTTGATCGAGCTCAGACTGACACGCTCGTCGATACCATGGATGTTCTCGGCATGAGGACCGTAACAGAGCGCCGGAACCCGGTCGTAAAGCGCGTAGACCCGCGCATCGAGGTAGCCGAGCGTGTTGAAGGTTTCGAGGGGGTAGCCGGTCGCCGTTTCGTGCGCGGCCCCGAGTACGGCCTCGGCGGCGCTTCCCGGTTCGAGCAGATAGCCTTCGCTTTGAAAGCCGTTCCACACGACGCGGGGCGGCGTCTTGGACAGGTACGGGTCCGCCGCCGCGAAGGCGGCCACATGGGCCTCGATTTCGGCCTGCGCCTCCCGGGCCGGCGTCCGGGGGAAGATCGCGATCCGGCAGGCGATGCGGCACCAACTCGGAACCGATGACGGCCAGTCGCCGCCGCTGATCCGGCCGATGTTGAGATTGATCGGATGCGCGTCCGACGCGAACACCGGGTGGAAGTCCCTGCGGGCGTTCCAGGCCTCCTCGAGTTCGCGCAGCGATGCGATCATACGCGTCGCCGCGTCGATCGCGTTGGCGCCGCCCTGCATCTCGCGCACATGCACCGGGATGCCGCCCACCTCAATCTCGAACCACAACACCCCGACATTGGCCCGTACGAGCTTCTCGTCCTCCGGCTCGGGGATCAGCACCGCGTCCGCCCTGTAGCCGCGCAGATGGGTCATGAGCGCGCCGTTGCCGGTCGCCTCCTCCTCGACGACCGACTGCACGTAAACCGTTGCAGCCGGCTGCAAGCCGATCCGCCGCAGCGCGTCGAGGCAAGTCACCATGGCAACGTGACCGGCCTTCATGTCGCCGCTCCCGCGGCCATAAAGCCAATCCCCCTCCAGGTGCGGATCGAACGGGTCTCGCGACCAAGCTCCTGCGGGACCTGACGGCACGACATCCACATGCGACTGCAGGATGAGAGAGCGGCCCGTTTCCTCCCGCGGCCGGTGCGTGGCAACCACGATCGGCGCGGCGGAGTGTTCGGCCGAGAAAGCACCTGCGCCGGGGTGGCGCTCGATCGCCGCGCGATCCATGTCGAACCGCTCCATATGGTAGCCGCGTCTACGCAGCGTGCGGAACACCAGGTCCTGGATCGGACCTTCGGCACCTCGCGTGGAGGGCAACCGCACCAACGCCTGCGTCAGAGCAAGCTGATCGGCGAACCCTGCCTCGACGGAGGCGAGCACATCGGAGCGGAGAGTGGGACTCAGCATGGGGTAGCCCGGCCTAGACAGACTAACGCTGAGATCACGGCAGCGAACTCCAGGATTGTCAAACGTCTTCACAGCTCCAGATTAAAATAGAAGCAGACAGCTTACATCACCGGCAAACGCCTATGCTTCGATCGCACGTATCGGGATCGCTCCGAGTTCAAGCTTGGGGGTGCAAAAACTGTCGATCCCGACAGGAAAACGTCGATCGATAATGCGAGTTCTCGGTTCAACGTCAACGAACTCTGTGTCATAGCATGACACAGCAGTTCATTTATTTGCTGTCATCATCCGGCAAGGAGGCTTCCGGTGAGAGTCGCGGCCAAGCCTGGAGTTCCCATCGTGCGCGCTCTCGAGCGTGGGATCGCACTCCTCCGCGCATTCGGTCCAAAGAAGCCGCAGCTCACACTTACGGAACTGACCAAATCGACCGGCCTCGACAAGGGCACAGTGCGGCGTCTGCTGCACACGCTGATGGCAACGGGGCTGGTCGCATACGATCCTCGGAACGTTACCTACCGGCTCAGCGCAGACGTCCTCGGCCTCGCATCAGCCGTCGAACTCGGCCGGGACTTGCAGGAGGTTGCGGCTCCCTGCCTGGCCGAACTGGCCGAGGAGACACGCGCGACGGCCTTCCTGTGGGTGCACCATGAAGGCGAAGCCCTGTGCGTGGCACGCGCCCGGAGCACCAATCCCTATGTCGAAGCGGCCTGGTTCAACGTCGGAACACGGACTCCGCTGAATTGCGGAGCTGGCCCCCGGCTGATCCTCGCCTACCTCGACTCGCTAGAGCGAGCGCTGGCGCTCGCTCTGCCCCTGACCAAGCGAACGCCGCTCAGCCAGTCCGATCCGGACCTGCTGATCCGCGAAGCCGATCGCATCCGATCCCGTGGCTGGGAGCTCGCGGTTGACGACTTCGTGGTCGGCCTTGCGGCTATGGCCGTGCCGGTGCTTGATGCTCACAGTCGCTTTGTCGCTGCGGTAAGTCTGACCACCTTGACTCCTCAATTGGTTCAGCACGGCACGCTTCCGCATCGCCCCCTTTTGGTGCGCATCGCTGCCGAGATTGGGTCGAAAGCGACCTGATCTGCCGGGATCCGTTGGGCAACATGCCGCCCGGCGACACTTAATCCAATGCACCACATCGGCTGATCTCGCGATGTCCGCTTTGAAGATCCTTGAGCAAAGTTGCTCAACGACCGTCTTGGGCGCGAGGCCGCCAACACGAGGCGACGGCCAACGTCTGCTTCGGAGCAAGCCTCGGCCCGCACGGAACGCCCTACTTGGGTCGAAACCACTCATTCGCCATTTACCTGCTGAATGTCCGCAGTATGGCTGGCTGCCAATGGCAGCTACTGGCGCACAGCGGGAGGGATCAGCGGATCGCCGTTGGCCGCGACACTGAACATACGAGCTGAGCGAACAACCGTCGAACGCGCGCAACCCTTCAGCCCTTACTCACTGCTGCAAACGAACGTATCCGGCCGGTACGTGCGCTTCGGCATAGCCGATCCCCGGTACCCACTGACGCAGAACGGCCTCGCCATTTTCCTGACGCACGAGGCCGTATTGTTTATCCGGCTGGAGCTTGTCGAAGGGGATCTGGCCGTCTTTGACCGTGAAGGCGACAGGGATCTCGTAGGGGTAGTTGCTCAACACCATGCCCTCGGGTGTATGCGACCGCGCCACGAGGGTGGCGGCGACTGCGCCCAAGAGCATCACACCGGACAGCATCAGTCGTCTGGAGCGGTACGGGAGGCGCGAACGGATCAGCGCCCAACGGCTGGCGGTTCCGACCGCGACCATGCGCCGAGGCGGCTCCTTGCCGGCGAGACTGCGCACCAGGCGTCTTCGGTCGGACGCCGTCAGGGTGAGCTTGTCGTCGGAGAGCGCGTCGAACCGCGCATCGGCGCTGCCGCGCAGCAGGTTGTCGGCGAGCCGTTTGCTCTCCTCGACCTTTGCACCACTGGCCTCTCGCTCCGCTGCATCGGCTCTTGCCTTGGCCTGCGCCCGTCTGTCCGACGATGTGGGTCTCGGGGGTTTTGCCATCAGACGCCGCGCTCCAGCCATTCTGCCATGGGTGCCACCGCTTCCATGGCCCGTGCCCTGAAGGAGGTCAGGTCCTGGACGATCCGGGTCGCGGCCGCGAAGCCGAACCGCTCGGCCAGATTGTCCTCCGCTTCATCGAGCCTCTCGGCGATGAACTTGAGTCCACCCTTCTGCAGCAGGCTGTTGGCCTTGGGATCGAGAGTGAGCTGCTCCAGCCGGCACACCTGCACATCCTTGCCGAGCGCCTTGAGCATTTTCGTGTCGACCGCCCCCTCGACCTGGTTCTCCACCGCGAACAGCTTCTTCGCGAAGGGTCGGGCGAGGTCGAGAACGACGGGCGCACTCGACGCGGCACCCGGCTCGGCCGTGATCACGGTCAACGTCGCGAACTCGACGCCGATCCGACCATAGCGTGCCGCGCGCGACGCGATCTCGGGCAGGAAAGACCGCGACGCGTTGGCCCCGATGTCGACGATGAGCGGCATGGGGCTCACGCCTTCCGCAGGCTTACGCGCTATGAGGTCCAGCACGGCATCGTATTCGCTGCGCGCCGCCGCGCCCGACGTGCGATCGATCTCGCTCCGCTCCGCTCGGATCGGGAAGAAGTCGATGCGATCCTCGAGCTCCAACAGCCGTGGCTCGTCTTCGAGTTCGATGATCCGGGCCGCCACAACGGATTCGGCAAGGGCCCGCACGATCAGGCTCTTGCCCGATCCGCCCTTGTCCTGTCCCACCAACAGCACGCGCCGCATCGTCATGGTCCCTTCCCGTCCAGCATGTCGTAGAGATCCGTCAGTTGATCCCGCCGAATCTGTTCGGCCGAGCGGTGTCTCGCGGTCGCCGCGACAGGTTCGGCCTGCTGCACGTCGACGGACCCCGGTGGGTCCAGCGACCTGCCTTTCGATATCGGCTGCCTCCGCATTGCCGGTGCTACGGCCGCAAGGTCTTCGCGGGATGCTCGGCGGGCTTTTGACTGTTCGCGGCTGGCGTCCTGCCGCCGAACAGAGTCGATCAACCCGGTGAGCCTGCGAGCCGTGATGGGCTTGCCGTCCCGCTGCTTGACGCCCTGCTGGGCCAGCGCCGCCGCGATGGCGACCCAGGTTGCCCCGTCGACCCTCAGGCGCTCTATCTCGGTGAGATTTGCTCGTACGACCGCCATCGCCCCGCTCGCCTTCGATCTCAAACCTCCTGCGACGGATCTCGCGAGGCTTTCTGCTACGCGAAGGCCGGGTTGAGACCGTGTCGGGTACAGACGCAGCCATGAACCGGGTCGTCGAGCGGTGGCGTGAGCTGCGCGCCACCCATGCAGACGACGTGCTGGTGATCACGCGCCGCAACGCCGATGCGTCGATCCTCAACGCCAGCATCCGTTCGGCCCTTCGCTCCGAAGGAAAGCTTACGGCGAGCGACGTTGCTCTGCCGTCGATCAACCGCGAGGGCCACAAGGTGTCGCTTCACCTCGCACCGGGTGATCTCGTGCGCTTCGGCGACAATCTCCCCGATCTCGGGACTCGCAACGGCAACCGCGCAACCGTTCAACGCATCCGCGTCGACGAGAGCCACGAGGCCACCGTTTGCTTCAGATTGGCCGATGGTCGAGAGGTCGAACAGCCATGGCACACGTTCGCGCGAAACGACCTCGCAGCCGGCACCAACCAACCCCGGATCGTTCACGCCTATGCAGGCACTGCCTACTCGGTTCAGGGCCGAACCGCCGCGGCCAGCGTGCACTATATCGGCGCCGCCACCGACGCGCGCGAAGTCTACGTGGCCCTGACGCGACACCGGCATGATGTCCGCGTGGTGGTAGAACGCGACCGGATCGATGCGGCCTGCCGTCAACGCCAGGCCGATCCGCGAATGGCAGCGACGACCACGGCGATCGAAGAGCGTTTGTTCACTGAAGCCAGCCAATACAGCGAAAGGCGAACGTCGTCGAATACGTGGCCGACCGTCAGCTCTTCATTGCCGAAGGACACATCACCAGCCCAGGACAGCGCACTGACGCGCGTGTCTCGAGACTGCTCCAAGCCGCGCGAAACTTTCGTGAGGTGCTCGCGTCGCTTCGGCCCCGCGACGGCGTGACACCGTTGTGGCGATTGATGGAAGGTGGTCGTCGTTTAGTGCCGTCATGGCCGAGCCGCCTCAGTGGCGCGATCCATCAGGTGCAACAGAGGCGCGATCGAAGACGCTTCATCGATCGAGAGTCGGCCATCGAGCGTTGAGGCCTTCCAGAATGAAAAGTCACCCCTTCAACGCTGTGATCGAAGGACGACCCGCGAGATGCTGTATGGGCCAAAAAAGGGTACGTAGGTTCAGGGCGGGACACAGAAAGCAGCCATTCGTCAAGCCTTTACGGAACGGCTGCAGCCGACCCGGTAGAGACGTTGCGAGTTGATCACGCCGCGCTCGAAAGCAGACATCCACACCGAGTTCCGCTGCCTTCGTAGGACAGCGCCGATCCGGGTCGGTGGACCGGACCAGCACGCTCGTCGCCGATGCGGGTCTGCTCATGCCCGTCCGGAGGCCACTCGGACCTCCGTCTCGAAGCCAGTGGCGAGTTTTTGCAGAAAGCCGCGCATCCGGGACAGGAACAGGTCGGGTCGCTCGTTCCGGTGGTCGCGCGTGGCCGCGATGTCTGCGCTGATCGCGGCCTGGCCGCGCCGCGCGAGTTCTTCCAGGCATCGGTCAGGCTCGGGCGCTTGGCGATGGCGGCCGTAATGGCAGCCCGGTCCACGCGGAAGGTCCTGACCGGCGTCAGCGCCGTGGCGGTCGCGGCGTAGTGGCGGTTATGAGACCGATCACGCCCAGCGTCATGCCGGAACTCAGGCGATGGACGATCTCGCTCCCGTCCGGTTCGAGGCGGAGGATGCCGACCGTGCCTGAGGCGAGGACGAACAGCGCTTCGGCGTCGTCTCCCTGCGCGAACAGAGTCTCACCCGGCGCGAGGCGGAGCACCCGCGTCGCGTTGGCAAGGACAGGTCGCTCCGGTTCCGGAAGGATGTCGAACAGGTCCGACCGCGCGAGGAGGTCGGCGGCCGTCGGCGCGTTGAGCGTCGGGACCTCCGCCAATTCGTCGACCGCGAGCGGGATCGCAGCGTGGAACAGATGGCGCTGCACCTGGGCCAGCACCTCGGTGCGCGCCGGCCCGAGCGTTTCCCCGCCGGGGACCGAAAAGGCGATCTCGTTGTTGGCACCGTCCCGCAGCGCCGTCTGAGCGACGGTAGGGGCCGGATCCGCCAGAGGGAGCCGGCAGGCCAGCACGGCTGCGTCGAGCGCGGCCTGGCAGCGCTCGGGCATGCCCCGCGGATCGAGCCAGACCTCGACGGAAGCGCGGCGCACGGGCGCTGGAAGCCTGTGGTTGACGAGCCGTGCCTTGGTTATGACGCTGTTCGGCACCACCGCTACGTCGCCGTTGCCAGTGGCGATGAGGGTCGAGCGCCAGTTCACCTTGCGGACGCGTCCCTCGACGCCGCCCTCGACCGATAGCACGTCGCCGGCCCGGTACAGTCGCTCGATGTCGATTGCGATGCCGGAGAACACGTCCGACAGCGTGCTCTGCAGGACGAGGCCGATCACCACCGCGATCACGCCCGAGGTGGCGATGAGGCCGCCGACCGGCACAGCGAAGACCACGTCGATCACCGCCAGCGCCGTCGCGACGTAGATGACGGCCCCGACGAGGTCGGACAGGATCTGGGTCTCCCGCGAGCGGTTCTGCAGGAGGAGCAGGAGGCGCGCGATGCCGGCCATGCTGCGGGCTGCCGCGATCCACCAGCCGGCCTCGACGGCCTGCTGCCACGCCCGCTCCCACGGTCCACCGGCGTGGAACTCCGGCTGCAGCGGGAAGCCGAAGGTCCGCTGCACCGGGATCGTGAGCAGGACCAGCGTCGTCACGCGCCACAGCGCGCGTCCCCAGACCGGCCAGCGCGGGAAGAGTAGCGGCGCCCGCTACGCCCCCGAGAAGCACCAGCGTGGCCAGGGACAGGACGGCCTGCGCGCTCATGCGTGGAGACTTATCGCGATACCCCTCAGCGCGGGAGTTCGGGGAACAGCCGGGGCAGCATGTCGGCCGCGAACGCCTCGAAGGCCCGCATGGCCCCCGACGGCTCGCGATCCGGCGGATGGACGAGGCACAGGTCGAAGACCGGCAGCCCCCAGCCCGGCAGCACCTCCCTCAGCCTGCCGTCGCGCATCAGTTCCGGCTGCACCACCGGAGGCAGGTCGCCGACGCCGCCATCCGCCAGCATGAGCGACGTCAGCCCAGCGTAGTCGCTGATCGCGAGGTACGGCCTGAAGCGCAGCGTTTCCCTTCTGGACCCGCCGATCTCGGTCAGGGTCCACGTGGTCTCGACGCCCGGGAAGGCGAAGGCCAGCAGCGGATGGGCCAGGAGGTCGCGCGGCGACGCCAACGGGCCCGCGTTCTGCAGGTAGCCCGGGCTGGCCACGAGCTGGTGCCGGTAGGTGATCAGCCTCTGTCGGCCTCGCTCGGGGCTTCGCCGCGGGCCAATCTTGACCTGCAGGTCCACCCCGTCGGGGAAGTCGTCGGCGATCCGCCCGGAGACGAACACCTTCACCCCGACGTCCGGGAACGACGCGCGGAAGGCGGCGACCAATGGCGCCATCACCGTGTCGGAGATGCTGGGCGGGGCCGAGATCCGGAGCGTCTCGGACGCATCGGTCCGCCCCCTGGCCCTCGCCTCGTCGACGGCGTCGTTGATGTCAGCGAGGGCCCGCGCCTGTTCGATGAGCCTCTCCCCCTCGTCCGTCAGGCTCACGGCGCGCTTAGAGCGCACGAGTAGGCGCGTGCCGAACTCCTCCTCCAGGTCGGCCACTCTTCGGCTGACGGTGGAGATGGGCATGTCGAGCCGCCGCGCTGCCTCCGTGAAGCTCTTCGCTTCGACGACCTTGGCGAAGATCATGAGGGCGTTCAGGTCGGCCATTCTTGTCCCACATCTGAAATAATCGTTCTCATTATCGAGAACTTCGTTCGAGTCAGCGTGTGCATACTTAATCCAGTTGCAAGACAAAGAAGAATTGGGCAGGATAGTCACGTCGAAATCGCCGACGCCGGGATCTGCCACCGGTATACGATCCGATCTGTCCCTCCTTCGTACGCGACCCTGCCTACCGTGCCGCGATCGAGGGCACCCAGGGTTTCCCGTCCACGCGGGGACGTCGCAAGAACCAAACAGCCACGATGGACACCAGCGCCATGGCCCAAGACGAAGCCGCGATCAGAGCCACGTTGGCGTCCTACAATGCCGCACTGAACGGAGGGGACGCGGGGGCCGTGCTGCCGCTCTACGACCAGGACGGCATCTGCATGGCGCCGTTCAGTCCGTCGAGCGTCGGTCAGACAGCCTTGAAGAAGGCCTACGATAACTTCTTCCGGGAACTCAGATTCGACGTGCGGTTCGACGTCGACGAGGTCGTCGTCACCGCGCCGGACTGGGCCTTCGTGCGCACCCGCTCCGCCGGGACGACGCTGCACCGCTCGACCGGCAGGACCGTGTCGGAGGCGAACCAGGAGCTCTTCGTCATGCACAAGGGAGACGACGGGCACTGGCGCATCGCGCGCTACAGCTTCTCGCCCACCAACCCTCCCGCGGGCTGACATTGCCGCGAGCAGCCGCGTTGGCAATCGGCCCGCCGCGAACCGCAATCGGGCGCTCCTGCACGCGTCCCTGCGCGGGCGGGACCCGCCCTGAACCGTGGCGCGACGCGCCGGACGGAGACTCCCATGGCTCATTAGATGCAGGCACGCTGCTGATTTGGAGGCGCCGCGGGCCGTCGCGACCGCCCGTACACCTTCGGGATCCCGTCTATCACCGGGCGGTCGTCCACGACGGGACTGAGGAAGGCTGCCTCCTGCAGAGCGGGCACGGGCGTGTCGGCGAAAGACGGCTCCGTCGAGCACAAGACCCTTGTCTAAACCGCCGGACGGCGCACCCCGAGGGATTCCTTATGAGAAGGCTGTCCGGAGTGATTGGAAGAGATGACCAGGGCCAGCCGGACGGGGGAGACTCTCATAGGTGACGGAAGCATCGGGGTGGGTTCATCGGGCTCAAACCCGGCGACAGTTGGGCGGCGCGCGCCCACCTGCCTGCTCGTCGCAGGCGCCAACAGTAGCCCGATCTTGGCGTACCGTCGCGCCCTGGCCGAGGTCGTCCTCCGCCCAACGGCTGGCCGCGGCTTCGGCCAGTATGGCGACGTCACGCCCGCCCCCCAGACCGTCAGCGTCGGGAGCCGGCCATCGAAGGAACACAGGATGACGCAGCAACCGATCGACGTGGTTAGGGCCATCCTTTCGAACCCCACCGACCCCGACCTCGTCGGCCGCCTCGTCGCGCCCGACGCCTCCTACGTGTCATTGAACTACGACAACCCCGAGTTGAAGAAGCTGATGCCCTGGTGCGGCATCGGGCACGGGCCGAAGGGCATCGTGGACACCTTCGTCAAGGTGCGGCGGTTCTGGAGAACCGACGCCTTCGAGGTTCGGGCGATGTTTGCCTCCGGCGAGGACGTCGCGGTGTTCGGCAGCTTCACCTACACCTCGACGAAGGTCGGGCGCACTGTCACGTCACCCTTCGCCATTCTGGCCAAGGTCGCGGATGGCAGGCTCACCTACATGCAATTCATGGAGGACACGTTCGCGACGAGCATGTCGTTCCGCACCAAGGGCGTGTGGCACTTCGAGAGCGATCCCGACGGCGGCGAGGTGACGGTCGGGGCCGAGGAGGCCTGATCGACGTCCCGCGGATTGACCGCCCCGCGAGGCGGGACGTCGATGGCCGATGCGGCACGGTCGCGACGGGAGACGGCGGTCGACCCGTCTAACGTCGTCGCGCTCCCGCTCCGCTTCGACGTCGCCGGGGTCCGCCTCCCGGCCGGCGGCGGGC
>CAXUOD010000049.1:2191-7272 GCA_964252585.1 uncultured Lichenihabitans sp. | reverse complement strand
GCGCTCCCGCTCCGCTTCGACGTCGCCGGGGTCCGCCTCCCGGCCGGCGGCGGGCCATGCGTTCGATTCCCACGGGCGACCTCGTCCAAGGCCATCGCCGCCTCGGAGGCGACCACAGGCCGCTCCCATTTGAAGGCCGTTGATTGATCGAAGTTAGTCCATCCCTTCTCCACGATCCTCCCAGCAGGTGCCAGATGTCCTTGTCCACTTATTCCAGCCGTTCCCCCAGGACGCCTCGGTCCGCCGCACCTCGCACTCCGTGCCTCGCCGGCGTCCTGGTGGCGGCGCTCATGGTTTCGACGTCGCAGGCCGGGGCCGCCGAGGCAGCAGCCTTCGCATTCTCGACCGACCCGGCCGTCAGCGTCGGGCAACACGCCGTCTACGACGTGGTCCACCGCTACGAGGACCTGCTCAACGCCGGCGACACGGCCGGCATCCTCGCCCTCTTCGCCCCGGGCGGCGTGGCGGAGTGGAACGACAGGCCGACCTTCGCGACCCTCGACGAGAAGAAGGCCGCCTACGACGCCCTATTCAGGGTAGCGAAGTTCACCACGGTATTTGGCTACGCCGGCATCGACGTGGTGGGCGACACCGCGGTGGTGCGGACCTTCCATCACAGGGGCGCGACGGTGATGGAGGGCGGCAAGGAGGTCGTCGACCTGAACCGCGAGGTCTTCGTCCTGCACCGCGTCGACGGCGCCTGGAAGATCTCGCTCTACACCTTCAACACCGACCCGGTGCAGGGCGAGGGTTGATCATCGGACCGGCGCGAAAGGGATCGTCGCATGACCACGATGAAGGCGGCCGTCATCCACCGGCCCGGCGGGCCGGAGGTGCTTGAGCTCGAGGACAGGCCGGTTCCCGTCCCGAAGCCGGGCGAGGTGCTGATCCGGGTCAGGGCCTTCGGGCTGAACCGCTCCGAGATGTTCACCCGTCAGGGGCTGTCGCCGGGCGTGCCCTTCCCGCGCATCCTCGGTATCGAGGCGGTGGGCGCCGTGGCGGAGGCACCCGGCGGCGAGTTCGCCGAGGGCGCCACCGTCGCGACCGCGATGGGCGGCATGGGGCGGCAGTTCGACGGCAGCTACGCCGAATACGTCTGCGTCCTGGCAACCCAGGTCCAGGCCGTGTCGACCGACCTGCCGTGGGAGGTGCTGGGCGCCCTGCCCGAGATGCTTCAGACCGCCTGGGGCTCCCTCTTCACCTCCCTGCGCCTCCGGGCGGGGGAGCGGCTTCTGGTGCGCGGTGGCACCACATCGGTGGGGCTCGCGGCGGCCGCCATCGCCAGGGCCCATGGCGCGTCCGTGGCTTCGACGTCCCGCAACCCGAAGAACGCCGACCTCATGAAGGCAAGCGGGGCCGAAATGGTCTTCGTCGACGACGGCGCCATCGCCGACGTGGCGAGAAAGGCCGTCCCGGAAGGGTTCGACAAGGTTCTCGAGCTCGTCGGCACGACGACGCTCAAGGATTCGCTGCGCTGCGCGCGCCAACCGGGCCTCGTCTGCATGACCGGCATGGTCGGCAACAGGTGGTCCTTCGACGACTTCAGCCCCATTGAGGTGATCCCGACGTCCGTCGGCCTCACCACCTACGACGGCGGGTCGAGAGACTTCATGCGGACGCCGCTCCAGGAACTCGTCGCCCAGGTCGCCGCCGGCACGATCCACGTGCAGGTCGGCAGGACCTTTCGTCTCGACGAGATCGTCGAAGCCCACCGCTGCATGGAGGAGAACAGGGCGGGCGGCAAGATCGTGGTGCTGACATGAGCTGGCGGCCCCGAGCCGTCGCCCCGTCCGACGTCACACGACGGAGCCTCACATGGACGTCCTGATCGTCTACGCCCATCCGGAACCCCGGTCCTTTAACGGGGCCATGCGGGACGCGGCCGCGGACACCCTGCGCGGCCTCGGTCACGGGGTCACTGTCAGCGACCTTTACGCGATGAGGTTCGATCCCGTCGTCGGCACCGGCGACTTCACGGGCGAGCGTGTCGACGCCGACTTCCTGAGCGTGGCGCGGGAACAGACCCGGGCTCACGAGGCGGGGACCCTGGCGGCCGACATCGTTGCCGAGCAGGAGAAAGTCGCGCGGGCCGACCTCGTCATCCTGCAGTTCCCGATGTGGTGGTTCGGCATGCCCGCCATCCTCAAGGGCTGGGCCGACCGCGTGTTCGCGCGCGGGTTCGCTTACGCGAGCGGCCGCAAGCACGACACGGGCATGTTCCGCGGGAAGCGGGCGATGGTGGCGACCACGACCGGGACGTCGGCCGACACCTACGCCCCGGACGGGATCGACGGCGACATCCTCGCCGTGCTCTGGCCGGTGCACAACGGGCTGCTGCATTACACGGGGTTCGACGTGCTGCCGCCGTTCGTCGCCTACATGCCGGGCAGCGTCGGGCAGGCCGGACGGGAGGCCTACCTGGACGCCTACAGCCTGCGTCTCCGAGATGTCGAGAGGACGGCGCCGCTCTTCTTCCATCCAGCGGATGACTATGGGCCGAACGAGCGCCTGAAACCGGGCGTGACGGCGAGGTCGGCCGTGCAGCGCGATGTGTGAGACCACACAGCATCCCACACGCGAGGCGCGTCGATGGAGCGAACCCCGACTCCGTCTGCCGCGCGTCCTGCCGGGCGGACGCGCCGGTCGCGGAAGCGGCGATCGACCGGCAGCCGCCTCGCCTCGCATCGCAGCCTAGCACCCGCCGCCGGAAAG
Source organism: uncultured Lichenihabitans sp. (assembly GCA_964252585.1). GTDB lineage: Bacteria > Pseudomonadota > Alphaproteobacteria > Rhizobiales > Beijerinckiaceae > Lichenihabitans. The sequence goes on along the minus strand of CAXUOD010000049.1, from coordinate 4,560 downwards.
CCGCGGTCGCCAAAACGCGGGTCGATCGCCCTGACGAAGGGAAATCCTGTGAGATGATTAGCTGAGGAAATCGAACGTTGATCTTGATATACACTCAGATCCTGCTTCGACGACGTTGTTTTCTGTGATCGTCTCTCGCAAACCTGCTCAATCTTCGCCTCAGAACATAGACATATTTAGGATCAAACACCTTGCCCTTCTGAAGGCGGCGGTTCGAATTGCAGATCAGCCAAGGAAAACGAACTATGTTCAAAAGCATCGGTCCTGATGTTTGCTTACGACGCGGTCTTCTGAAAACGATATCGGTATGTGCCTCCGGAGCTCTGGTGCTGATCGCCCTGTTCTCGACGACTCCAGCACGCGCTGAGACGCCTTCCTCGACAGTCGAATCAAGTCAACTCCCCGCGAACTGGCGCGATGTCAAGGATGGGGTGGGCGGTTTTCCCGCGGGTCCGATGCTCGAGATCGCGCTGCGTCACACCCACTCCGACAAGCTCGAAATGTTCAAGTGGCGCTCGGAGTTCATCGCGATGCTGAGCGCTCAGACGGGCCCCCTCGTCGAGCGCGAATGGCATTCGATCAAGGGCGTTCCCGAGAATACGGGAGCGGGCACCTGGACCGGCATGACTTGGTGGGAGAACCAGCAGAGATGGCAAGATATGGCCAACATGCTCTTCCCGACACCGGTCGCCGATAAATGGCTGAAGACGCTCGACATGACGTTGGTCTTCGTCAAGCCACTCGACGGGGACTTCGACCTCCGTACCCTGGCGCAGTCGGGGGGGCAGGTGCTCGAGCTGGGCGTGATGGCGTTCCCGACGTCGGGCACTGGCGCCGGTGCGGGGGGCGATCCCGCGGCGGGCTCGGCCTATGTCGACGCCCTCAAGAAGAACGGCGCCAGGACCTACCGGTTCGCCATCTACCCCAACCCCGAGGGGTTCGACGGCCCCTTCACGGTCGCATACAAGAAGAACGGCCCGCCTGACGCGACCGGCGAGAAGTGGTTCGTCTACATGGCGAGCTATGCCTCCGCAGAGGCGCGGGATCGGATCCAATCGCTCGGCGAGGTGCGTCACGCCCTCGAAGGGATGAACGCATCCATCGTGAAGGATCACTCCGACGTACAGGTCATGACGCGCACCACGTCACAGGTCTGCATCAAGAAGACCACCGACACGTGCTCGCTCGATCCCGACGATTGTCACGTCGGCCAGATGGGTAGCGGCGACGCATGGGCCGCCAGCTGCGGTGAGCGCCCTCAACCTTGCATGACCGAGTACAACGCCTGTTCGAAGCTCTCGCCGAAGACCTGCGCCGCGGTCGGTGGCAGGCGCGTGGACGCCTGCCCGTGACCTGACGTCCCTGCTTCGAAGAGCTCGTAGTGGACGGTCGCACGTGGACTGTCGCCACGTAGTCTAGGCGGGCCCGCCTCGGGTGGGTTCACCGATCGGGCAGTGGTGCCTCATGTCAACCGATCGGCAGATCCTCGCCTCATGCACGCAAACTTCCCGCCATTGAAGCACCCTCGCGGCATCCCCAGCCCGGCACAAGCCTCCGCCGAAGCGGCTCCAGGCCTCGGTCGGCGTGGCGGTCTGCCGTCGAGACCCACGTTGCGGAGTGGCGTCATGCCTTCCTGAAGGGGGCTGAGATCGGGGGCGTCCGTCCAAAGCGGCCGTATGACCGCCGTTGCCTATGTAGGGTGATGCTCCCCGTTCGAGAGATCTCCGCGGCCGAAGTGGAGCGGGCGACAGCCGTCCCTGAGGCCGCCGGCCGCGGGCGCCATCACTTGAGATCGAAGGCGAGGTGACGACGCTTTCGGAACCGGTTCCGCCCACGTCGGCTCGTGGCCTCGGCGGACGCCCGGCCCAGGTCCGCCGCGGGACGGTCAACGGACGCCCCTGAAGAACGTCCGGACGTCGTCAGCGAGCAGTTCGGGCTGTTCCAGGGCCGCGAAGTGCATCCAGGAACGTCCGCTTCAGGCTTGCTCGGTTTCAGGAGCAGCCGATCCGCTTCCCACCCGTCTCCGACGTTCGCCGAGACGCTCCGTCTATCAACTCCGCAGCAGGTCACCAGCCCGGATGGACAGCCGACTTGAGAGCGCTGCCGCCGATCACGCCATCTCAGATGATCAGTAGGAGATCGGCAGCATGATCGAACTTCGATCAGCTGCTATGTACAGAGTAGATAGCAGCTGATCCGAGCGAGAAGAGGTAGTTTGAGCTTTAACAATGGCGTCTTCAGAACGGTGGTGCCTACCCTCTTACGACACCCCGTCCGGATGAAGCTGCTTTAGAAAAGGCCACCGCAGCTCTTGGATCGCGGCGTCGATCTCCTGAATGTTGACTTCGCGCGGTCGGCGCTTCGTGCCG
>CAXUOD010000049.1:0-2091 GCA_964252585.1 uncultured Lichenihabitans sp. | reverse complement strand
TGCCGCCTTCGGCATGACCCATCAGAGCCTTCTTGACCTCTTCACCATGACCAGCCTTGGCCAGCGCATCCTGGAATGTGTGCCGGAATGAATAGAGGCTGAGACCGGCGCCCGTCTTCAACTCGTCGCGGCTCAGCGTCGCCCAGAAGGACGAAAAATACCCCGAAATCTTCGTAACATTGCCATCCAGCCTGTTCATGTCGGTCCAGAGCCAGCGACGCTGTTCCTTGCGCGCATCTGCTACGAGTGCTGACAGCCCGAACGGTAGGAGCTCGCGCCGGATCGGCACCCAACGCCTCCTGGCAAGACTCTTGACACGCCGGTCACCGGCATTCGTCACCTCGAAACATAGGATCTCAGGCGCATCCGGATGAGGACCCACAGTGTCGGGGCCGATCTGGAGGATTTCGGATGAGATCATGCCGTGCAGGCAGGCGATCAGAGGCAGCCAGAATTGCAGCTCCCCGCAGGCTTTGGCGCGCTCGAAGCGATGCCCTGCCGTGAAGATCGAGTGCGAGAAGATGTTCGAAAGATCCCCCTCGCGATACGGCTCCCGCGTTCCCGCGTCCTCGGGGACTTCCAGAAAGATGTTCTCGCCAAGCGCGTTCTCGGTCCATCCGGCCTTCAGCGCGGTCCGCATCAGGGCCGAGATGTAGCCGACCTTCTTGTTGACGGTCGCGACTTTGTAATCGCCCTTGCTTTCCAGTTTGTCTCGATAGGACAGGATGTGGCGACGTCGGATCTCGCCGATATCGGATACACCCGCCTGTGCTTCAAAAGCGGCGATCGTCTGATCCATGTCACGGAGGTAATCGGCGCGCACCTGTTTCTTTGACTTGACTCGGTTTTCGATCCACTTCGCCCTACAGTCCACAAGAGTCTTGCCGGCGCGCAAGGGCACGAGCGGGGAACTCGTCGGAGCAGAGACAGGCAACGGCGCAACAGAGGCTGTGGGCGACGCCGCACGCCAGCGCCCCTCAATCGTGTCCGGATGCTGGTGCTGTAGTCCACCCCGACGCGCTTCGCGAAGCTGAAACACGTGACTATAGGCGAGTTCTGCCTGAAGGCAGGCTGCCATGAACCGCTCGAACAGCGGTTCGGTTCGGCTCAACACGATGCCGATCCGTCGAACATAGCTCTGCACGAAGGAAAGCCGCTCGGCAGCGTAAGTTGCGACAGCCATGTCTTCCAACCTGCGCTGTCGAGCGATGTGCTCCTTGACGACGTCGTCCGGTCGCCAGGGGAGATGCGCAAGGTCCGGTTCGCTCCCGAGAGCGCTTCCTCTGACCTGGCTAAGCCGGGCACGCCAATCCTCCTCAATGAGGCTCGCCCCGAACCATTTGGCGAGAGCGTCCCAATCTGGCCAAGTCCAGTTCTCGACCGAGACAACGGCCGGTCCGGTGTCACCGACCACGATGCCGCTGCGCAATCGCGCGTCGTTGAACCGTTCGTCCCAGAGCCTGTCGAGATCGAGGGCAGCCGAACGAGCTTGCCGCTGATCCCGCGTACCGAGCGACCTCTGGATGCGGGGAAACGGGAAGGCAGACCGGAGATCTTCCGGAACGCGCCGCACGTATTGATAGACGCCGTTGCGGGCGTTGAGATGATTCGAAACACACACGTCATCAGCCATGTTATGCATTCGGCCGCCGTGCAAGCGCACCGAAGGGGCTGAAATCATTGATTTTGCTGGACTGAGGTCAGATCGAAGGCCGTTTTGGCGCGCCCAAGGGGAATCGAACCCCTGTTTTCGCCGTGAGAGAGGGATACAGCGGACTTCGGCGAACCCCCGTAAACGATACTAACTCATTTACTGCTCTGGTGAATTGACTACTGACGTCCGTGCTGGTTCGCTGTAGTTCGCCCGTGCTTATTGGGCACGAGTTAGGCACGCCAGAGGCGCCGATGGCCCGCACTGTACGGAATACCAACCTGGAAACCCGCACCGCCCGCCAGCGGCTCGCGGCCCGGCCAACCGACGGTCAAGCCAATGGTGCGCACTCGACTGGTACGCACGGCGTCGTTGTCTTCCGGAGGAAGTGGATCAACGGCATCTGCAACAGACACCGCCTCGGCATCGGCGAATGTTTC
>CAXUOD010000048.1:0-28515 GCA_964252585.1 uncultured Lichenihabitans sp. | reverse complement strand
GATGTTTCCAACCGCTACACGTTTGATCAGCAGTGCCGCGTCAAGGCGATCGAGATGGCAGCCAAACTCGGCCTGTCGGACGCTGGGGCATGCCTCTCGATCAACTTCATGCCCAATGCGGTATACGAACCCCGCGCCTGCATCCGTCTGACCCTCGACGCCGCAAAAAGGACAGGCTTTCCGCTCAACCGCATCATTTTTGAGTTCACGGAAGGGGAAAAGCTCGATACGTCCCACCTCCTCAAGATCCTTAGGACCTACAAGGCGATCGGCTTCAAGACAGCCATTGACGATTTCGGAGCCGGGTATGCCGGGCTTCAGCTCCTTTCGCAGTTTCAGCCGGACATCGTTAAAATCGACATGGATCTGGTCCGCGGGATCGACACCGATCCCGTCAAGCGTTCCATTCTGCGCCACATTCTGCGCCTCTTGGAGGAACTTGCGATTGCGCCTGTCTGTGAAGGCGTGGAGACAAGTGAAGAGTTGGCGGCCTTGGAGGATCAAGGGGTGCGGCTGATCCAGGGCTACGCACTTGCAAGACCTGCATTCGAGACCATCGCCACACCGCTATTCAGCCGGCGTGCCCCCATTGCGGCAGAGTAGATCCACCGGTGATTAAACCGAGGCTCTGCCTGCGGAAACGCCGACATCCAGGCGGCGGGGCAGGTGGGGAGCTCGTGTAAACGCCCGTGAGCTCGACAGGCCGTCGTCTCGTGATTTCTGCACGCTATCGAGTTGGATCCGGTCGCATACCGGAGCGATGGCGCCCCCGCCGGAACTGCGCTGCATTCGGCTACGCCGCCGCTGACGCTTCGGTTCCTTTACCGTGCTCACCCGATGCGGGCTCCTGGATCAAGGCCGAAGCCAATGCTTTGGCGCGTTCGGCCCAAACGTCGCGGTGACGACGCAGCATCTCGATCTCGTCGCTAGCCGTTTCCAAGGCAATGCGGGTCTCGTCCAGGCTACCGCGTAGACTCGTGGTGCGTTCGCGCTCTTCGGCCAGCGCCGCCTTCAGGATGACGATGTCGAACCCAAGCGCAGCATCGACAGGATCCCTCACGACTGTAGTCGGGGGCGTGACCGCGGCCCCCGACCGGGGTCCGCTTGGTGCCAGACACTGTCGCAAAGCGTCATGTGGGCTCGCCGCCTCCGCCTCCGGTACGTTCTGCGATGTGTCGGGTACGAGGCCTTCTTCTTCCACCACGATGTGATGCAGTGTCGCGAAGAGCTGATCACCCTCGATGCGGCTGATGTCGAAGCCGGTGCGGCCCGCAATCTCGTGCCAAAGGGCGCGCCCCCGAGCCGAATGGCCGATGAAAGCCATGGACCAGTTTGGAAAACCGCGGCTCTCGACGGGCTCGCATTGCAGGACGCTGACGTCACTGTGACGAGGGTCACGCTGGATGCGTTCGAAGGTGGCTTCGACTGCGACGCGGGGACCCTCGAGCACCTGAGCGAAGCTGCCGGAATTGAACAACAAGGCCCCGGTCACATCAACCTTGGCGTTGTTGCGCTGCGACGTCGCAAGAATCTGCGCGACGACGGCGACCCGCTCGTCATCCGTGCCCTGCAGGAGATTTCGGCTGGTGTAGACGAGACGGTAGATGTCGGCCATCGGCGTAACTCTGGACGTCAAAGGTGGGGAGGAATGAGAGAGAGACGGGTCTGGTCCGTGAACAACTGTTCGATGTCGATGGCCGAGATCGGCTGGCTGATGAGGTAGCCCTGGACGTCGGTGCAGCCTTGGTCGCGGATGCGCTGCATCTGCTCGGCCGTCTCCACCCCTTCGGCCACCGTGGTCATGCCGAAGCTTGCGCCGAGGCTGGCGATAGCTCGGACGATGGCCATGGAGTCGCCCTCGGCGGCTTTGCCGGAAACGAACGATCGATCGATCTTGATCTTGTCGAACGGGAAGGCACGCAAGTAACTCAGTGACGAGTAGCCGGTGCCGAAATCGTCCATGGAGATACGAAGCCCCAGGTCCCGCAGGGCGTGAAGAGTTCCCAGATTGGCGTCGTTCTCCTGCAGCAGCACACCTTCGGTGATCTCCAGTTCGAGTCGGCGCGGTGCCAGTCCCGAAGTGGCCAGCGCCGACGCCACGACGTCCACGAGCTTCTTGCTCTTGAACTGGGCCGGGGAGAGATTGACCGCGATCGAAAGATCGCCGGGCCATCGGACAGCTGCCTTGCAGGCCGTTCGGATCACCCATTCGCCGATCGGCACGATGAGACCGATCTCTTCCGCGAGCGGGATGAAGTCGACCGGCGACATAGTCCCGCGCGTCGGGTGGTGCCAACGGATCAACGCCTCGCAGCCGACGAGCCGGTCGTTCCCGAGGCTCATCTGCGGCTGGTAGACGAGTTCGAACTCGCGCATCGGCAGCGCTTTCCGCAAATCGAGCTCCAACAGACGGCGCTCCTCCATGCGGGACGACATCTCGGGCCTGAAGAAGCGGAACGTGTCACGCCCGTCAGCTTTGGCGCGGTAGAGAGCCAAGTCTGCATTCTTCAGAAGAAGGTCAGACTCGGTGCCGTCGGTTGGCGCCCGAGCCACGCCGACGCTGGCGCCGATGTTGATGAGGTGCCCTTCGACCACGTAGGCTCGGCCGACCAGGTCGACGATGCGCCGGGCCAGAGTTGCAGTGTCCGGTTCGTCGGGACCACCGCTCTGCAGCACTGCGAACTCGTCTCCGCCAAGACGAGCTACGGTGTCGGTGGGCCTGACCGTCGTTTGCAGCCGCTCAGCGACTTTCCGCAGCAGCCCGTCGCCGATGGGGTGACCCAGGGTGTCGTTCACCTGCTTGAACCGGTCGAGATCGATAGCCAGGACCGCGAAACATGCCCCGGTGCGCTGTAGGTGAGCTTCCGCCTCCTTGAGCCGCAGCCCGAAGTTTGCTCGGTTCGGCAGACCCGTAAGGGTGTCCAGCCAGCCGTGCGAGTCTTGCCTCCCGTTCACCCGTGAGGGGTCCGAGACGATGATGGCCCAGCCGCCATCGGTCAGAGGGCGGAAGTCGAGCGACAGGAGTGTGCCGCCGATCAGGAGATCCCTGCTGACCCGCCGACGTTCCTGGAGGGGGTGGCGTAGACCTTCAAGGATCGACGATCGTTTCTCGCTTGCACCGAGAGGGACGTGGCGCAACACCAGGGCAACCTGCCGACCCAACACCTGGCGGCTCGAGGCCATGCTCAGGAGACGCGCGGCTTCGTCCGTGCAGACCGCAATTCGTCCGGTATGGTCGATCAGCAGAAGCCCATGATCGAGATCATCGAAATACGAAGCGACAAGGCTGCGGGAAGGTACTTGTGCGAGCCGTTCGATGCGGCTCACCGCCTTGACGGCGATGCCCATATCGGGGCTGAGACTTGGTCCTAGCATTCTGCGCAAGCCTAGACATGAGAGCCTGCGGATCTGGTGAATGGCCGCAGTTCGTTGCGGCGATAATGAAATTCAACTCTAAATTTCCGGTTATCAGCCGCGGAGAGACTCGACCAACTCCGGCGCGGACCGCAGACCGGTCATGGTTCCGGGCCGAGTGGGAGGCAACCTGGTCGGTTACTCGCCACAGTCGTGGCTGATCGCCATCACCTCTCCGTCCTCCGAAAGGGTCTGTGCGTCAATCTGCGCTCGGCAACGCTGCTTCCCCATCGAAGCGCGGCGTGCCGCAGTTCTCTGGCCGTGAGGCGGCCCAATGGCGCGACACCCGCACCGGCGTGGACGGCAGCCGCCAGGGCCAGGCAGCTTCCCCCCGGTGAAGGCCTCGCGCCACGGAAGGCAAGCTGCCTCCATTGCAGCGATGGCCGCTTCGCGAACGCCGCACGGTGGCGGCAGCAGGACGAGCGGCAAGGCTTCGCCGCTGGATCCTTCCGGCACGTCCCCATACCAATCGAGGTCGTCCCTGCCGAGGGTCTCGCCGTCGCCGGCGCCCTGATCCCGCCGAATGACGGCAGGATCGACCTCACCTCGATGATAGAGGTTGCGCGTCTCGTGCGACATGCCGAGCCGGACGGTGAGCCGCGTGCGTGCCGGAAGTTCAAGGCTGCGCCCAGCGAAGTCGAGTGGAGTACAGGCGGAGGGTATAAGGGGGAAGATAGAGCATGCGCACGCCTTCGGCCTTGATCCCTTCGCCCACTAGCGGCCCCTACTGGCTGGATCAAACGAGCGCTCGCGCCGCAATTCCCGGCAATACATCCAAGTCTGGTTCGACACCCAGCCTCCATCTTGGAGAAATCGATACAGGCTAAAACGGTTAACCAACAGTTAACTTCGAGTTTGTATTTGGCTCGGCAAGCGATTGTTGTCTCAAAGCGGCGACCGTGTTGGGACAGCTGAAGATGAAAAAAATTAAGAACTATGCCGAGGGTGGCGTAAGGGAGCAAGACGCTGGTTCGGGTGGGGCGAGGGGCGTGCGGCATTCGCCTGCTGTGGCAGCGCTTCTCATCGCAGCGACGATCACACTGTCATCGGCAATGGGCGGCTCTCTTGCGGCTCGTCCGCCGGAACTTGAGCTGCTGAAACTTCAGGTTTTCGCGAAGCACTCTATACACGCTGCACGAAGTGATTACGGGGGACCGACCGCTGCCGGCGGAGATGTCGACCTGAGCGACTTCGCGATCTTTGGCGACCTTACGTCGGGGAGACATATCTCATTCCAAAACGGACAAGTTAAGGGGTTCATGACCTCACCCGACACGCGCGCTGTCAGCGTCTTTTCGAGCGGCAGCGGCTCCGTGGCGCAAGACGCCATGGAACTCGCGTCGGTGAAGCTGGACCTGTTAGGTGCCAGACTCTCGGCCCTCCCTCAGACATCCCGATTCGAGGCGGGCGCTGCCGCCACCGGCAACCAGGAGTTAAGGGCATCCGTGACGCGTGACCTCGAGGTGGTGGACCTCGCCGGGGATCAGCTCGACGCTGCCGGAAACGGCGAGACCAGACTGGTTCTATCCGGGGATCGGGACGGGCTCCTTCTGGTGAGGGTGCATGGCCGGTCCGTCCACCTTCGACATGTCGGGTTCTCAGTGGAGGGCGGCTTGGACCCGTCCAAAATCGTCTTCTTTTTTCCGGAAGCTAGCGATCTCGAAATTGCCGAATCCGGTGGCGCTCTCGGCGGTGATGGAACGACCTGGAACATTCCAGGCTCCATCATAGCACCCGATGCTGCGCTGACATTCGCGGCAAGCACTGTGACCGGCCAGCTCTTCGCTGACTCGATCATGTCCGTACCAGGACTCCCTGGTGGTCAGGTGGATGGCTTCCCTGTTACGAGCACGGATCAAGTCGGCGATCGTCAGGACGGTATCGTCTCATCGCGACTCCTTCAGATGGTCGACCAGAATCGCTTCGCCGGCCGTCACGCAGCCTTCAACGCGGAAACGGAGCGCGGAAACCAAGCGCCGGCCGGCTGCCAGATGATCTGTGCCCGAGCGGATGCCTACTGGTCGGGCCTGCAGCGGACACATTGACGGGTCGTCTATCGTTGAGGCCGCCGAGATACCCGTCGTCTCGGAAGAGGCATCTCCAGCAGAAATCCCAGCAAGGTTACGTGCTCCGCGACGTCGCCCGCGAGCCCTTCGACCAAAGGTGCGCCGGATGGACGAAGTCTTCCCGGTAGGCTCTGGCGCAGTCTCGGACGAATGCGTCTACTGACATGTCTTCGAGGCCGGCTCAGAGCCGCGAGCCGGCCTTCACCTGCTGGATCACCTACGAGGTTGCAGTTCATCCGGCCAGGTTGGCGCATTCGTGGCCGGCTGAAAGGCTCGCACGAAGCCTCGAGGCCGTCACACCGGCCATGCTGGTGGTCACGACTCTTGGCGAGTCTACATCACAAGCCTGAGGTCGTCGGAGCGCACTTTCCGGTGCTGCAGGCCGCGAAAGCCTTCCCAGAACCTTGGCACCGGATCTTCGATCTGCGTTGGTGATGTGAGGAGGGCACTTACGGTCGCCGCGTCATTGAGCTAGGTTCGGAACAATGGCGTCCAGGTGAAACCGCATTATTATCGTGAGAGTCAAATGCGCTTACTGTCGATCAGAGTTCTCCCATTGGTGAGCACTGCGGCCATCGCTATGATGCTGAGTGGTTGTCTCGGCTTTGACAAACCCGTTGCTTTAGCGACTTCGGGAGAGGTTGCTCCTTCTCCTCAGACACCGGTCAAGACGGTGAAACAGCTTCAAAAGAATGATCTTACGGGTGACGTGGTAGCGGCTGGCGATCCGCTTCCTACGGCAGCCCAGATCTTCGACTTCCATCCGCCTGGATCCAAAGCCGATACATGGCGGCAACCCTTCATCATCACCGACAACGAGGGGCCGCTCGTCGCTTATCGAAACCAGACGGCAGCAATGCTGAAAGAGCTGCAGGATCCGAAGTTCGAGCAAACACCTCCTCAACCGCACGCTTCGTCGCTGGCAGGGGTGCATTGAGGATCCTGTCGGAACGCGACGGTCGGGACGTCCCGCTGCGACACCCTTGAAAAAAGGCGGAGTTTCCACCCGCACACGCATCGCTTGCGGCGGTCAGCGGCCTGCTCGCGGTGCCGTATCGACGACATCGGTCATGCGTTTGCACGCGACACATGGGCCCCGGAAGAGCTCGGAATGCGCTGAAACGGAATTCGGACCTCAACCGGCAGTCACCCCTCGTGACGCAAGTTCCGAGCGAACAGCGAAAGCATCTCGACCCAGCCGCGCTCGGCGGCGACATGGTCGTATACCGGGAAGTCCGGCTTCATCCAGCCGTGCGCGGCGGGGTAGGTTTCGGTGCTGTAGCGCACACCGGCTCGTGCCAGTGCCCTTTCGAGCCGCTCTGCCATTTCTGGCGGGTAGCTGCCGTCGTTCTCGGCGGCGGCGATATACACCTCGGCCTCGAGCTTCGGCGCGAACAAGTGGGGGCTCGTCGCGGCGTCGGTCGCAAGATTGCCGCCATGAAAGCTGGCAACCGCTGCAAAGCGTTCGGGATACACTCCTGCCGCGGCCAACGCCATGCCGCCTCCCATGCAGAAGCCGACCGCGCCGACCTTGCGGCCCGCAACGTCGTCCCGTGTGTCGAGGTAGGCCAGAAAAGCTTCCGTGTCGTCGGCGGCCTTGTCGTTGCCGGTCGTGGCCATCAGCGGACCCAGGGTGGCGCGCACGTTGCCCGCGAAGACCTCCTTGGGCACGAACGGGCCGTAGGGACCGTAGCGGTAGAAGAGGTCTGGCAGCAGCACGAGGTAGCCGGCGTCGGCGAGCCGCCGCGCCATGTCGAGCACTGCCGGCCGGATCCCGCCAGCGTCCATGTAGAAGATCACGCCAGGCCATCGCCCGCCGCTCGACGGCATCATGACATGCGAAGGACAATCCCCATCGCGCGTCCGGATCATGACCTGCTCGCCCGGCATGATGTGCTCCTCGCTGGCCCTGAGCCTCAAGTGTCTGCTTTCGACCAACCATTCGCGACATTCATGACCGGCCCTCACGCTGCGGCCGGCTCGGCTGGCTACCGTCGGATCATGGTCGCCGACGGCAGTGCGGTTGGCGCCTGGCGACACCGTCCGAAGTTTCCTAAGCGAAGACCGCGTCTTCTCGATGGCGAGTTGGCGCTTTGGCGGGTCTCTTCCGATCGTCATTGACCGAGGCCGCCCGGATTGCAGGGCGCGACATCGCCGACCTGGTCGACCGTGGGCGAACGAGGCGGATTCGGTCCCCGGGCGTACCGGGGTCGATCACCTCCCTTGATCAGACTCCGCTCGGCAAGACGGTGGATTCGGTCGCAATTGAACCGCCGACGTCGGTCCGGTCTTGCGACATCGCTTGGCTTCCGCCGAAAGCCCGCCGCGTTGATCCTCATTCCACCCCGGCATCTGTGCCGGATCTGACGTTCCGATGGAGCTCGGACCTTTGAAGACTGTAGCGCTATCAGGCCTATGCCAGCATTGGTGATGGTTTTGGCTGGGTGGAGCGTGCCGCACCGAACATCTGCACGACACTGATCCTCGGTTTGCTCCTGATCAAAACGAGGAGCGCTTGAGCCATTTCATCCTTATAGCTTTCCGAGACGGGCTCAAGGGCTACGCGGGCCAGCATAAGGGAGAGTTGGAACATACAGTTGGACTGCTGCTGTTCGCCGCCGATCAGGTCATCGAGCTCGATCTCCAAGTCGATGATGTCGGGGCGGTTCAAGTCGTTGACCATGGAGTATCCGCTTTCTTGATCGACAGCTTCGTCCTCCAGAAACTTCGTCCGGGTGCGAAAGATGCTCTCCAGGGATGAGCGACACGACCCGCCGTGCAAGTGGGTTGATCGAAGATTAACAGGAGATGCAAATGAGGCGTGGTCCTGCCGGTCACGCTGCACAAGATGCATTTCGAAAGCGACGACGACAAGGTCGCGTTAACCTAGCCGCTGGGGCTTGACTGATAGTAGGGTCGATGATCCTGATGCGACGAGGGCGCGACCGGCTAGGATTATCGAATGAAGTCGTTGTTCGTCGCTGCAGCAGTGGCAGGTGCCCTGTTGCTTGCCCCACTTTCCGACCTGCAGGCTCAAGAGCGTCCGTGTATGGCCAGTATGAGCCACCTCATCGACAGCCGGATCTGCAAGCAGCGAATGGGTTGCCTGAGAACTCACCTCCAGTACCTGTCGAGGGCTTGCCTGACGAGACTTTCGGCGCAGAACGAGAAGCGTTTCTTGCAGCGGAAGCATCGCAAGACCACTGAGGCAACGCCGGGCGAAGGTTTTCTGCAAGTCGCCAGCTAAAATGGACGGTACCGATCCGCCGACAGTACGGCTGGCTCCGCCCGATCGATGGGTGTGAACGGTGGGACTCACCCAGGGCGCAGCCGGCGAGGGCGATCGCAATCCGCCGGTGCGGATGACGACGCCTTGGTCCCAGCCCCTTCGGCTTCCGCACCGGTGGCCGGGGTCATGCCGCAAGGCAGGACCAACGAGGCGAGCGGGTTCTGCCTCGAGGCACCCACCTCGATGACGGCCTCGACTTTCAAGCTTCTCCAAGCCGGGAAGCGTCGTCGAAACGAAGCCGTGATGGCGGCCGAATCCCGTGCCGGCCTGGCGAGGCGCTTGCGGATCCATGTGGCTATCGCAGGCTCTGAAAGCAGCAGCCACGGAACAAGCACGGCGCCGTACAACAAGGCCCCGGCGAGGAACCGACCTGGCGGCGTCCCGATCCGGAGACGGAGGAGCAGCCCCGCCCCGCCCAAGGCCAGCGTCACGGGGACGACCCGCGCGACCATCCGCATCAGCAGTCCGGCGCAGCCCAGGGCCTGTGCCGTACCGATCAGAAGGACCAGCCCGCGTGCCGCCTCGCCGAGGCCGATGCCGAAGGGGCCGAGCCACCGGAACGTCACGGCGTTGACCGCCATATTGGCCGTATAGGCGCAGACCAGCACCGTCGCGGCCGTCCCGTTTCGCCGCTGGGCATTCAACATTCGAACGAGGATCCAGCCGAGTGTCGTTGCCCACAGGCCGATGCCGATGCCCTGCATGCCCAGCGATGTCGAGGCGATCGCCTCCGCCTGGAACGCCCCGCGACCGAAGACCAGCGTGGTGATGTCGGTCGCGAAGGTGACCACGAACACGGACGCCGGCAGGGCCAGGGCCAGGATGGGCCGGCAGATGAGGCGGACCCTGTCCTGCAGGTCCGCCGTCTTGTCCTGGCCCAGGACCACGTAGCCGATCGGCTGGCTGACCGCGTAATAGACCGATTCCGTGATCGTTCGCGCATAGTCCAGCGACGCCATCGTGCCGACCGCGAGGGCGCTCACCAGCAGTTTCTCCAACAGCGTATTGCACAGGTCTGCCGCTGGCTGGAGCAGCAAAGGCCTGGCTCGCCGAAAGAACACCGCGACGGCTTCGACGCCGCTGCCGACCCGGGCGTCGAACGGCGAGATCTCCCCTTCGCGCCATAGCACGACGAGGCCGTAGAGCGCGACGATCACCAAGCCCGCGGTGAACGCCCAGGCGATGGCGATCACCGCTCCGGTCCAGGACATCACCGCAATGCCGGCGATGACGGAGACGTTCTGTACGGAGGCCCGGATCGATGTCATGCGGCTCCGGCCCAGCCCGATCTCTACGCAGCCGAAGCAGGCGATCAGGACCGAGGCTGGCATGGCCAGCACCATGACGCGCGCAAAAGATACCGTCATGGCCTTGGCCGCAGGGCTGAACCCTCCGACCAGGACATCCACGTAACGGTCCGTGAACAGGGCGATGAGAACCGCAAGCGTGGTGGCGAAGGCCGCGAAGGCCGCGCAGACCGACGAGGTCATCCGCGACGATCGCCCTTCCGCCCTCCATTCGAGGAACAAGGGGACGAGCGTACTCGGGACGAGATCGCCCTGCAGGGGCGCGAGTGGCGTCAGCACCGCCGTCATCGCACCACGGAAGCTGTCGGCAGCGACGGTGGCGCCCAGTCGCTTGGCGAAGAGGATCTCTCGAACGAAGCCGAATGCCTTGCCGACCAGGGCCCCCAGCATGAGCAGGCCAGCGAACCTGAGGGCCGACGACGGCCTCGCCACGACGCTCAACGCCCGCGGCGCAGATGCGCCCAGAGCGCGTGCGAAACGCCACGGCGGCCGCGAGCCGCATAGGCGACCCTCGCGGCCGCGAGCCACGCGTCGGGCGACACCATCAGGCCGAGCCCTTTCACGAGCCTGTTGGCCTTGCCGTGCAAGGCCTTGCTGCCCGCGGCCGCAAACACCGTCCTCGCCCAAGCTCCCGGGACGTAGGACTGACGAATGAACCTGTTGACCGCGCCATAGACGGCCTCGCCCAGCATCGTCGGTTCGGGCTCGAGTTTGCAGCCCTCGAGCCGCCAGCCGTACTTGTCCGCCAGGATCTGGAAGCTTCTCGGGCTCCAGCGCGAAACATGGTTCGGCGGGTAGTCGTACTGGAGTCCGCTCTCCTCGTTGAACGCGATCCTGGCGCCGTTCGGCACGGCGACGAAAAGGTGAGCGTCCGGCTTGGCGAGCCGCGACACTGCCTCGAACAGACCATCGTACCCGTCGAGGTGCTCCAACACCTGGAACAGGCAGATCGCGTCGAACCGCATCCTGCCCGCGTCCAGGCTCCTCACGTCGCATTGGCGGCATTCGACCCCAAGCCGCTCGATCGCGTCCTTGCCGGCGAACGAGAACTCCGTCGCCCTCAGGTTGCCCGGTTTCCAGCCCCTCTCGAGCAGTCGCGCCTCGAAGTGGCCCTTGCCGGCACCGATGTCGAGCAGCGTGCAGTGTTCAGCCGGCCAATCGGCCAAGCACCGCAGCGTCTGCTCGTATTCCCATTTGTCGCGCGGGTAGGGCGTATCGGGCGCCTCCAACCGGTAGAACTCTGCCGTTCCGGCGACGAAGGGGTCGGCATAGCCGAACCCGCAGGGGTCGCAGCGCATGACGTTCACCCTGTCGACGCGCCACATCCCGGTCAGGATCTCCGTCATGCGCTTGAACCGATCTCGGCCAAGCGCGCGCGAGGTGAAGGCCTCGGCCACCTCGGCCACGGAGAAGGACTGGATGACGCTGCTCGGCAGACGGCCGCAAAGGGGACAGTTCGTCGGCATCTCGCCTTCCTCATCATCGCTCGCGCTCCACCCGGGCGAAGGTTCTCGGCAGGGTAGCGCGCCATTCATTGACAAAATGGTCGACCCGACCTCGCCTGCTGCGAAGAATTCATCTGAAAGTTGCGACAACTGAAACTCGTCACGTCTTGGCGGCGTCTCGGGACGAGTTCGTCCCTCTCTGAGAGCAATTATTGGTTGTCGATAAACGGGACAGGTGGCCCGCTGCGGGGCCCGACCGGCAAAGGCCGTACCGAGCCCATCCCGCCGAGAACGAGACGCGGCTTCATCGAGACGAGCCGGGCTGCTGAAGCGTCGGATGGGCAGCGAAGTGTCCGAGACGGGACAGGCGCCAGGGGCGCAGCGTCCCCCGATGCACCCGCACGCGCCCGACGAGGTCCGATCAGCAAGCGTTAAGGTAAATAAAACTGTCGTCTATCTTTGATTGAATTCCTTTGGTATCCAAAGGATGGAACTGTCTTGTGTGTTGTTCTCCCAAGATCTCGAAACTATTGTTTGTTACAGTGTAGCAGGAGATCCGCATGCGAGTGGCAGTCGTTCATGATTGGCTCTACGTCATCGGCGGTGCTGAGCGTGTCTTGCATGAGATCTTGAAATGCTACCCCGATGCGGACGTATTCACACTTTTCGATGCGCTCAGCGACGCGGATCGGAAGTGGATCGGCATTCGCTCCATCAAGACGAGTTTTCTTCAGAACATGCCGTTCGTAAAGACCAAGCACCGGCATTACCTGCCCTTGATGCCGTTTGCCATCGAGCAATTCGACCTGTCGTCCTACGATCTCGTCATCTCCAGCAGCTATGCCGTGGCGAAAGGCGTCATCACCGGGCCCGACCAAATTCACGTCTCCTACACTCACTCGCCCATGCGCTACGCCTGGGATCTGCAGCACAGCTACTTGCGGGAGAGCGGGTTCGACAGGGGCATCGCCGGAGCCTTGGTGCGGGTGATCCTCCATGCGATCCGCATCTGGGATACGCGAACCGCTCATGGCCCGGACGTCATCATCGCGAACTCGCATTTCGTGGCTCGCCGCATCCGGAAGATCTATGGGCGCCACGCCCGCGTCATCCACCCTCCCGTCACCCTGGCCCGACGTCGGGAAACACTCCAGAAGAAGCGCCATTTCCTCGTGGCGAGCCGCCTCGTCGCCTACAAGAACGTCGATGCCGTCATCGACGCCTTTGCCGCCATGCCGGATCTGGAACTCATCGTGGCAGGCGACGGTCCCGAGAGGGAGCGCCTGCGGGCCAAGGCACCGCCCAACGTCACGTTCGTCGGGTTCGTGAGCGACGATCGTCTGCGTGATCTCATGGCCTCGGCTCGCGCCTTCGTGTTCGCCGCCGAGGAGGACTTCGGCATCGTGACGGTGGAAGCGCAGGCCGAGGGCACTCCGGTTCTGGTCCTGGGCCGGGGCGGGTCGCGGGAAACGGTTGTCACGGAAGGCCCGCACTGCACCGGGATGTTCTTCGAACGCGCCGAGCCGGCTCTCATCGCGAAATGCGTGAGAGAGTTCACGCGGATCGAGCACAGTCTTTCGAGCCAATCCTGCCGGCGACAGGCCGAGAGCTTTTCGGCCGAGCGTTTCCGCCGAAAGCTCCTGAGCGTCGTCGACCTGCAAGTCGAGTCGCACGACAGAAAACTCGCCGGATCCACGCAAGTCCTGGCCATACCGGAGGTCGTCTAACCGGGACGACGGCGCAGAAGACGAGCGATCCATCCCGTTGGCTTGAACCCGAAAGGGCATCGCCACGAAGCACCTCCAGGAAAGTCGAAGCACGATGATCGCTTCAGTCGTCAGGATCGAGGCCGTGGGTGCGCTTTGGCGCCGAAGAACGCTGTTCTTTACGGTCTTCGCGACCATCGTCGCCGCAACGCTGCTCGCCCTCATCATATTGCCGAAGCGATACGTCGCCACGGGCTCGGTGATCGTCGCCGAACAGGAGCCGGTCGGTGACCACATGCCCGACACCTGGGCGATGAAACTGGGCGACCCGGCCGATCTCGAGAGTCAGCTTCTGCTGGTCCGTTCATCCCGTGTCCTGCGGCTCGTCATGGCTTCACCCGGCGCGGCCGAGGCCGCTCGCACGGAATGCCTCGCGGCGTCCACCAAGATCCGGGAGCTTCTGTTCGGCGGGTCGGCGGAAGCTTGCGAGCGGCTCGGGACGGATGCCGACGCCTTCCTCGACTATGTGCAGTCCCGTTATTCCGTAGGGTCGGTGGGTCGATCGCGCGTCATCAACATCTCCTATCAATCGCCGCTCCCCGCCGTCGCGCAGACGATGGCCAACGCCCTGGTGATGGCGTTTCTCGACGACCAGAGATCCAACATGTCGAGCAGCCGCGAAGACGCAGCGGGGTGGCTGTGGAAGGAGGCCGGCGACCTCGAAAACCGTCTCAACAAGGAAGAGGGCGAGATCCAGGCCTTTCGCCGCGCCAACGGGCTGCTGCGGGGTGCCACGGCCCCGATCACGTCCGAGCGGCTGACGAGCATCAACCAACAATTGAGTCTGTCGGAGGCGGCCCGGTCCGAGGCCGCAGCACACCTCGCCGAGATCACGACGTCGCGAGGGGGCGGCCCGGGCAATGCGCCTGCCGTGCTGGCAAGCCGCTCGATCGCCGACCTGAAGCAGCAGCTCACCGCCGTGGAGTCCGAACTCGCCAACAACACGACGGTGCTCGGACCCAACCACCCTACCGTCATGGCCCTGAAGCGCCAGCGGGACAGTGTGCAGGCCCGGATGGCGAGCGAGATCACCGCCATCGCGGCCAGCGCGCGCCAGACCCTCGACACCGACACAGCCCAGGTGGAGGCGCTGCGCCGACAGATGTACGACCTCAAGGCGCAAGCCGGAGCGGCGAACGAAGCCGAGGCCTCCATCGCCGACATGGTTCACGACGTGGAGATCAAGCGCGGGCAGTATGCGGACCTCTACAAGCGCGCCAGCGAACTCGAGACCGAGCGGCGGGTCCTCATGGGAAACACCCGCCTCGTCGCGCTGGCGGAGCGTTCGGACAAGCCTTTCTTCCCCAAGACGATACCCTTCCTGGCGGCCGGCCTCACGCTGGCGACGCTCCTCGCCGCGACCGCTGCGATTGCGAGGGACAGGGTGGACGGGAGCCTGCGAACCGGGGTCGACCTGGCGCAGATCGCCGGCGTTCCCGTCCTGGCGCATCTCCCGATCGTCGGCCGGTCGAGCCGCGCCGGCCTGTCCGATCTCCTGCGATTGAGGTCGGCGGACGCTCCCCCGCTCGACGTCCTCGGCGCAGCGCAACGCGACCTCCGCCTGCAGGACGGATTGCGGAACCTCTTCGCCAAGCTCACGCTCGACAAAAAGGGTGCACGGGGCTCCGTCGTGCTGCTGACCTCCACCATGCCGCGGGAAGGCAAGACGATGACCACCCTGTCGCTCGCCGCTCTCGTGGCGGCGGCCGGCTGGCGTGTCCTGGTGGTCGAGAGCGACATGCGCCGCCCCGTCTTCGAGCATCTGCTCAAGCTCGAACAGAACCTCGGCCTCAACGCCGTTCTGCGCGGCATCGCCCACCCGGACGACGTGGTGGTGCGGACCGGCATCCCGAACCTCGACGCGATCCCGGCCGGCCGCGCGACCGCCCATTCGACGGAACTGCTGCTCGGCCGGCACATGACCGGCTTCCTGCGATGGGCCAGGTCCTACGATTTCGTGCTGATCGACAGTCCACCCGTCGGCCTGCTCATGGACGCTTGCGTCCTGGCCCGGCAGGTCGACCGGGTGCTGTGCTGCGCGCGCTGGGGACGTTCCCAGGTCGCCGCCACGGAGGAGACCGTTCGCATTCTCAAAACAGCCGGCGCCGGTGCGATGGGAATGGTGGTCACCATGGCGGAGCCCGCCGGGGGCCTCGTCTACGACCTCAGGGCCGCGCCTCGCCGACGACCGATCAGCGCGGAAGCGGCGTGATGACGCGCGTGCTCTTCGTCAGCCACACCGCGACGGTGTCGGGCGCGGAACTCGTCCTGGCCGACGCCGTCCAGCCCTGGCGTGGAGCCTCGGCCTTCCTGTTCGAGGGAGGCGATCTCGCGCGCCTCCTGTCGGAGCGGGGTCTCGTCGTTCGGGAAGCGCGCAACGGAGCCGGGCTTGCTGAAATCCGCCGCGATAGTTCGCCCTTGGCGGCGTTCCCCTTGGCTAAGCGCCTTGCCGGATTGACCGCCGAACTCGCAGCCGCCGCGCGGTCCCACGACGTTGTCTACGCCAATTCGCAGAAGGCTTTCGTGCTCGCGGCCGTCGCCACCGCGGTCGTCCGCCGCCCGCTCGTCTGGCATCTGCACGACATCATCGACCCGGCCCATTTCGGGGCCGCCCAGCGGCGCCTGCAGATCTGGCTGGCGAACCGGCGGGCCAGCCTCGTGATCGTGCCGTCGCGGGCCGCCGCGGAGGCCTTTGTGGCCCAGGGCGGCAGGCGGAACCTCCTCGAGGTCGTGCCTAACGGGCTCGCGGTGGAGCCGGACAGCCGCGAGCGCGGCGTCATCCGTGCGGCGCTCGGACTGCCGGACGTTGCGCTGGTCGGCGTCTTCAGCCGCCTCGCAGCCTGGAAGGGGCAGGACGTGGTGCTGCGGGCCGTCTCCGACCTGCCGGACGTCCATGCCGTCATCGCCGGAGACTCCCTGTTCGGCGAACACCGCTATGCACGGCGGCTCGAACGTCTCGCGGTCGATCTCGGCATCGAGGCGCGGGTGCATTTCCTCGGACAGCGCTCCGATGTGCCGTGCCTCATGCGGGCCATGAACGCCGTCGTCCATCCGTCGGTGCATCCCGAGCCCTTCGGGCGCACGCTGGTCGAGGCCATGCTGGTCGGGGTGCCCGTGATCGCGACGGACACGGGGGCCTCGGCCGAGATCCTCGAGGACGGACGCGCCGGCACCCTCGTCCCCCCGGGCGACCCGAAGGCTTTGGCGGCCGCGATCGCGCGAATCCTCGCTCATCCGGCGGAACTCAAGACGCAAATCGCCCGCGCCACGGCACGGGCCCGGACGCATTACAGCCCGGACACGATGCGGGGTCTCCTGACCGGGCACATCCACCGCGTCGCACGAGGAACCGCATGAGGCGGGACGCAGCCCTCGCGGGGCGTCCGGCGTCCTGCGCGCTCGATCTCGCGCGACAGGCTCAAGGGCTCGCACCGCCATCTCGCCTTCGCCAAGGCGCACCTCACGTTCCGACCAAGCTCGCAGCGAGGATCCTCCGCCGTGTCTGACCGACCCCTTTGCGTCCTCTCCATTGCGCATCCGGCCATCAAGCGCGACTCCGGCCGTCTACGTTACGACCCGCTCGCGGCGCGGACCGACCTCGACCTGCATCTCCTGGTGCCAAGCCGCTGGCATCAGTTCGGTCGCGTCCTGACGGCCGAAACTGCGGCCGACAGCGACATCCAGCTCGAGATAGCGCCGATCTCCCTGGCGAAGGCTGGTCCCCTGTCCTGGTACCTGCACTTCTACCCCGGGCTCCGGCGGCTCGTGCGGCGCCTCGATCCCGACGTCATCCACCTCTGGGAGGAGCCCTGGAGCGTCGTGGCCCTGCAGGCCTGCCTGCTCAAAGGCCGCGCGGCCCTGGTGCTCGAGGTCGATCAGAACATCGTCAAGCGACTTCCGCCCCCGTTCGAGGCTCTTCGACGTTTCGTGCTGCGTCGAACGGCCCATGTCCTGTGCCGCAGCCCCGATGCCGCCGCGGTGGTGCGCGCCAACGGCTACACCGGGCCCGTGTCCTTCATCGGCTACGGCGTCGACCAGAACCTGTTCCATGCTGCCGACACCGCCGCTGCGGCACAGGCTGCGGGCCCTCTGCGGATCGGCTACGTCGGCCGCCTTGTCGTCGAGAAGGGACTCGACGACGCATTGGACGCCATGGCGCTCTCGAGCGCCGATGTCCGCCTGGCCATCAAGGGCGAAGGTCCTCACGAAGCACACCTGCGCGACCGCGTCGACGCATTGAGCCTTCAAGGCAAGGTGACCTTCGAACCGTGGGGTGACGCTTCGGAGATCGCTCCGTTCATCCGATCGCTCGACGCGCTCGTCCTTCTTGCACGCACCACGCCACAATGGCGCGAACAATTCGGTCGCGTGATCATCGAGGCGCAGAGCTGCGGGGTGCCGGTGATCGGTGCCGACAGCGGGGCCATCCCGAGCGTCATCGGTCCCGGCGGATGGGTGGTGCCCGAGGCCGATCCCGAAGCGCTCGCCTGCCTTTTCCAGGAGATCGCACGCGTTCGGGGGGACCTCGCGGAGCGAGGCCTGAAAGGCCGCCGCAACGTCGAGGACCGCTTCACGTTCGAGGCCGTCGCGCGGAGCCTCGCCGAGGCTTGGAAGGCCGCCGCCGGAGAGCGTCATCCGAGGTCTCGGTTGGGCAGCCAGGGCGAGCCACGAAGCCTCTCGCGGGCTGGGGCAGCGTTGGGTACGACCCATGGGTCCGACCCGTGATGGGTCCTGTCGCGATCATGACACTGCGGCACTGGCCGCGCTGGTTGCGGGGGACGATGCGTGCGCAATGAGCAGATCCGATCCATCGAGTGGCTGCGGGCGGTCGCAGCGATCTTCGTTGTCGCCTACCACACCTCGCAGGGGATCGAGTTCCGCACCGGGTTTCTCACCTCGAAGTTGACCGACTTCGGCGCCAGCGGGGTCGACATCTTCTTCGTCATCAGTGGGTTCATCATGACGGTGACCACGGCTGGACGCCCGCTCGTGTGGCATGAGTTCCTCACCAAACGGATGATCCGGCTGATGCCGATCTACTGGACGCTGACCCTGATCAAAGCTGCGTCGCTGGTGGCGCTGCCGTCTCTGGTGCTGTTTTCGGTGTTCTCGCTGCCGAACATCGTCACGTCCCTGCTGCTGGTGCCTTATGACACGCCGGGCCGCGGCGTCGTCCCATTGATCATCGTGGCCTGGACGCTCGAGATCGAACTGATGTTCTACGTCGCGTTCGCGGTCAGCAAGCAGCTTTGCGGCGACGCCTGGATGGTGGCGGTGGCCGGGTGCTTCGGCGCCATCGTGACAGCGGCAGCGCTTTATCCGGGCTCCTACGTGTTGCGCTTCTATGCCCAGCCGGTCATCTTCGAGTTCCTCTTCGGGATCGCCCTCGCGCTGCTGTTCCTGCGCGGCGTTCGCCTGCCGGGTGCCTTGGCCATGCCGCTTCTGGCGGTTGCCGCGGCTACCTTGCTGGTAATGCCGGGAGGGCACGGCGCCGTTCGCCTGATGGCTTGGGGGCTGCCGGCGGCGATCATCGTAGGGAGCGCCGTATCGATCGAGCAACGCTATGGCGCGTGGCGCTGGCGGCCGATGGTCTTTCTCGGCAACAGCTCATACTCGCTCTATCTGACGCATTCTCTGGCCGTGCCATTCCTCATGTTGCCGCTGAAATATCTGCATCCGGGCGAAGTGGGCAGCTACCTCTACCTCATGCCCATGATGGTTCTGCAGATTGGCATTGGTTGCCTCCACTACCGGTTCATCGAACGGCCACTGACCGGATGGATACAAGACCGCCATCGTGACTGGCAGACTCGGGAGGCCAACATGGCGACCGCCTGACGTGGCGGCTGCGCGAGGCGTGCGGGCCTCTGTGGAAGAACGGTCCGATCGCCGGCATCAAGAGCATGCCTGTTTACCCTTCGATAACCTCGTCGAGGGATTGTACGACGGACCTCGATCATCTCATCCACGGTTGCAAGCCGTTTATGACTTGAGAACGTCGGATGCGACCTCGATGCGGTCAGCATCACCCCCGAATCCATCCACGCGCAAGTGACGGTTGTGCCAACGCGGATTGCCAATCTCGATGCTCTGCCGGCTGGTACGTCCTCGCTCGATGGAGGGCGCTGCCGCACGACCCTGCTGCTGCGACTGGCCAAACGTCGTGCCGTGGCGGTGCCCGGTCGTCCGCTAGCCAGTAGGCGGATGAGCGGGCCGCGACCATGAGCGACCATGCCGTGTCGGCCGGCATCAGGGGCCGTTGGTCCATGCCGGTCTGGGGACCGGCCGTCCTTCTCCTTGTATCCACCGCCCTCGTCGGCCCGCATCTCGGATCGGTCGTTCGGCCGCTGTTCGTGCTCGCCTGCGGCGGCGTCGGCTGGCTCGCCTGGCGGCGCGACCCTGCCGGCCACCTCCAAGTCATTCTGCTCCTCCTTGCCTTCGCGCCCTTCGTGCGTCGCTTGGTTGATCTTTCGGCGGGATACGACAGCGGCAGCCTGATGCTCGTCGGGCCCCTGCTTGCGGTCCTGGCTCCCGTCGTCGATCTTCGCTGTTTGCTCGATGGAGCTCTGACACCGACACGCCAGAGCGCGCCCTTGATGATCGTGGCCGGCTGCATCGCCTATGGCACGGGGCTGTCGCTCTTCCAAGGCGATTGGACGAATGCGGCCTCGGGCAGCCTCAAGTGGCTCGCGCCCCTGCTCTATGCGTCGGTTCTGCAGCAACGCCGGGAGCGACACGATCGTCTTCTCAGGGCCGCCACGCGCGCCTTCCTGGTCATCCTCCCGCTCATAGGGACCTACGGCATCGTTCAATACGTCGACCCGCCGGACTGGGACCGCTACTGGCTGAGCTTCGCGCCGATCACCTCGGCCGGTTTCCCAGTGCCCTATGGTGTGAGGACGTTCAGCACCATGAACGGGCCCGCCAGCTTCGCGACCTTCACGGCGACCGGACTGCTCTTCGTCTGCTTTCTGCGCCCCGCCTGGTGGTCGCTTCTTCTGGCCGCGCCAGCTGCCCTGTCGCTGCTGCTGTCGAGCTATCGGACCGCCTGGCTATCGCTGGCTTTCGGCATTGCTTTCTGCCTGCTCTTTGCCGTCACCCGCCGTCGCGCCGCCGGCATGGTCTTGGCCATCGCGGTGGCGATCACGCTCGCCGGCACCCTGACGCCTTTCGGCGACATGATCAGCGACCGGCTCGCAACCTTCAATCAGGGTGCCCAGGATGGCAGCGCGCAGGAGCGCTTGGAAGAATATGCGACGCTCTGGACACAGCCTGACAGCCAACTGGTCGGCGAGGGATTCTCCACCGTCGATGTGGGGAGTGCCGGAGTGATGCCGATCGACGGCACCATCGTCGGCTGCTGGGTTGCCATGGGCATCGTGGTCGGCCTGATCTGCCTGTTCGGATTGGTCTGGGCCATCATCAACGCGATCTCCGCTTCCATGCACGACCGGCAGCGGGAATCGGTGCTCGTAGGGGCGCTCGCCGTCGGAGCGCTCACGCAGATCCCGCTCGCCAGCATCACGTCAGGCGAACTGGGCTTCCTGTTTTGGGCCTTCGTGGTCCTGCTGCCTCCTCCCGCAACCGCCTTCGAGACAACCGGCCGATGAGCGCTCCCTCCCTAAGGTCTTTGGCGTCCATGCGGCGACTCTGTCTTCGAACGACAGACGGCCTCTGACCCAGGCAGGACCGGCGACGGATCTCGCGGCGAGCGACTTCGAGATCGCACGCCGGGCCGGCTACGCCAGCGCTTCGACCACGCGCAAGGGGCTCGTTCGGGGCGGGCGTGACCCCTTCGGCCTGCCCCGCAACACGCTCAACGGCTCGCACCGCCATCTCGCCTTCGCCAAGGCCCACCTCACCGGCCTGACCGGACGTGCCGCGAGGGTCCTCGCGGCCCTGGTGCTCGAGGTCGATCAGAACATCGTCAAGCGCCTTCCGCCCCCGTTCGAGGCTCTTCGACGTTTCGTGCTGCGTCGAACGGCCCATGTCCTGTGCCGCAGCCCCGATGCCGCCGCGGTGGTGCGCGCCAACGGCTACACCGGGCCCGTGTCCTTCATCGGCTACGGCGTCGACCAGAACCTGTTCCATGCTGCCGACACCGCCGCTGCGGCACAGGCTGCGGGCCCTCTGCGGATCGGCTACGTCGGCCGCCTTGTCGTCGAGAAGGGACTCGAGGACGCACTGGACGCCATGGCGCTCTCGAGCGCCGATGTCCGCCTGGCCATCAAGAGCGAAGGACCACACGAAGCGTGTCTGCGCAGCCGTGTGGCCCAGTTGGGCCTTCAGGGTAAAGTGACTTTCGAACCGTGGGGTGCGAGGACCGCTTCACCTTCGAGGCGATTGCGCAGATCCTCGCCGACACTTGGAAGTCTGCCGCAGGCCAAAGGTATCGGATACCCTGACGGCTGCCCTCGAGCAGGATCTTTGGCGGAAGGCGAAGTCGGCTCGACTCCGCATTCACCCGGGCGTGAGGCGAGGATCCGGTCGATCGGGTGCCATCAAGACCAGGATGAGGTTTCCTGGCCACAGGTCGCGTAATTGCGGGCCACGAGCGGCGTCAGGGAGGGGCGCGGCCACATTCTGCGCGCCTATGGGCAGTAACGGCACGGTCCTGCGCCACCACGTCGGAGATCTCCCATGAACAATCGGCTTATCGCAACTTCCGGGCTCATGCTGGGCGCGGCGGCATTTGTTGCCGGTCTGCTCGTCGCATCCGAGGCTGCCGAGGCGGGTCCGATCGGCCAGCTCTACTGCAACGTGTCGGGAGGCGCCGGTTTCGTCATCACGTCCAGCCGGGCCCTGAATTGTGAATATGCACCTGCCAGTGGTGCCGCCCACCAGCACTACGTCGGCACCATCAATCGCTTCGGGCTGACCCTGGGTTCGGAAGGACCCGGGAAGCTGACCTGGGATGTGCTGTCGGTCGGCGGCGCGGTCGGGCCCGGGTCTCTCGCGGGGACCTTCACCGGAGCTTCCACTTCCGCCAGCGTCGGGGCCGGCATCGGAACCAACGCTCTGTTCGGGGGCGCCAACGGCGGCATCACGTTTCAG
Organism: uncultured Lichenihabitans sp.; assembly: GCA_964252585.1. Lineage (GTDB taxonomy): Bacteria > Pseudomonadota > Alphaproteobacteria > Rhizobiales > Beijerinckiaceae > Lichenihabitans. Next base: position 6,174 of record CAXUOD010000048.1, on the reverse strand, counting down.
CCATTGTCGATCCAGACCGAGACAGGCGTGAATGTTGCGGCCGGCGTAGGCTCGATGACCCTCGATTACGCGCCCTGAGCCTCTTTGGTGCTGGTCGGCGAGCCTGAGCCAATGACGATGCGGAGATGCGCAGGACCGGTGGGAAGGTCGCAGGGACCCACCGCCGAGGATCGGTGGTGATCGGGCTCTTGCTCGATGTGATCGTCGGCTACTCCGCCTCGTATCTCTCCGGACGCCTCGCTCAAAAGGTGGGGCTTTCGTTCTCCAGGTGGTTCGTCGGCGCGTCGCTACTTCCCTGGATCGTCCTGCCGCTGGTGATATGGAAGAACGTCCGCTTGACCCAACTCGGTCGACAACACTCCCTCGCGGTTCGGATCTCCCTCTCACTCGCGGCAGCCGGATGGTTCGCCCTGTCTGCCTCGTCCGTTCTGACCCTGGATCTCTAAGCAGACTTGACAAGTCCTGCTTGGCCTTTCGCCACGCAAGTCTGCTTGGGCTTCAGAGCGCGCTTTCGCCCGAAGAGCAATGTCGTGCCGCTGGTCCGCGGCAACGACGACGTTTCGCGCTCCGAGCGCAAGCGAGACGGTATGCTCGAGGGCTCCAACGCACTCGACCGCTGACGCCTCGGCCCCGGCCGTCAAGAAGCAGCGGTGCTTCGGATGGTCGCGATGTCGGTCATGATCTTCGACAATGCCGCCTCGACCTCATCGAGATGGGCGTTCAAACGATCTTGCGTAACGGTCGGCGCTTCCGGTGAAGGGTTCGATGGAGTCGGCCGCGTCGCCTCGATGGCGCTGGCGAGGCGAGCCATGTGTGCGCCTATTTCCCAGTAGGTCGCCATTGCCGCCCGCGAGGCCGCCAGCTCGGGGGAAGTCTGGGCCTCGGCATGTTTGGCGGTCGCGGCGGTATTGGCCTTCTTGTAGAATAAGAGCGCTTTGTTGGCGTAGATGAGACCTTCCGGATCGGCGGGATGCGGTCTGTTGTCCGTCCAGACGTTCCAGGCAGTGTCGAAATTGCTGATCTCGGGACCAGTTTTGGCATACTCTTGTCTGAGCAGCAGATAAAGCGCCTGAGCCTCGTTCCAGACCGAGGTGACCACCTTGGGCAAGCTGCCACCCTTCGAATGAGCATAGGCGTGGGCGGTCTCGGCCGCGCCAGGGTCGGCCATAGACTCAGCCAGGATTTGGTCGTCGGATTTGATCGTCGTCATGTGGCAAGCGCCGTCCGGGGTATGGCCGAAACAGCGTCTCTCTTCGGGATGAAAGAACCGTGTCTTACGCCGGTTCGGGTTCCTGCGGACCGTTAGACCAACGGTCGCCAGTATCGACTCACCTTCTGGAAGCGCTTCATCCTGACCGGAGCTCCGAGCCGGCTCCGCTCAGGGTGAGGATGGGTGAGAACTTTCCGCCGTAGGTATGCCTCCGTGGCCCGAAGCATGTGCCCCATGGCGTCTGCCTACGGGCGCCGGCCAACGCCCCCCAAGGCGCTTCGAAAGGACCCAAGGGGAAGCTCTCATCCGATGCGTGTAGTCCCGGCACTGAGGCTCGTCACGGGGCTGCGCTCGGCCATGTGAACGACGCGGCAAAACGGTTACTACAATTCGATGGTTGCCGTTAGAACCAAACGATTGACCGTGGAGTACAGCATCGATGTGACAGTCGGATGAGGAAGACTGATATGCGAATTCATGCTCTCATCGCAGCCACAGTTTACGTTTTGATTTTTATGATCTCGGCGCCAGGTCGAAGCTTCGCCCAGAGCTCGTACGGTATCGACGAAACGAGCGATCCACATCGTGTTCTAACGGTTCGACGTCACAGAAGTGCGGTGGATCCGATGTCGATCTACAATCCAGCTCCGTACGATGCCGATGCCGATGCCTCCGACCCCTTCTCCACATGCATCAGCGGCTGCGATATCGACGTCATTTTCCGCGCGCTCACCGGTCGGCCGGATGAGGGTTGGAAGCGGTAGACGCGGCTTCGAGCGAGAGCAGGGCGATGGACAGGTTCAGGCTACAATGGGCGATGATCAGCCGGGATGCGTGCCGATGAGACCGGCTCTTCTATAGAAGCGGATCAGTACCGCGACGGCAACGACATCAGCGCAGTCATGGCCTGCCGCACAAGCGGCGGCGCCGCCGGATGCAGACCGCCGCTGCGCCGACGAGCCGCGCGGCCGCCCTCGAGCTCACTAAGGCGGCGTCCCTGCCATGCAGGAAAGTAGCCTGCGCCGGACTTCGCACCAGTCCGCGATGCGTTGACTGCGCCGGGGATCTCTGCCGACTTCGGTTTGACTCAAGAGAGCCCTGAGCAGCTCGCCGTTGGCATGCTGCGAGATGGCAAGCGCCGCGTCGGGGATGGCAGCCGAACTCTGCCCCCACCTCGATCCGTCGGACTGGTCGACGTCGTCCTTGCTGTTCGAGCTTCGGCGGGCGCGCTGGGGCTCCGGCAAGCTCATCCTTCATGCCGCGACGGCAGGGCCGACCAGCCGGCAAAGCGGGCGTCGCCTTCCATCTCCTCCTCGATGCGCAGGCATTCGTTCCACTTGGCCATGCGCTCCGAGCGGGAAAAGGAGCCGACCTTGAGCTGGCCGGCGTCCCACCCGACCGCGAGATGGGCGATGGTCACGTCCTCGCTCTCGCCGGAGCGGGCCGACACGATGGTGCCGAAGCCGGCCTTCTTGCCGGCCCGAAGGGCGGCTAGCGTCTCCGACATGGTGCCCGCCTGGTTCGGCTTGATCAGCACCGCGGTGGCGCTGCGCTCGGCGGCCGCGACCTCGACGCGGCGGGCATCGGTGACGAGCAGGTCGTCGCCGATCACCTGGCAGCGATGGCCGAAGCGGCGCGTGAAGGCGGCGAACCCCGCGGCGTCGTCCTCGCCCAGCGGGTCCTCGACCGAGAGGATCGGGTAGTCGTCGAGCCATCGCCCGAGCAGGGCGATCATCTCGTCGGTGTCGAGGCGGCGGTCATCCAGGGTCAGCGTGTAGATGCCGTCCTGGCCGAATTCCGAAGCGGCGATGTCCAGCGAGATGACGACCTGCTTGCCCGGCTGCAGCCCCGCGGCCTCGATGGCCCGCACGAGCGTGTCCAGGGCTTCCTCGTTCGATCGGAAGGCCGGCCAGAAGCCGCCCTCGTCCGCGACACCCTGCAGCTTGCCGGCCGACTTCATCAGGGCACCGGCCGCCCGGTACACTTCGGCGGTCCAATCGAGCGCCTCCGCGAACGACCCCGCGGCGGGGCACATCACCATGAAGTCCTGGACGTCGACCCGGCGGGCCGCGTGGGCGCCTCCCCCGAAGATCTGGATCTCCGGCAGCGGCATCCTGACCTGACCGGTTCCCGAAAGGTATCGCCAAAGGGGTAGGCCGGAGGCGGCCGCCCGGGCGTTGAGGACCGCCATCGAGGTCGCCACGAGCGCGTTGCCACCCAGCCGGCTTCGGTTCGGCGTGCCGTCCAGCGCGATCAGCTTCGCATCGAGCCCGGCTTGGTCGTCGGCGTCCCATCGCGCGAGGGCCGGGGCGATCTCTTGATTGACGCCGGCCACCGCTCGGCTCACGTCGAGGCCGCCAAAGCGGCTGCCGCCATCCCGCAGGTCGATCGCCTCGCCCGAGCCGGTCGAGGCCCCGGCGGGAGCGATGCCACGTCCTCTGGCGCCCGAGGCGAGCGCGACCTCGACTTCGACGGTCGGGCGTCCGCGAGAGTCCCAGACCCGTCGACCGCGAATGGTGGAGATGCGCGTATCGGTCATCGTCGAAGCTCCTCGGCCCAGGCCGCCGCGACATCGGAGAGGCGATGGGGCGACCTCGCGATCATCGGTTTGGCGGCGCGGCGGACCAACGCCTTCTGCTTCTCCGCCGTTATGTATTCGACCGGCGACTTCCCATCGACCCGGGCCAGCAGCAGGGCCGGCAGCAGGCGGGCGGCGCGCCGCTCGAGGTCTTCGGCAGGCTCCCAGCTGACGCCGCCGAGGTAATCCGCCGACAGTCGCCCGAAGCTCTCGAGCAGGGCGCTCGTCTGGGCCGGTACGGCCAGGCACTTGAGGAGCAGGTGGTTGAGACAGAAGGCCAGGTCGAAGGCGGGCTCGCCGTAGCAGGCACACTCGGCGTCGAGAAGGACCGGCCCTTCCGGTCCGATCAGGATGTTTTTCGGGCTCACGTCGCCGTGGACCAGGGCGAGCTTGCTGGCCAGCGTGTCGGCCACCAGCTCTTCGAGCTGGCCGCGCAAGTCCGGTTGCGCCTTGGCCGAGGCCTCGAAATAGGGCTCGAGCCGGATCGAATGGAAGACGCTCTCGTTGGCGAAGCGGCGCGCCAGCGCGGGCGAGGCGGCGGTGCCCGCATGGATGGCGACCAGGATCCGCCCGACCGCGCCGGCGCTCGCGGGGTCGACCCGTCCGTGCAGAAGCTGCGCCTTCCAGACCGGATAGGTGGCGGGCTCGAGGTACTCCATCGCGAAGGCGCCGAGCTCGGGATCGTGGGCCAGCACCGTCGGCACGGCCGCGGGCACGATCCGGGCGGCCTCCTCCATCCACAACACCTCGCTCTCGTTGCGCGAGACCGGCGCCGCCCAGACCTGGGCCACGCGCAGCCGAGCGAGGGCCCGCTTGACCACGATGCTCCCCTGAGGGCCGTCAACCCGCCAGATGTCGGACGCGACGCCGCCGGTCAGCGGAACCATGACGGGATCGTACCCCGGCGGTAGCAGGCCGGACCGGCGCAGAAAGTCGCCGATGCCGGCCTGGCCGGGCACCGCCGGAGTGTCGCCGGCCCCCGGGGCGCTCACCGCGCCGGCTCTCCGGGAGGCGGGCGTCGGGCCGCCGCCATCACGCCGCGGATCTCCGCCAGCCCCTTCAGGCGGCCGATGCGCGAACCGCTGGGGTTCAAGGCCTTGCCGACGTCGTCGACCAGGACGTGACCGTGATCGGGCCGCATCGGGATATGCACGCCGGCCCGTCCCTCCGCGAGCCGTTGGGCTTCCTCCTCCGGCAGGGCCAGCCGGGCTGGTCTTTGACGGCGTCCCGCAAGACGAGCATCATCCCCGCGCAACTTCGTCGACGCACAATGGCTGGTCGTGGTCGTGATGGCCTTCACCTTCTCCGCCAAGGGCATCGGCGCCCGCGTCGTCGTGGGCGCCGAAGCGCCGGTGGCGATCGAGCTTCCTCGCCATCGTCCCCGAGATCAAGCGCGTCGTGCTGCCCGGGACCATGGCCGCCTGATGGTGCCGTCGACCACTCTCCACGCGATCATCCGAGACACGCCATGCCCGACGTCCCGCAGTCCCCTCCCGAACTCGAGCCCGGCGACATCCCCGCCTCGCCGCCGAAGGTCCGCAAGGCGCCGTCGGAACTGCGGTCCGCCCGCTGGTTCGGCCCGGCCGATCTGCGCTCCTTCGGCCACCGCTCGCGCGCCATGCAGATGGGCTACTCGCCCGAAGAATGGACCGACAAGCCGGTCATCGCCATCCTCAACACCTGGTCCGACCTGCAGCCCTGCCACATGCACTTCAAGACCCGCGTCGAGGACGTGAAGCGCGGCATCCTGATGGCGGGCGGCTTTCCCGTGGAACTGCCGGCGTTGTCCATGTCGGAAAGCTACCTCAAGCCCACCTCGATGCTCTACCGCAACATGCTGGCCATGGAATCCGAGGAACTGCTGCGGTCCCATCCGGTCGACGGCGCCGTGCTGATGGGCGGTTGCGACAAGTCCACGCCCGGCCTGCTGCTCGGCGCGACCTCGATGGACGTACCGGCCATCTACCTGCCTGCCGGCCCGATGCTGCGCGGCAACTGGCAGGGCAAGGTGCTGGGCTCCGGCTCGGACAGCTGGAAATACTGGGACGAACTGCGCGCCGGCAGGATCACCGACCAGGACTGGCTCGGCGTCGAGGGAGGCATCGCGCGCTCCTACGGCACCTGCATGACCATGGGGACGGCCTCCACCATGACGGCCATCGCGGAAGCGGTCGGCATGGTGTTGCCCGGCGGCTCATCGATCCCGGCCGCGGACGCGGGCCACATCCGCCTGGCCTCGGAGAGCGGGCGGCGCATCGTCGACATGGTCTGGGAAGACCTCACCCCGAAGAAGATCCAGACGCGTGCGGCCTTCGGCAACGCGATCGCGGTCGCCATGGCGATGAGGTGGATGATGGCGTTGGTCGAACAGCCCATCGCCATGGCG
>CAXUOD010000047.1:0-28589 GCA_964252585.1 uncultured Lichenihabitans sp. | reverse complement strand
GCCCGGGGACGATGGTCCTGATCCTCGATGCCGCGGCACCCTATGCCGGCAGCCTCCCCACGGACCGACCAGACCTGACATTCTTCGTCGGCCACCCCTGCCACCCGCCCTTGTTCGGCGAAGAGACAGACTGGGCCGCCCGCCGCGACTACCACGGCGGGATCGCCCGGCAGTCCATAGTCTGCGCGCTGATGCAGGGCCCCGAGGATCACTACGCGCTTGGCGAGGAGGTCTGCAGCGCCATGTGGTCACCCATCATCCGCGCCTACCGTGTCAGCGTCGAGCAACTGGCCATACTGGAGCCCGGGCTCTCCGAGATGGTGGCAATGCCGTTTGTCGACACGATGGTGGAGGCCGTGGAGGAATGCGAAACCAAGTACGGCATCCCGCGAGAGGCCGCTCTCGACTTCCTGATCGGCCACCTGAACGTGGAGATCGCCATGTGGTTCGGGTACTCGCCCAAGGTCCCCTCGGACGCCGCTCTGCGGCTCATGCGTTTCGCCAAGAATGTGGTGGTGAGAGACGATTGGCGTGAGGCCCTCTCGCCCGTCAAGGTCCGCGAAGCTTCCGAACTGATCGTGAACAGCTGAGGCGGCGCACCATGGACCTCGTGTCCGTCTCAACGGTCGCCTTCGATGGCGCTCCGCTCGACCAAGTGCTCGACACCATCGCGGCGTGTGGCGCGACCATAGCAGAACTTGCATATATCGAGGGGTTCGGTGACTTCGACGAAAACGCCTTTGCCCCAGGAGCGGTCCGCGAGGCTCGACGCAGCCTCGACAGCGCAGGGCTGAAAAGCGTCGCCGTGTCCGCCCACATGGACCTCGGGAGCGCAGATGCTTTGGAGAAGATCGTCCATCGCGTCGCGTTCTGCCGTGGGATCGGAGCGCGCATTCTCATCACCAACACCGGAGCAAAGGATCGAGCCAAGAGCGTCGATCGGGTGATCGAAGCCGTCTTGCCGTTCTGCGCCGATATGAAGGTGATCCTGGCTCTTGAGAATCCCGGGCATGGCCTTGAAACAATCTTCGGTGTGGCTGAGGAGGGGGCCGCCCTCGTGCGCCGGTTCGCCTCGCCTTGGCTGGGCCTCAACTACGATGTCGGCAACGTTCTGACGCTCAGCGAACAGGCGATCCGGCCCGAAGCCGACATACACGCCGCACTACCGTTCTGCGTTCACGCCCATCTCAAGGACATGAGGATCGAGGGTTCGGATTGGCGTTACGTCGCGATAGGCGAAGGGGTTATCGATTACGGCAGCATTGCTACGACCCTGGCCCAAGTGAAACCCGCGATCCCGGTCGGCTTGGAACTGCCCCTGCGGCTTCGACGCCCACTGGTCGGGAGAGCGACCCGGCGGAGCAAGCCGATAGCCCTCGACGTAGCCGAACTGGCCGTTCGTCGATCCATCGCCTTCTGGAGGCGCGTATGTTCTCCGGGTGCTTAAGCGACATCACCCTCCGTTTGCTGCTCCTTATGGCAGCCGTGCACGTCGGAGCCGATCGAAATTAGCAGGCGGCCTGCAGTCATGCGGCTGTCCTGAACCAAAGCATTATTAGGTTCGGATGTAGGAGCAGGTCATCAAAGACTCTCAGGACATCGTTGCGACTACTGCTTCAGCTTGGAAGTGCGAGCCTGTCGGCAGGGCGTCAGGTACGGCCACCGGCACCCATGTCTCGATCCTCCACGACGACGGGTCGGGTCATCAGGAAGCATCGGCCAAGGCGTCGCCAGAGTTCCACACCGTGTGCTTTCCCCTGATGCGCTACACGTCCGAGGTCGTGCTCGACGGACGCTGGTCTGCCACATCGAAAGTCGGGCAGCAGGAGCTTTGCGTCGTTCCTGCGCGTCGTCAGCCTTGGGGGGTGAACAAGGGACGCTGGCGCAGCCTTCACGTCTATCTGCCGGTCAGACTCATCGCCGATGTTCTCGAGGCGGAGGATTTGCCCATCGGCGAAGGCGAGGTCGCTCTCCGTGAGCCAACTGGGTTCCGAGACGCAGGCATGGAACAGATATGTTCCTTCTTTGCGCTTGAGGTGCAAGCGGGGCATCCTTTTGCCCGCCTGAGGATCGACTGCCTGGCGCAGGACCTCGCAATCCAGCTACTCCGTCGCCACTCCAGTATCGCCGAGCGGACGACTCCACGGGTCCGCGGTGGATTGTCGGCCCGCCAACTCAGGCGCGCATGCGATTTCATGAGCGAGAGACTCGACGGACAGGTCACGCTCGCGGAACTCGCGGGTGCCGTGGGCTGCTCCCCTACGCATCTCAGCCGAGCGTTCAAGCAGTCGACCGGGATACCTCCCTTCGCATGGCTGAATCGGGAACGCCTCGAGCGTGCGCGAACACTCTTGACCGACCCGAAGCTTGCTCTGACCGACATCGCTTCTGCGGTTGGCTTCTCGACTCAGTCACACTTCACGACGGCTTTTCGACGGACAAACGGACTTGCGCCCGGCGAGTGGCGACGACAAAGGTCGATCTGAACCATTGATCCGGACAACGAAGGCTGACGCGTGGTCGCGCTGATTCAGGCCCAGTATTCGGTGCTGGTCTGCCTTGGTCGAGCCGCAGCAAAGCGCCTCTCATAGATGTGCCCCGCCTACTCCCACCTGGCACGCGAGGCTGAGTAAGAGCGCTGAGCGCGTGCTTGGTCCTGCGTCATCGACACGCCTCCGAAGGCAACTGCGGGGGTCGGGCTACGGACTCCGCCCACGATCGTGCACGGGCTACCGCGAAGCTGTCGAGCGTCATCAATGCTGGTGGGGTGGTTTCAGCGTAGGCGCGTTCAACTGGCAAATGAGACAAACTATTGGCATCGCTCACCATCAGGTCTTCGACAACAGGACCGTAGAGCTGAATTTTTACGGGATCGCTCGTTAAGTTCGCAACCCAGAGCTCCGCTCCCTCGTCGGTCTGGATGGCGATCGCGGCGAGGCGGCCGGATGCCCTGTGCGTCGCCGATAGGCGAGGCTGCCCGGCCCGTGATGCCAGCCCGGCGAACACGGACGCCAACGGTCGCGCCATGGCGTAGGCGTCAACGAGGCCAAATCGCCCGGTGGGCGCCGCTGGGGTGATCGCCTGCACGTCGCGCACCGCGGCCACGTAGCCGAGCAGGAACGCTGCCGCGAAAAGTCCGTCCTGCCGAGGATCGCGCGAAGTGAGCGCGATGCGGCGGTCACCCGACGTGTCGACCGGAGTCGACGCCGAAGCCGACGGGACCATGCCGATCGTTGCAGGCCCGATCCGGTAAGGAATTTTGCCGGCGTGGGCGCGCGTCGTGGCAACGACATCCGGTAGAGCTTGCAATGTCTCCATGACCGAGACGTCGTCTGCAGCGTGCACGATGGCTTGGGTCGCATGCCCGACCCAGTCGGCGCCGACGGGTGGAGGATTGCGGTTGAGTTCGGTGAAGCCTACCGGCATGCCCGCACCAATCGGTATGCGAGGAAACAGTGTCTTCGCCGCGTCCAGGATGGCGTCGGCACTAGCCTCTCCGAAGACATCGCCCGGAGGACGGCTGCGAAGGTCTCGCGCTGGAATCACGAACAGCGCGTCGAGCACCGGGCCGAGGTCGGCCTGCCAAGCAGCCAAGAAGCGAAGTTCTGCGACGGGGTCCAATCCCGCGATCACGACGTCGAGCTGCAGCCGGCACCCTGCCGATCGCGCCAGTTCGAGAGATTGATCGAGCTGTTCCGTTCCGCCCGCATCGCGCAGGTCGACGCGAGCCTGCACATAGCTTGGACGGAAACGCAGCATAGCGTCGACGGCCCTCTGGAAGTCGGCGAGAACCTCGTGGTCGATGTAGAGACCCAGTTCGGGCACCGTGCCCTCGCCGGGAGCGCCCCATCGCAGGCTCACGGAGCCACCCTGGTCCGCTGCCGTCGGAACGGGTCCGCTGACGTCGATCTCGACCGCTTGGGTTACAGTCTCTCCCGACTCTATCGTGTAGGGATAGCCACGCGAAAGCGGCCTCACGTAGGTTTTGAAGGATGCATCGGTCCAGTTGCGGTGATCCTCCATTTCGAAAACCTCGCCGCTGAAGCCGACCTCGACCTGCAGATCCGGTGCGGGGCAGTGCGCAAGGCGCACGATGTCCCTCGCCGGTTGATCGGGCTTGACCAGTCGCGGGAACACCGAAACGGTGGAGCTGCCGTCAGGGTGCCCGACCGTCAAGGGTCGGCCTACGACACCCTCGAGCGGGTGGAGCACGACGAAGCCGGTTCGATTCGTTCGGAAGCCGTTGATGGAACTACCCGTCGCGAACACCCTGAGGTGGCCGTCCGACTGTCCCTCGATCCGGACGGCGTAGGCAAAGTCGCCGTCCTCGCTCACGACAGAGCCATCGTAGGAAACCTCGAAGCCCCCCGCCTGTTCACGGAGGGTCAGCCCGGTCAAGACAGGACTATAGGTGCCCCAGCACGTGTCCCGGAGCACGAAGGCGACGCCTCTCAGGACCTCCAGGCCGCCCCATCGGATGTCCCGCAACGCGCCCGCGCCGAACGCCACCGAAAGGTCGCCGGCACGAAGCCGTCGAGGCGCTTCGACCGGCTCATCGGTGCCGAAGAGGAGATGGGCCCTGCCTCCTGAGGTGTTCATGGGCGCGGATCCGCGACCTTTGTCGAGACGAGGGAGAACGAGGCCGCATCGAAGGACTTGCAGTGCGGGCTGGCGAGGTGGGCGTCGAAGGCGGCAGAGCCGTCGGAGATTCCGTAGAGCAGCCCCGCGTGCGTTTCGTCGGCTCCCAACACGTCGAGCCCCGTACACCCCGGTGCCAGCGATCCGGAGGTCGCGGCGTTGACCTTCACGGGCTCGAGGAACACCTCGCGCGCGCCGGGCTGCCGCACGATCCGCATCAGGACGCCCAGGCTCGAGCTCGGGGGCGTCATCGCCGTCAAGCTTGGGGCTCGACCGCGCGGCCCGACGCTGCCGCTTCGTAGGCCGCCTCTGCGAGCGCGTAGGTCTTGAGGTTGTCGGCCCCGCTCGTGACGGCGTCTCGGCCGGCCCGCACGCGTTTCAGCAGGTGAGCGCACATGTTGTGGACGCTCGCCTGGTACAGGTCCTCGCCATCGGTAGCGACGAGATGGCGCGTCGTCTCCCCTCCGACGGTCACGATCACCTCCCGTCCGCCCGGCGCCGCCGAGACCGAGCCGTGCGGGCCCTCGATCGTGACCCGCACCTCGGGCTGTCCCTCGAACGGCTGGCGGCTCTCGTAGGTGCACTCGACGATCGACACCGCTCCGCCGGCATGCCGTAGCAGCATCGTGGCGGTGTCCTCGGCCCTGACGGCCGGGTTTCGCCGCTGGGTCTCGCAACTGACCCGCGTCGCCTCGCCGAAGAAAACGCGCGCCAGGTCCAGCATATGAATGCCGACGTCGAGGATGGCGAGCCGCTCCTCGTGCAGGAAGTAGGGCTGGGTCTTGTAAACGTCGACGCCGGTTCGGAAGCTGAGGCGGCCCCATGACGGCGCTCCGATCGCGCCATCGGCCAGCACCTCTGCCGTTTTCAGCATGGCGGGCTGGAAGCGGAAATTCTCGTGCACCGCGAACCAAACGCCGGCAGCGCGGGCCGCCTCGACCATGACACGGCAGTCCGCGAAGGCGGGTGCCATCGGCTTCTGCACGATGACCGGCACCCGGGCCGCAACGGCGGCCCTGGCCAGCGCGCGGTGCGTGTCCATGCGGGTCGCGACATCGAGCAGGCCCAGCCTTTCCTCGGCCAGCATGACAGCGGCGTCATCGTACCACCGGAGGGCGCCGAAGCATTCCGCTGCCGCTCGGGCCCTGCCGGCGTCCGCGTCGCAGACTGCGACGAGGTCGGCCCCGGACGCCTGCAGGTTGCGCCAGGCCGCCAGGTGGCGCTGGGCCCAGTACCCGCAACCGACGACCCCGACCGCGACGTGCGCCACCACGGCTCAGTCCCCGATCGTGTTGCGGAGGATGCCGATGCCCTCGGCCTCGATCTCGACGACGTCGCCGGGCCGCATGAACACTTGAGGTTTCTGGAAAAGACCCACTCCGGCCGGGGTGCCGGTGGTGACGATGTCGCCTGGCAGCAGCGTCATGACCCCGGACAGCGCAGCCACGAGGCACGGCAGCGAGAACAGCCAGTCGGAAGTCGTGCCGTCCTGCAGGGTGCGACCGTTGAGGCGCGTGCGGAGGCGGACCGCGTCGGGGCGGGTCATCTCGTCGGCCGTGACGATGCAGGGTCCGATCGGCGCGAAGCCGTCGAAGTTCTTGCCGAGCGTGATCTGGTTGTCCTTGAACTGGACGTCGCGCGCCGAGATGTCGTTGAGCAACGTGTAACCGAAGATGGCGGGCATCACGTCGGCTTCCGCGGCCCGGGTCAGCGCCCTGCCGATCACGGCCGCGAACTCCACCTCGTAGTCGAGCTGCCGCGTCCGCGGCGGGTAAGGGATCGTCGCATCCGGTCCCACGACGCTCGACGGTAGCTTGGCGAAGAAGAAGGGCTCATCGGGCATCTTGGCGTTGGGGTTCTCGGCCGCGTGTCCCCTGTAGTTGATCCCCGAACAGAGCACCTTCGACGGGTTCGGGATCGGCGCCAGCAGCCTGGCAGCGCTCGCGTTCAGCCTGGGGGCCGTGGCCAAGGCGTCCCGGGCCCTCGCGAGTGCGTCGACGCCACCCTCGATCAGCGCACGCATGCTAGGCGCCGCCCCGGCCGCGGTAAGATCGGCGATGAAGCCCTCGACGAGCACGCCAACGCGCGCTTCGGCCGCGCCAGTCGAAGAGAAGGTGACGAGCCTCATGCGAAGTTCCTCAGGAAAACGGCCTTGCGAACAGCAGACGGGTCGCGGGCGAGGCCGGAAAAGACTTCGGGGGCCGCGGAAAGCGCGAAGCGACTGGCGACCTCGGGGTAGCGGCCCGCCCCGCGCGCCAGCCGGGCGCGGCGCGGGGGGAAGCCGCGGGGGCGGGCCCGAGAGCCGACGATCGTCATCTCCTTGCGGGTGAGGTCGAGCCCGGGCCAGGACACGGGAACGCCTGGCTTGACGAGGCCGACGATGACGATCCGTCCCCCCGCCGCGACGAGCTCGGCCGTCTGCTCCATCGCTCCGACGTTGCCGGTCGCCTCGATCACCACCGGCATGCCTTCGCGGCCCGTCAGCCGCAGAACCTCGGGCAGCAGCGCCTCCCCCGCCTCGAGCGGCATCGCGCCCAGCTTCGCGGCCTCGTCGAGGCGCTCGCGCGCGACGTCTGTGACGTAGACTGTAGCGCCTCTCTCGCGGGCCACCTCGAGCGTCGCGAGGCCGATCGGCCCGGCTCCCAGGATCAACACGGCATCGTCCCTGGTGACGGCACCCCGCCGACACGCCTGGACCCCGATCGCCACCGGTTCGGCGAAGCTCGCCTGGAACGCCGTCAAGGTCTCGGGAATCTCGTGGAGCCGATCGACCGGCGCGACCAGTTGATCGGCGAAGCCACCTTCGCGATGCACCCCGATGATCGTCAGGTTGGCGCAGCAGTTCGGCTTGCCGACGCGGCAGGGATAACAATGGCCGCAACCGATGAAGGGTTCGACGACGACCCGCGTGCCGACGGCCGGTCCCTCGGTGCCCGGCCCCAGCGCTGCGACGCGGCCCGCGATTTCGTGACCCCCAATGCGGGGGTAGGTGACGTAGGGGTTCTTGCCGAGGTAGATGTAGAGGTCGCCTGCGCAAAGGCCGGCCGCGTCGATTGTCACCAACGCCTCACCCTTTGCCGGTTCCGGACGCGGGCGCTCGTGCAGCGCCAGACGGAAGGGCGCTTCGAACACGGCGGCTTCCATCGTGGTGCTCATGCGGCGTCCCGCACGCGGCCGCCACCCGCCGGGATCTCGATCGTGTCACCCGGCCTCATGACGATGGAGCGCGGCACGCGCTGCCCCTTGGCCTCGAGGCCGGCGAGGTGCCGTTCGAACTCGGCCACCTCGGGATCGTCGGGATTGCAGTAGTGGCAGGGTAGCACGGTGTCGAGACCGAGCCATTGCGCCGCGAGAGCACCCTCGTAGGGTGACATCTCGGCCGTTACCATTCGCCCAGGCATGGGGTTGCGGTGCAGGATCTCCTGCGGGTTGGCAATGCCGACGCAGCCGATCGTCGGCCGGTACAGCTCCGCCTGGAGTTTCAGGTCGGAGAAGATCGCGGTGTCGCCGTAGTGGTAGAAGCGGACGCCCTCGTCGGCATAGACGACGAAGGCCATCGGCACGCCGGAGGCGAAGGAGCCGTCCGGCATGGCGATCTGGGACCAGTGATGGCACTCCACCGGCTGGACCTCGATGCCGGCGACCTCCACCCGGATGCCCCAGGTGGTCGCCCGAAGCGTGTCGGACGGTATGCCCTTGGCGATCAGGTAGGCCTTCACCTCACCCCCGCAGATCACCGGGCATCGGTAGCGCCGAGCAATTGCCTCCGTGTCGCCGAGGTGATCGTAGGCAGCGTGGCTCACGAGGACGAGGTCGACCTTGTCGAAGGCGGCGTGCTTCAGCGGCGAGGCGGGATTCTCGTCGAGGAACGGATCGAGCAGGATGCGCTGCCCCCGCCGATTGACGATCTCGTAGGCCGCCACGCCGAAGAAGCGGATCCGGGTCGAGGGAAAGGTGCTCACGACGTGCTCCGGCGCAAGTGATGCTCGGGGTCCTGGTCCGACCTCAGGACCCGATCGGGTTGGTCCCGCACCACGGCTACTGCAGTTTCATCGAGGCCACGATGTCGGCGATGTTGTCCTTATTGACCGTGAGGACCCCGGTATCGACCACCTTGGGAACGGTCTGGCCCTTGAACCCGGACAGCCCCAGCGTCCTTAGGCCATTATGGTTGAAATCGTAGAGCGTCTTGACTGCGTAGTAGATGAAGAGCTCGCGGTTCTGGACGATGATGCCTTGCACGTAGCCGTCCTGGACCCGCTTGAAGAAGGCCGGGGTCTGCTCCATGGCGGTGACCTTGATCTCACCTGGCTTCTTGCCGGCCTCCGACAATGCTTCAACGATGCCGGGCCCGGACTCCGAGTCGAAGCCCGCGAACGCGCTAAGGTCGGGGTGCGCGGCCAAGACCGCGGCCGCGTTGGCGGCGGCCTTGGACGAGTCCGTCCCGGTGTCCTCGCTCGCGACAATCTCGTATTTGCCGCCGCCGTTCGCCTTCAGGTACTCGGTGAAGCCCTTCACGCCTTCGCGCATGTTATCGGCGTTGATCAGCGAAAGCATGGCGATCTTGCCGCCGTTCGGCAGCTCCTTCATGAGCTGCTTGGCCTGTGCCTCGCCGATGCCGGTCCAGTTCGTGCCGATGTAGCTGATGCGCTTCGAATTGGGCAGGTCGCCGTCATCGACGACCGTCGGGACGCCGAGCTCGACGCATTTATTGACGGCTTCGGTGAGCGAAGGGTCCCACCCGCCGACGACCGACACTCCCGCCGGCTTCTGGGCGCAAACTTCCTCGACTGAGGAGATAAAGCCGGCGAGGTCGGTGCCGGTCGGGCCCGCGACGCGCACCTTGACGTGAAGCTGGTCAGCGACCTTCTTCATGCCCACGAAGTCGTATTGGACGAACAGCGGCAGGAAGGTGTTTTGCGAAATCCAATAGTACGTCTCTGTCGCATCGCTCGGTCCGAAGCTGGACTCCTGTGCGAGCGCGGGAGCCGCTCCGCTAGCGATCAATAAGGCCGCCAGGGCCATGGCGCGTCTGTTCATTGAAGTGTCCTCTCCCTATTCGCCCCGCTTTGCGCGGGGTTCCACCCGCGTGACTACTTGCGGTGACTTTGCTTGAAGCGGTCCAGCGAGACCGCAAGCAGCAGGACGATGCCGACGATGATCGGCTGGACGAAGACGCCGATGCCCGTAATGATCATCGCGTTCTGCACGAGGGCTATGAAGAGCACGCCCAGAACGCCCCCGAGAACGGTGCCCTCGCCGCCCTTGAGGCTTGCCCCGCCGAGCACCGTGGCCGTGATGACGCTGAGCTCGACGCCGATGCCGGCCGACACGACGGCCGAATTGAGCCGGGCGGCGCCGAGCACCCCGGCGAGCCCCGCGAGGCCGCCGACGATGACGAAGGCGATCAGCGTGAGCCGCTCGACGCGGATCCCCGAGAGCTTGGCCGCGCGGGCGTTGCCGCCAATGAAGTAGAACTGGCGGAAGAACCGTGTACGGGCGATGAGCCAACCACTGACCAAAACGACGGCCAGCATCACCCAGAAAGGCGTCTGCAAGCCGAGGTACACGCTCTGACCGTAGCGCTTGAACTCGTCGCCGATCGGGGTCACGCCCGTTCCCGCCGTGAGGTATGTCAGGCCGCGATAGATGGTCATAGTAGCCAGTGTCGCGATCAGGGCGTTGATGCCGAGTTGGGTCACGATCAGGCCGTTGACGAAGCCGGCCAGGAGCCCCATGCCGATCCCCACCGCCATGCCAAGCGGCGCCGGCAGGTGCCACCAGCCGACCGCGACACCGGCCCAGACGCCGGCGAAGGCCAGGGTGGAGCCGATCGACAGGTCGAAAAAGCCCGCGATCATCAGGAGCATCATCCCGGCGACGAGGATGCCGTTCTGTGCCGCGTTCAACAGCACCGCTGAAATATTATAGGACGTCGGGAAATTATGCGGGTAGGCGATCGCCATGCCCCCGCCGAGTAGCGCGATCAGCGCGATCAGCATGGTGGTGCGAGACTCGGCCAGCGTCAGGAGCGCTTTTTCCCAAGGCGAGCGGATCGGGGCGAGTGCATCGGGCGCCAGGTCCGGGGCAGTGTTGGCCGTGCTGGTCTGTGTCATTGGACGGTCCCCCGCGTCGGGGCGCGGTCCCTCGCACCTGCACTCAGGTTGGTCGCCAAGCGCAGGACGTCCTCCTCCGTGGCGCCGTCGCCCGGCAGTTCGCCGATCGTGCGGCCGTCGGCCATGACGACGATCCGGTCTGCCAGGGTGAGGACCTCGGGCAGGTCCGATGAAACGACCAGGAGCGCGAGCCCGTCGGCCTTCAGGGCGCGGAGGATACGGTAGATCTCCGCTCGGGCACCGACGTCCACGCCGCGCGTCGGCTCGTCCACGATAAGAATCCGTGGTTCGGTCGCGAGCCACTTCGCCAGCAACACCTTCTGCTGGTTGCCGCCCGAAAGATTGCCGACGACCTGCTGCCGCGACGAGGCAGCGATGTGCAGGTCGGCGATGAAGCGATCGGCCAGATCTCTGAGAAGCTGCTTGGATACGATCCCCCCAGGCGAGACCTTGGACAGCACGCTCGCCCCGATGTTGTCCGCGAGCGGCGCGTCGAGAAACAAGCCGGCCTCCTTGCGGTCCTCCGGCACCATGCCGATCCCCGCCCTCATGGCGTCCCAGGGGCCGCTCCAACGCACGGGGCTACCCGACAGCGCGATGGTGCCCCGTGTCGGCCGACGAGCGCCAAAGACCGCTTCGCAGAGCTCCGAGCGCCCCGAGCCGACGAGGCCCGCCAGGCAAACGATCTCGCCCGCATGAACCTCGAGGGTCGCATCCCGCACGAACGGCGGGACGGCGAGCCTAGAGACGTCCAACATCACGGGACCACGGCTCGTGGCAGGCTCCCGGGCGAACAGCACGTCGCGTCCCACCATGAGGCGGATCAGTTCGGCTTCGTCGGTCTCGGCGATCACCCGGGTCCCGGTCACGCGACCGTCCTTGAGCACGGTCACCCGGTCGCAGAGATCGAAGATCTCGGCAAGCCGGTGCGAGACATAGACAATCGCCACACCGGACGCTCGGAGGCGCCGCACGATGGCGAACAGGCGTTGCGTCTCGGTCAGAGTCAGAGCCGACGTCGGCTCGTCCAAAATCAGCAGCTTGAGATCCCGCGACAGCGCTTTGGCGATCTCGATCACCTGCGCCTGGGCGGTTGACAGGCTGCCGACCGCCTGCCGCGGGTCGAGCGTCACCCCGAGTTCATCGAGCAGCAGGCGCGTCCGGCGCTCCATCTCGGCCCGGTCGATCCGGCCGAGGAAGCCCGCCGGCTGCCGCCCCGCGAAGACGTTCTCGGCGATGGACAACTGCGGGACGAGAGAGCCCTCCTGGTGCACGATGCCGATGCCGAGCGCTCCCGCCTTGCTCTCGTCCATGGCTTCGAGCTTCACGCCATCGAAGGTGATGCGCCCTTCGTAGGAGGAGTAGACGCCTCCGACCACCTTGCCGAAAGTCGACTTGCCTGCGCCGTTCTCGCCCAGCAGCGCATGGACCTCGCCCGGGCGCACCTCGAGCGACACGCCCTTGAGGGCTAGCACGCCCGGGAACGACTTCCTGACATCGGTGGCGACGAGGCGCGGCACTGGGCTGCCGATCGTCGTACTCATGCTTGGCGTGGCGGTTGGCATCATCGCTCAGTTCGCCTGCGCCGCGAGGTAACGGTCTTGGAGACTCTTGATGAGAGCCACCATCGTATCGTTGACCGGGGTCGGGATGCCGTGCTCCCGACCGGCCGCAACGATGGCGCCGTTGATGACGTCGATCTCGGTCGGGCGTCTACCCTCGACGTCCTGCATCATCGATCCCTTGGCCCCGACAGCCCGATCAAGCAGGCCGGTGATCGCAGCCCAGCGCTCGTCCTCGTCAAGCCCGATCCCCTGCGCTCGCGCCACGGCGCCGACCTCGGCCAGCAAACCCCGCATCACCAAACGGGTGCCGTCGAACTGGTTCAGCTCGTTGGCGAAGAAACCGAGCAGCGCCGCCGTCGGCAGCGTGCAGACGTTCAAGGCCAGCTTCTTCCAGACCTCCTCGATGATGCGCGGCGACTCCGTTACTTCGAGGCCGGCACTGCGCAAGGCTCCGACGGCGGCCGACAGTCTCGGGCTCGCCCTTCCGTCGAGTTCGCCGACGTAGGTCATCCCGGATCCGGGATGCTTGATGCGGCCAGGCCCGACCAGCGTGCCGGAGTGGTAGGTGAGACCCACCATCACGCGCTGGCGTCCCGCGACCTCAGCGATGCGATCGGCGTTTCCCCAGCCGTTCTGCAGGCTGAGGACAGCGGTGTCCTCGCCCAGCATCGGCAGAGCCGACCGGACGGCGGCCTCGGTGTTGTAGCATTTGACGAAGTTGAGAATCAGGTCGACGGCCCCGACCGCATCGGGGCGGCTCGTTGCATGGACCGCGATGTTCGAAACGGATCCGTCCTTCTCCTCAATCGCGAGGCCTTCGCGATTGATGGCCTCGACAGCCGGAAGCGAGACGTCGACGAGGGTCACTTCATGTCCGGCGCGGGCAAGCCAGCCACCGAACATGCCACCCATAGCGCCGCCGCCGCCAAGCACTGCGACTTTCATCGAGCGCGCTCCCGGCGATTCGCAGTGTAGAATGGCAACGCGGCTTTGGACGGGCCACTCGGCCGGGCGCTTCGGATCATCGATATCCTCCCAGGCGGGGCGCGTTAGCCGAGCGTCCCTTGTGCCGTGTTTGAAGGAAGGCTACGATCACAAGAATTGGTTGTCAAGCATGATGGTATGATAGGTCTAATGGTCGAGTCCGTCTTCATAGATCGTCGCAAGCTCTTTGAGCAGGTTGCGACCCATTTGGAACACGAGATCCTCACCGGAGCGCTGCAGCCCGGAGATCGTCTGCCGCCCGAACGAGACCTTCAGTCACGGTTCGGTGTTGGTCGACCCGCCATCCGCGAGGCGTTGATCACGCTTCAGCGCTCCGGTCTGATTGAGATCGGCAATGGCGCTCCGGCTAGAGTCGCCGTGCCCACGATGGACCGCGTGGTCGCTGGCACGGTGCCGGCTGTACGCCAGCTTCTCGCGAGCCGCGAAGGGCAGCGGCATCTGCAAGGCGTGCGGCTCTTCTTCGAGATCGGGCTCGTGCGCAATGCGGCGGCCCAGGCGAGCGATGACGAGATCGTCGTTCTGGCGGCCGCACTTGAAGCGAACAGGCTAGCGGTCGGCGACACCGAAAGCTTCATTCGCACGGACGTAGCGTTCCACTTCTGCCTCGCCCGCATGATGCGCAATCCCGCGTTCCTGGCGCTGCATGACGCGATGTCGACCTGGCTCTTGGAACAGCGTCGGGTCGCTCTTCGCGAGGCTGGCGAGGAACAGCGCAGCTACGAGGCGCATGCCCGCATCTATGTTGCCGTGGAACAGCGAGATCCGGCGGCGGCAGAGGCCGCAATGAGGCAGCACCTCCAGGAAGGGTGGGTAGCCTATTGGCACCAATACGGACAGCTCGAACCCTCGCTAGATGAGTGACGGATTGGTCGCCGGGCGTATATCCGGAGACCCGGCAAGCGAAACCTCCCGACCTTCGATCCGCTCAGGACAAGACGACTTCATGGACGGGTCACTTTTTGGCCGGGCACGAAGCCCTCGACGAGCGCGAGGCCGCGGTCGGCCTGGGCCTGCTGCGTATCCGTCGCCGGCAACTCGATGAGGCCGTGCAGCCGCTTGTTCGGAACGGTCGAGGTGGCTCGGCCCAGGCCGGAGGTGCAATCGACGACCCCGGATCTCGACTCCGTGGTCAAGGATCGCGTCATCGATCCCGTGGCGGCACCGGATGCCTATGAGCCGGCAGAAGCGCCGCATGTGGAGCCCGAGGCATCTCAGGTGGTCGAGGATGGTCCTGGTGTCGTCGTGATCGCGCCCTCAAACCGCGAGAAGCGGGACAAGGGCGAGACCGGAGAACGTTGCCGCACGGGCCCGGCTCGTCCAGGTGGGCGAGGCCATGTATGGCCCGCGCTGGTGACGGCATCTGGCGCAAATATTGGACGTCAACGACCGATGCGGCACCAGTCGACTGCTTAGAAAATCGACGTTCGAGTTATACGGCTTGGTCGTTGATGGCGGCCGGTAGGTTCGATTGAAACATCTCCGCCGGTCGTCGCGCCGTCATGTCGGCGAGTGCTCGACCGCCGCGCTCGGCTTCCCGATCGGGCAAGACATCAAGCAAGCGTATGCAGACCGCCGCAGCCGTTTGGGCACTGACTCGGTCCTTTCCAGAGGGCATGCCGAGATCCCCGCGAAAACGGATCGCCATCGCCCTGGTGTGGCACCACGCCATAAGCGGCTAGGCGCGGCGACCACCTGCCATCGCCGGAGCGACCCGCGAAGCAGGAGAGCGGCCCAGAGCATCCGCGATGAACAGAGATGCCTCCACGAGGTTGTCCAGGTTGAGGCCAGTCTCGATGCCCATCCCATGCAACATGTAGACGAGGTCTTCGGTTGCCACGTTGCCGCTCGCGCCCGGAGCATAGGGGCATCCGCCAAGGCCGCTCACGGCTGCGTCCAGCACGATCACGCCGAGGGGAAGGCAGGCGAGAATATTGGCCAGCGCTTGCCCATACGTGTCGTGGAAATGGAGCGCGACCCGCCCGGCGGGCACGTCGGCCAGCACAGCCTCCACCATCCGCGTCGCCGCGACGGGCGTGCCCGCGCCTATGGTGTCGCCCAAGGAGATCTCGTAGCAACCCATGCCCGCAAGCCTTGAGGCGACGCTCGCGACCATAGCGGGGGTGACCTCGTCGCCGTATGGCGAGCCGAGGACGCACGACACGTAGCCTCGCACCTTCACCCCCCGTTCCGACGCCAGGGCGAGGACCGGCTCGAAGCGGCGTAGGCTGTCGTCCACGCCGCAGTTGATGTTCTTTCTCGAGAAGAGCTCCGAGGCTGCCGCGAAGACGGCAACCTCCGTGATGCCGCAGGCGAGGGCCGCTTCCAGGCCCTTCAGGTTCGGCACCAGCACCTGGTACAGCACGTCGGCAGGATGCTTGACGAGCCTGATAACCTCCGCCGTGTCGGCCATCTGAGGCACCCATCGGGGCGACACAAAGCTGCCCACCTCTATCGTGCGTGCTCCCGCCCCCACGAGTCGGTCGACGAGCCCGACTTTGACATCGAGCGGCACGAGACCGGCTTCGTTCTGCAGGCCGTCGCGTGGGCCGACTTCGACGATGCGGACGTTCTTCGGGTAGGGCATATCGATTGGTCCTCTCTCACGGGAGCCGTTTTCAGGATCGATGCCTGGTGATTGCTTCGCACGACAGCGGATCCTGGGTCTGGCCAGAGCTCGTCGAGCCGATCCCGACCGTCGCGGCTATGGGAGGAACAGCTTCGTGAGAGCAGGCACGCTCAGGACGGCCGCGTAATATCCCATGAATTGCACGCCGGTGTTGAAACCAAGCACCCGGTAGAGCAGCCCGCCCACGAGGCCGACCGTGACGATGACCAGCAAGCCGAGCGCCTGTCCCTCCCACAGGCCGATCACGAGGACGAGGCCGACAAAGGTGGCGATGATCGCCTCGTGGCTGATCCGTCGCGCGACGAAAGCAGCTGCGCCGCGCGCGTAGTTCATGGTGAGCGGGTAGGCGACGAGACCGGCCAAGCAGACCGCTAGAAGCCCGTAGCCGAGGAATTCGCCGCCGCTCAGCATCGTGTGCAAGTTGGCGACGTGCCCGCTCGCGACATCCACGGTGAAGCGCGGTGGCGCGTTGAAGAGCGGTGCTGCGGGCCCTGCTGCCACCGGGCTCAGCGGAAGGCCGAACGCTATGAGCGGGATAAGGGCCTCGGCGATGTAGGTCGACTCCGTGACGCCGTTCCGGACGCTCAGCACGGTCGTTGCGCGATGATACGCGTGGGTGATCCGCGAGGCCACGATCTCGCCGGCGATCACGGTCATGGCAACGGGGCTGAACACGAAGGTGGCGCTGGTTGCCGCCGCGGCCGCGGCTGTCCATCGCAGTTGCGTGCCGTCGAGCACCTTGAACGGGTTCGGGAAGAATCCGTTCCAGCTCCGCACGTCCGGCGCGAGGTTGAACGAGCGGCGTTCCTGGCGCCGCATCGCCGCCCGTTCCTTCGGAGAAAGGACGGCGACGAGGTCCGCCACGAGCGGGCCGATCGCGATGCCGAGGAAATAGCTGACGCTGAGCTTCACGCCGTATTTGGCGGTCAGCGACTGCAGCGCGACGATCGTAAACACGAAGGGCACCAGCGCGGCGACCGATGCCCATCGGCCGGGGGAGAAGTAGGCGATCAGCACCGCTGCCATGAGGAAGAGCCAAGGAGCGGCGCCGGTGACCGCCTGGCCGAAAGGGGCGATCAGCAGCGCAAAGGCGACCGCAAGCGGTACCGCGATGAAGGCGGCGATCAGGCCTCCCGACACCATCTTGCGCAACGCGATGTGTGGAACACCGAGGTTGCGGAGGTAGGTGGCCTGGGGCATCAGGGGTACCGCCATCGTATCCCCC
The DNA here is from genome assembly GCA_964252585.1 of uncultured Lichenihabitans sp. GTDB lineage: Bacteria > Pseudomonadota > Alphaproteobacteria > Rhizobiales > Beijerinckiaceae > Lichenihabitans. Next base: position 11,414 of record CAXUOD010000047.1, on the reverse strand, counting down.
GGGATGCCGAGTAACGCGGTCGGGATGGCGTGGGTGATGTGTTTCGAGACGGCAGCGGCGAGCCAGAAGGTGAAGACCCCGGCGGGCGGAACGCCGAGAAGAACGACGAGCAGGGTCACCGGGGCGATCGTCGTCGTCTCGTCGGTCCCCGAAACGAGTCCCACTGCCGCGAACAAGACGGCCCCGATCAGTCCCATCCCGCCTGCGGCGAGGATCTCGGTCATCGCGCCCATGCCATCTCCCTGGCGTCACGTCTCTCGCGTACCGGCTGTCTTTTCTTGCGTACCGGCAATGATCTTCGGGTCCGGCTCGGGCATCATCAAGCCGAGCGCACGCATCTCTTCCGCGACTTCGAGGGGCAGCGTGAGGTCGTCGCGTGGAGACGCGCCGTCCGCGCCGCCGCGGCTTCCGGCCGAGTTCTCCGTCATGGTCCGCTTGGGCGGAAAGGCGCGGGCGCAGATCACGCCGCCGATGACGCAACCCATCAGGCCGGCGAGCATGGCATAGGAGCGCCCGATCTCCGGGGTCGCGACGCGGCCGGCGAGCAACCAGCCGAAAGCGGAATACAGGCCGAGGCTCACCGCCGCCCCGATCGCTATGGCGGCGGAGAGATGCCTAAGGTCGACGACGTCGCCCCACACCTCCGCCAGGGTTTCGCATCGGGCGCGCGACGCGGTGGGTCCTTCTTGACGTAAGGCGCTGGGGACGATCTCGGTCATCGGTTCGCTCGCCCCGCTCAGTGCACGGCGGCGTAGAGGATGTTTTCGCTCGTGACGACCGCCGGATCCATCTCCTCGACGATGCGGCCCTGTCGGGCGACCAGGATACGGTCGGAGAGCGACATGATCTCCGGCAAGTACGACGAGATGACCACCACCGCGGCGCCAGCGTCCGCCAGCGTCCTGATCAGGTCATGGATCTCGGCGATGGCACCCACGTCCACGCCGCGGGTCGGCTCGTCGAAGATGACGAGCTGAGGGCTCTGGATGAGCGACTTCGCGATGACGACCTTCTGCTGGTTGCCGCCGGACAGCTCCACCACGCGCGCATTGGGGTCGATCGCGCGGACCTGCAGGGTCTTGATCCATTTGGCCGCCCTGTCGAGGGCCGAACCCATGGAGGCCGGCGACAACAGGCTGCGCCCCTTCGAGAGTGCGCCGATGTAGATGTTCTGCGCGATCGACATCGTGTCGAAGAGGCCGTCGAGTTTGCGGTCCTCCGTGACATAGGCGACGCGGTCGGCGACGGCCTGCTGGGGCACCCGGTAGCGCACCGCCTGGCCGTTCAGCCTGATCTCGCCGCCGTGGAAGAAGTCGCGCTTCAGGACGCCTGCGGCGATCTTCATCATCTCGGTCCGGCCCGCGCCAACGAGGCCGAAGATGCCGGTCACCTGCCCGGCGAACACGGAGAACGAGGTGTTCCTCACGGCGTTCCCCATGCTGACGTTCTCGACGCTCAGCACCCGCATGCCCGGCTCGCGCATCCTTCGGTCGACGTCGCCGTAGAGTTCGCCGGAGAGGGAGCGCCCGACCATGGCCCGGATGATACGCGCCCTGTCGAACTCCGAGGCGGCGCCGGTGACGACCCGCTCGCCGTCGCGCAGGATGGTGATGCGATCCGCCACGTCGAGCGCTTCCTCGAGCGCATGCGTGATGAAGACGATCGAATGGCCTTCGCGCCGGAGTCGCCGCACCAACGTGAAGAAATGGAGCTTCTCCTCCGGCGTCAGGGTCGCGGTCGGTTCGTCGAAGATGATCACGCGGGCCTTGTGGTGGACGGCGCGCGCGATCTCCACCATCTGCTTCTTGGCCGCGCCTAGCGTCGAGACGAGGGCGGTGGGATCGACGTGGAAGTTGAGCCCCTGCAGGAACTGCTGCGCCTCGATGTAGACCCCGCGCAGGCGGTTGAAGAAGCGCTCGTCTCCGAGGTAGATGTTCTGGGCGACCGTCATCGACGGCACAAGGTTTGTTTCCTGGAACACCATCGCGACGCCGCAGTGGAGCGCGTCGGCGGGGGACGCGAAGGATGCCGGCTTGCCATTCTGCAGCATCTCGCCCGAGGTGAGCCGGTAGAGGCCGGCGAGGACCTTGGTGAGCGTCGACTTCCCGGCGCCGTTCTCGCCGAGCAGCGCATGCACCTCGCCGCTTTCCAAGGTGAAGTCGACGCCCTTGAAGGCGGCATTGCCGCCGAACGCTTTGGTGGCCCCGCGCAGCTCGAGGATGGCGGTCATGGGCGGCCTCGCTCGTCTGATGGAAGCTCGACGCGGACCAGGGTATCTGCGCCCTTGGCGGCCGCGAAGAGCGCGCCGGCATGGTCGCAGGCGCTCGTCACCCCATGGCGCGTGCCATCGGTGCGGCTGTGCCAGCTCCGTCGAGGGGTCATCGCCGGATCACAGGACAGGACGAGCCCGCATGACAGGGACGGCGCCCAAGGCTTGAGGATCCCCATCTGCCGCACGGCACCGGCCTGTAGCGGGGAGTCGATGGCCCTGCCGCTGCGGAGGGTCGGCGCGACCCAGGCGTCGGGCTCGACGTCCGCCATCATCGCCCGCCGGTAGTCCTCCTCCTGCAGAATGAATTCGACCAGCTGATTGCGGGGCGCGAACAGCGCCAGCCAGAAGCCTCCCCCGGAAGACCGGGATAGGCGCGCCGGATAGGCGGGCAGGTCGCCCAGGACGACGCTCGGGCCGGTGCTGCCTCGCGGGTCGAGCGCGACGATCCGGTGCAGCCAGCTTTCGCTCACCAGGAGACGAGCGCGATCGTCCATCGCGAGGCCGTAGGGGAAGGCCAAGCCGCTTGCCAGCGGGGCAACCTCGTTCTTCGCGATGTTGCAGCGCGAGACCGATCCGCTCCGGCCGCCGCTCATCAGGTCGCGCTTCCAATCGCCGGCGGCGTGGTCCGCCGAGCCGTTGGCCACCATCAGCGCCTCGGCATCGCTGAACGCGAGCGCCGTCACGCAGCGGAGGCCCCGGCCGAAATCCGTGGGTTCGCTCCATGCTCCGGCGCCACGGCTCCACGTTACGCCGCGACCGGCGATGCCGGCCGCCAAGGTTCCGTCCGGGCCGACGGCGAGGCTGGTGATCTCGCCAGGGAGGCGGTGGCGCTCCGTCTCCGTGACGTTTTGCCCGGAAACCGCAAGACGGATGAGGTCGGCCCCGCTCGATGCGAGCAGGCTCGCGCCGTCCAAGACGAGGTTGTCGATGGCCGGGAGGCTGGCCGCTGCTTGCGCCTCGTCGAGGTGCCGGTTGGGCTTGAAGGGACCGTCCATCACCGGGATCGTGACGCCGGAGCCGCCGCGGCCGAGAAGGCGGTCGAGGGTTGCGCGCGCGGCGCCCATCATGGCCTCCCCCAATATGAGCGGGTCGCGGTCCAGGCGGGGTCTGCGCCGTCCAGGCGGTAGCGTCCGATCCGGTTGTTCGAGATGCCGCCCAGGAAGAGCGAACCCTTGTGCTCCCGCATGGAGGTCACCATCGGATGGTTCTCGCCTCCGATGTCCCAGAGCGTATCGAGCACCTCGCCATGATCGGAGAGCTTCAGCACGCAGCCCGTGTTGATGTTCGGGAAGAGCCACTGGTCCGGTGCGATGCGGCGTGCCATCCGCTTGCGGAACGCCGGCCTGCGCATGGCCAGGTCGAAGCTCCTGGTTCGCATGCCGAGGAGCGCGACCCAGTAATGGCCGTCGGACGCGCGATTGATGTTGTCGGGATAGCCTGGAAGGCCGGCGATGACGACCTCGGTATCTCCGCTGCGCGGCCCCTCGAACCAATGCCGGCTGATCCTGCAGGCCCATGTCTCCGCGAAGAGGAAGGATCGGCCATCCGGGCACAGGCAGAGGCCGTTCGGGAAGATAAGGTGGCGCAGGACCGTGCGCGTCTTCCCGGTGCGGGGATCGAAGCACATGATCCGGCCGTTGCCCCGCCCCTCGAGGGCGTCGAGCGCCCAGGACGACATCTCGTAGCGAATCGTCGCCTCGCTGAAGAAGATCCGGCCGTCGCGGGCGATGTCCAGGTCGTCCGGGAGCCGCAGTCGTGAATCGTCGACGATCGAGAGCGGGCTGCGACCGGCCTCGTCCGTGACCTTGCTCACCTCGCCCGACGGGGAGATCCTGTAGACGCCCATCCCGCCGACGCAGGTCACGAGGTTGCCACCGCCGTCGAACGCCAGCCCTAGGGGGTGGCCGCCGATCTGGGCGAAGACCTCATGGTGGCTGTAGTCGGGCGCCATGAAGCGGACGATCGTGCCGTGGCGCGTCCCGCAGTACAGGTGATCGTCGCCGTCGAGGATCACGTCCTCGGGCCCCTCGATCGCGCCCAGCCCGATCGTCTCGACGTTCCGCAGGCGGTCGTTGGGCGTGAGAGTGGCGGCTTGGCCGCCTGCAGGCGCGGGGATGTCGAGGTAGGTCGGGGATACGTAGACCTTGCCGAGGATCTTGCTGCGGTTCTTAACCCATTTCGCGTCGACGAGGACCGCGAAGATCAGCACGAAGCCCAGGATGAGCAGGTTCACGGAACCCGGGACGCCGAGGCGCACGAGCCCGTTGGTCATCATCAGCACCAGGAACGCGCCGATGACGGCGTTGAACACCGATCCCCTGCCGCCGCCCAGCGAGGTCCCGCCGAGCACGACCGCGGTGAGGACCGAGATCTCCATGCCGATCCCGGTATCGGCGCCCGTGCTGCCGAGGCGCGCCGAGAACAGGAACGCCGCGATGCCCGTCAGCAGCCCCGACCAGACATAGCTGAGGCAGACGGTCTGCCTCACGTCGATGCCGGCGTTGTGCGCCGACCGGCGGGCGCCCCCGACGGCGCGCAGCCGCCAGCCCGGCCGCATCCGGGAGAGCACCAAGTGCCATCCTAGAGCGATCAGCGCGAAGACGTAGAACGACGCCGGTATGCCGAGCAGGGTGCCGAAGCCGAGGAAGTCCCAGGTGTCCGAGGTCGCCGAACCGCCGACGATCAGGCTGGCGAGGCCGGGGAAGACGATGTCGTAGATGGCGCGGAAGATGACGAGGGTGACCAGGGTCGTGATGAAGGCCCGCACGCGCAGGTAGCCGATCAGGACCCCGTTGAGGGCGCCGCAGGCCGCGCCCACCGCCAGGGCCGCCGCGAGCGAGCCTCCGACCGACCAGCCCTCGACGTTCATGCAGGTGAGCGTGGCCAGCACGCACAGGGCGAAGATCGAGCCGACGGAGAGGTCGATGCCGCCCCCGATCACCACGATGGTGAGCGCCAGGGCGACCAGCCCGAACTCGGCGGTCTGTCGCGCGAGGTCTGACAAGCTTCCGGACGAAAGGAAGTTCGGCAGGAGGAGCGTCGCCGCCGCCGTGACGAGGACAAAGGCCACCACCGGGATCGCGTTGTCGATCCAGCTCTTCGCGAGCAGCTCCCCGACCAGATGGTCGGGGATGTAGCGGTAGCGCATCCGTTGCAGGGTGCTGGGGGCGGACATCGAAGTTGACCCGTCCTTCGAGCTCAGCGCAGGTCGTCGAGTGTCCAGCAGTTCCGCTGATTGGCGTTGGCCCTGGTGATGAGGGTCAGCGGGTTGAAGTAGAGCGCCCTGACTGAGCCTGCCGGCTGGTCGGACTGCATTAGCCGGGCGATCTCGGCATTCAGGATCTCGCCCTGGAGCGGCACGTTGTAGCTGATGTAGAGGTTGAACAGGCCCTTGCTGACGTTGTCGCATCCGACCTGGTTGCCGCCGCCGCTCGTCACCAGGAACACCTGGTTGGCCTTCCCCGCCTGGCCGATGGCCGATGCCGTCCCGGTGTCCTGGTTGTCCCAGATGCCGATCGCCCCGCACAGGTCGCCGTTCTGCTGGAGGACGGTCTCCATGATGGAGCGGGCCTTTTCGGCGTTGTATTCGGTTGCTTGCTGCGAGACGACCTGGATCTCGGGGTGCTGCTTCAGGACGGTGTAGATGCCGTTGAGCTGGAACACGTCGGAGGCGGCCGTGGGGACGCCGGTGTCGATCGCGATCTTCGTCGAGTTGCCCTTGCCGGTCCCGCACTTCTCGACGATGGCGTTGGCGGCTTGCTTGCCGATCTCCGTCCAGTCCGCGCCAACGTAGGAATCGGTCGTCGTGTTGGATTCGAGGTTCACCTGGAGGACCTTGATCCCGGCGGCCTGGGCCTGTTTCAGGAGCCTCGCATAGGACTGGATGTCCGGGTTATGCACCACGAGGACGTCCGGCTTCTCGCCGATGGCGGCCGAAAGGGCGCGCGTGCCCGCGTCGGTGCTCCAGTTGGGGTCGCGGATCTCGAAGCTGTAGTCGAGCCGCTTGGCCTGCTGCCGCATCACCGCGGCCCAGCCCTCGGTGAGGTCGAAGCCCATCGCCAGGGGGATGAAGATCACCTTCTTGCCCTTGAGGCTCTTCGTGAACGCGATGTCCCGCGGGTTCTCGAGGCCCTCGTTCGCCGCCAGGACGGCTGTCGTGGAGAGCGTGGCAGCCAGGGCTCCGGCCGCGATGCGCTTCAACATCTTCTTGATCATCTCTTCCTCCATGTGGGACGTGTCGGTTGGTTTGCCGGGGCTTCAGATGTCCCCTTGCTGCCCCGTCTGCTCGTCCCGCGGGTTGACGAAGGCGTCGATCACGATCGCCAGCAGAAGGACGGTGCCCTTCACGAGGTTCTGCACCGTGAAGTCGACGTTCATGATGGTCATGCCGTTGAGCAGCGTGCCCACCAGGATCGTTCCGAGCAGGACGTTGCGGACGCCCCCCTGTCCGCCGCTGAGGCCGATGCCGCCGAGAACGACGACGAGCAGCACGTCGTAGATCATCGTCGAGTTGTAGAGCCGCGCGTTGATGGCCGAGGCCGAGGAGGCCATGACCAGCCCGGCCACATAGGCGATAAGGCCGCTCGCGACGTATTGCGCGAAGATCATCGGCCGGACCGGCAGTCCGGTGATCCGCGCCGCGGCCGGATTGGTGCCCATGGCGCGCAACAGCCAACCGAACCGCGTCTGCGTGAGCAGGAGGTGGATCGCGAACGTCAGGATGCCGAAGGCGACGATCGGGAGCGGGATCCCGATGAAAGACCCCTTCCCGATCAGGTCGAACCAGCTCTGGCCCGGCGGCACGTTCTGCATGTCGAGCTTGATGAAGAAGGTGCGGCCCAGGCCGTAGATGACCGATCCCATCGCCAGCGTCGTGAAGATCGCCGGCACGTCGCAGAAGGCAATGAGGAACCCGATCACCAGGCCCACGGCGACCACCAGAACGGCGCCGATCAGCAGCCCGACGCCGAACGGCAGGCCGGACTGGGTCATCACGAAGGCCCAGGAGACCGCCACGACCATGGTCGCGATCATCGAGACGTCGATGCCCCGTCCGATCACGACGAGGCCCATCCCGAGAGCGAGCATTCCGAGGACCGAGACGCTCCGGACGAGCGCAATGAAGTTGCTGGGTGACAGGAAGCCTGGCAGCGCGACCGAGAAGACCGCCAGCGCGGCGACCGCGAGCACGAGGACGATCCCCTCCTGGGTCACCAGCATCCGCTTCGCCAGGTCACCCAGCGACGGGCGGCCGGCGGGTGAGGACAGGCTCGTCATGCTGCGCCCGTCCGCGCCCGACGAAGCTCGACGAGGAGCTCGTGCGCACGTGCCGTCCTGACGTCGTGCTCCCTGGCGAGGCGGGCCGAGACCGCTTCGATTTCCGGCCCGAGCGCGCCGGCCATGATGGCGATGTTGCGGGCATGCAGCGCCATGTGCCCGCGTTGAATGCCTTCGGTGGCCAGGGCCCGGATCGCCGCCATGTTCTGCGCCAGTCCGACCGCGACCGTCACCTGGGCCAGTTCCTGCGCGCTCCTGACCTTCATGATCCGCAAGGCTGCCTGGGCCGCAGGATGGGTCTTCGTCGCACCGCCGACCAGGCCCAAGGCCATCGGCATTTCCAACGTGCCAACCAGGTGGCCGGAGGCGTCCACCTCCCAGGTCGACAGCGAGGTATAGGTGCCACTGCGCGCGGCGTAGGCGTGGGCTCCCGCTTCGATCGCTCGCCAGTCGTTGCCAGTCGCCACCACCACCGGATCTATCCCGTTCATGATCCCCTTGTTGTGGGTCGCCGCGCGGTATGGGTCGATCGCGGCCAGCTCGTAGGCGTCCAGGATGCCCTCGATGATCCGCCGGCCAGAGTATTCCTTCGTCTCGAGGCTCTGCTCGGACAAGCGGACGCGCGCGCGCGATATCCTCAGGTCGGCCAAGTTCGAAAGGATGCGCAGCCGGACGGTCCCCCCGGTGAGCTCCTCGACCATCGACCCCACGGTCTCGGCCATCGTGTTGACGGTGTTGGCGCCCATGGCGTCGCGCACGTCGACCAGCAGGTGCACCACGAGCATCGGTCCGCGGGACGTGCGCGGGAACACGTGTACCTCGATGTCCCGGCACCCGCCGCCGAAGCCCACCAGCACGGTGTCGCGTGCGTTCGCCAAGGCCATGATCCGCTCGCGCGCCGCGAGGAGCTTCAGGCGGGCGCCGTGGGGATCGGTCAGGCCGATGACTTGGACCTGTGCCCGCATGATCGGCAGGCTGCTCGAGGTCTCGAACCCGCCGTTGTCGCGTGCGATCCGCGCCATGTAGGAGGCGGCCGCCACGACGGAGGGTTCCTCGACGACCATCGGCACGAGGTAATCGCGCCCGTTGGCCTGGAAATTCGTGGCGATGCCGAGCGGCAGTTCGAAGGTGCCGATGACGTTCTCGATCATGCCGTTGGCCCGATCGAGCGGGAGCCCGCCCGGCTGACCGAGGACGCGGGCGTCATCGGCTTCCAGGGAGACCGCCTCCGCCAGCACCTGCAGCCGCTCGGCGGGTGTCTTGTTCCTGTAATCTGCAAGTCGTGAGTTGACGGGGGGCGACGCGCCGGCCTCTGCCTCGTCCATTCGGTCCTCCCCGGGGCTCTTTTGCCCCACTCGCTTTTCTTTGATCTTGCGACGATTGTGCCTTATCGTTCTTGAGACAATCAAGGGACAATTCAGGACAATCTGAGTCTCACTGTACCACCCTGGCGAAGGGGACAGTCATTGGCCACGCAGGCTCCAGCCGCAACGCGCGTCGATCGCATCGTCGAGCACGTGAACTCTGTCATCCGGCATGGCGGCTACAAGGTCGGCGAGAGGCTGCCGTCGGTGCGACGCGCCGCGGCGGACAACGACGTTTCCAAGAACACGATGGCGGAGGCATACGATCGCCTTGTTGCCCAAGGCCTCCTCGAGGCGCGTGTCGGGTCAGGGTACTACGTCGCACATGTCGGCGCGGCGCAATCGACGACGACGAGGCCGAACCTCTCCGACGCGACCGACCTTGTATCCCTGCTGCGAGAGCAACTGGACCAGAGTTACGAGATACGGCCCGGCGATGGCCGTCCGCCGGCGTCCTGGATGGAAGCCTCGGAGATGCGCCGCCATTTCGTCAGCTTCAAGACATCGGCCGCTGCCTCGGTCAATTTCGGATATGGCAGCCCCCAGGGCTACGAACCCCTTTGCGAGCGCCTTCGCCTGACGCTCATGGAGCGCGCGATCAAGGCGCCGCTCAACGGGATCCTTCTGACACAAGGGGCCAACCACGCGCTCGACCTGATCGTCCGCCACCTGCTCGAGCCCGGAGACACCGTCTTCGTCGACGACCCCGGCTATTATCCGCTGTTCGGCAAGCTGGCTCTCGCGAAGGTGCAGATGGTCGGTATCAGGCGCGGGCCAGACGGACCGGACCTCGACGACCTGAATGCCAAGCTTGCGGTGAGCCGGCCCAAGATCTTCTTCACGCAGTCACACGCGCATAATCCCACGGGAGGCACACTGACGCTTTCGGTAGCCTACGGCCTGCTTCAGGCGGCGGAGCGGTGGGGCTTCCGCATCGTTGAAGACGATGCCTTCGCCGACGTCCTCCCCGCGTCGGCGCCACGTCTTGCGGCCCTCGACCAGCTCGATCGCGTCCTCTACGTCGGCACGTTTTCGAAGACGCTGTCGGCCAGCCTTCGTTGTGGCTTCATCGCAGGCAATCCGCAGCTCATTGGGGCATTGGGCAACCTGAAGCTCGTCACCGTGGTGGCTACGTCGGACTACGTTGAGCGGTTCGTCTTCAACCTCATTCTTGGTGGGCATTATCTGCGCCACCTGCGTCGGCTCCGGACACGGCTCGAGGACGCCAGCCGTCGAACGGTGACGGAGCTCGACGCGATCGGCCTCGCCGTCGAGACGAACAGGATGCCGAGTTTCTACCTTTGGGTCGAGTTGCCCGACCACATCAACGAGCTTGACCTCTGCCGGGCCGCCAAGGCGAGAAGCATTTTTCTGGCGCCCGGGCAGGTCTTCCGACCGGACCGCCTCCCGCGGCGCCGGGCCAGCATGCGCGTCAACGTTGCTTATGGCTCGGAGCCGCGCTTTCTCGATTTCTTGCGTGACTTCGTCGTATAAATATTAGCCCGTGCTATGTCATTTCGATGCGAAGCTGATGACTTGCGTGCGTAACCAATCGCATCAGCGCTATAGGACCACGTCAAAGCCGGTGTGCCGTCAACGACTGAGCCATGTGCTTGCTGTAGTTGCATGCGAGCGTTGCTGAAGGGTTCGACTCAAGCTCAGCCTGGTCCGAGGGCTCTCCCGGCCAGGTCCGAAAGCGTCATCTTGGATCTACGGCTTCGATTCCGGTCGAGAAGGTCGTCGATGGCTGCTCCGCCGGCTGAAACAGCTAAGCGCCTGCAACAAGACGTGCAGGCGTGCCGGGTATGGGGGCAAATTCTAGGGCAGCAATCCGCCTACGACTACATCTTCATGCCGCGATCAAAAACCTTGCCGCATTCCGGGCTGAGCTGGGCCCGTTTGACCTTCATACAAGCTGCAATCTTGTCTTCGTCCGGTACTGAGTCCCCACACAAGGTCGTCGCGTCGTTGTAGCAGACATGCTCGGCTTCCTGCCGTAACCGTTCCTTGTCACTCATCGGTTTTGCCGCCAGCACCGGCGTCGAGATCGTCAGCGCCGTTGCGGCGCACAAAGCAGCACGGGTCAGGTTCATGGTTCCTCTTGCAATTTTCAGGTTAACTCAGCATCAATTCATAGATTCAGATAAAGATCCTGCATGTATTCTGGAAATTATTCAGAGTTTATCGTAACTCGGCATTCAGATGAGAATTTTACGGAGTAGCAGTTTCATTAATACTGCTGTGGGAGGATGAAATGTCGAAGTCTCTGTTACTCTTGCTAAGTGCTATTCTAATTGCGCCGGTAGGCGGCACCGCCATGGCACAAGATGCCAATGACGCTGCAGCGCCAGCAATGACCGGAGCCACAGGTGCAGCGCCAGCAGCCAAGAAGCTGCCGAACGGCGCCGGCATGGATCCTGCCACAAACGCTGATAAACCGGCTCAGCCCGAGGGAGCCTCTGGAACAGGTGCTGCTGCCAAGACGGGTAGCGGTACAGCTA
>CAXUOD010000046.1:0-28886 GCA_964252585.1 uncultured Lichenihabitans sp. | reverse complement strand
TTAACCTCGTTGCAGCATGGTCGCAGCATGGTTGTTCGCACCCGGCTCCGCGCAGCATGACGACGCGAGAACTTTCAGCCGCTTGCAGAAGCCGTCCGCGCGAGTGTTGCCGGCTTTACACCGCCTATCGCGGGGCCGCGACATAGGCGCGGCCCCGATGGTGGTCCACGCCGCCGTTGCCGTCCGCCATCCGTGTGGCTGTGCAGGAGTCCGTCATGCTTGCGGCTTTTGTGCGCTGCAGCATGGAAAAGAACCGGATAACCTATGCAAAACAGCATGTTGGTCATTCGCGGAACGTGACCTCGACCCCTCGCTTTCCGCGGACCGCTCCGCTAGTTTACCGGCCGAAAATCAATCGGCGCACGCATAAGCGCCGGGGTCAGTCCCAAGGAGCGCCCATGGCTGTCGCCGTACAATTCTCCCGCGCCGAACCCGAAGGCGTCGCTCCGCCGGCCATCGGCCAGCTGAACGAATTCGCGTCCTTCACCAAGGAGGAGGAACTCGCGTCCTACGCCGACATGCTGCTGATCCGCCGCTTCGAGGAGAAGGCCGGCCAGATGTACGGCATGGGCCTCATCGGTGGGTTCTGCCATCTCTACATCGGCCAGGAAGCCGTCGTGGTGGGCATGAAGATGGCCTCGACGCCGGCCGACAAGGTCATCACGGGCTATCGCGACCACGGACACATGCTGGCCTGCGGCATGGATCCCAAGGGTGTGATGGCGGAGCTGACGGGGCGCCGGGGCGGCTATTCCAAGGGGAAGGGCGGCTCCATGCACATGTTCTCCAAAGAAAAGAAGTTTTACGGCGGCCACGGCATCGTCGGGGCCCAGGTGTCGCTCGGCACCGGTCTCGCTTTCGCGAGCCAGTACAGCGGCGACGGGTCGGTCGCCACCGTGTATTTCGGCGACGGCGCGGCCAACCAGGGCCAGGTCTACGAGAGCTTCAACATGGCGGAGCTCTGGAAGCTGCCCGTGATCTACGTCATCGAGAACAACCGCTATGCCATGGGCACATCGGTGACGCGATCCTCGGCCCAGACGGATTTCTCGAAGCGCGGCATCTCGTTCAACATTCCGGGCGCGCAGGTGGACGGCATGGACGTGCGTGCGGTCAGGGCCGCGGGGCTCAGCGCAGCCGAACATTGCCGCGCCGGCAAGGGGCCTTTCATCCTGGAGATGCAGACCTATCGCTACCGCGGCCATTCGATGTCGGACCCGGCCAAGTATCGGACCCGCGAGGAGGTCCAGAAGATGCGCGACCAGCAGGACCCGATCGAGCAGGTGCGGACCCGGCTGATGAAGGAGCACGGCACGACCGAGGACGAGCTCAAGGCCATGGACGGCAAGATCCGCGGCATCGTGGCCGAAGCGGCGGATTTCGCGCAATCGAACCCGGAGCCCGACCCGTCGGAGCTGTGGACCGACATCACGCTCTAAGAAACGACGGCGAGGCGTCCAAGACGCCGGGGAAGCTAGGGACGAAACATGGCCACCAACGTATTGATGCCCGCTCTGTCGCCCACGATGGAGCAGGGCAAGCTGAGCAAATGGGTCAAGAAGGTCGGCGACGCGATCAAATCCGGCGACGTGCTGGCCGAGATCGAAACCGACAAGGCTACCATGGAGGTGGAGGCCGTCGACGAGGGTACGCTCAGCGCCATCCTGGTGGAGGAAGGGACCGACAATGTGGCGGTCAACACGCCGATCGGCGTGATCCGGGCCGACGGCGAATCGGCCGATGCAGCGCCGCCCGCGGCAAAGGAGGCCAATGGCGCCGCTTCGACCGCCGCCGCAGCGCCCGCGGGCGCCGCAGCGCCTGAGGGCGCCGAGCCCGGTGCGGCCGACATCGCGTCGAAACCCGCGACTCCGGGGAGCGGCGGCGGTAAACCGGTCGCCGATGCGGCCGACCACGGCCTCGCGGGCGGCGCTCCCATGGGGATCGAGCCGGAGTTTCCGGCCGACACCAAGATGGTGACCATGACGGTCCGCGAAGCCCTGCGCGATGCGATGGCCGAGGAGATGCGGCGCGACCCCTCGATCTTCGTCATGGGCGAGGAGGTGGCCGAGTACCAGGGCGCCTACAAGGTCACCCAGGGTCTGTTGCAGGAGTTCGGCGAGAAGCGCGTCATCGACACCCCCATCACGGAACACGGTTTTGCCGGCATCGGGGTCGGGGCCGCCATGTCGGGGCTGCGCCCCATCGTCGAATTCATGACCTTCAATTTCGCCATGCAGGCGATCGACCACATCATCAACTCGGCCGCCAAGACGCTCTACATGTCGGGGGGCCAGATGGGGTCGCCCATCGTGTTTCGCGGCCCCAATGGGGCGGCGGCGCGCGTGGGCGCGCAACACAGCCAGGACTACGCCGCCTGGTACTCGAGCGTGCCGGGTCTCAAGGTCGTGTCGCCCTATTCCGCGGCCGATGCCAAGGGGCTGTTGAAGTCCGCGATCCGCGATCCGAACCCGGTGGTCTTCCTCGAGAACGAGATCCTCTACGGCCAGAGTTTCGAAGTCCCCGAGATCGAGGACTTCGTCGTGCCGATCGGCAAGGCGAGGGTCGCGCGGGCCGGCAAGGACGTGACGCTGGTCTCCTGGTCGATCGGCATGACGCTTGCCCTCAAGGCCGCCGACGAACTCGCCAAGCAGGGGATCGAGGCCGAGGTCGTCGATCTCCGGACCATCCGTCCCATGGATACCGATACGATCGTGGCCTCGGTCAAAAAGACCGGGCGCTGCGTGACGGTGGAGGAAGGCTGGGCACAATCGGGCGTCGGCGCCGAGGTCATGGCGCGGCTGATGGAACATGCCTTCGACTACCTCGACGCACCGGTCGTGCGGGTGACGGGCAAGGATGTGCCGATGCCCTACGCGGCCAACCTCGAGAAGCTGGCGCTCCCCAACGTCGCCGATGTCGTCGAGGCCGCCAAGGGCGTCTGCTACCGGTGATCCGAACCGCCCGGCCGAGGACGCCGGGCCCCTGGCTCGGTGGCGTGACCTCCCGGGCTCGAAATTGTTTTAGGCATTTCGTCGAGGCCTGCATGCCCACCAACATCCTGATGCCCGCCCTCTCCCCCACCATGGAGAAGGGCAACCTCGCCAAGTGGCTGAAGAAGGAAGGCGATGCGATCAAGTCGGGCGACGTCATCGCCGAAATCGAGACCGACAAGGCCACGATGGAGGTCGAGGCCGTCGACGAAGGCGTGCTGGCCAAGATCGTGATCCCCGAAGGGACGGCGGACGTTCCGGTCAACGACGTGATCGGCCTCATCGCCAACGAGGGCGAGGACGCCAAGGCGGTCGCGGACGGCGGCGCCAAGACCGCGGCGCCGCAGGCCGGAGCGGCCTCGACTGGTAACGGCTCTCCTCCGAAGGGGGCCGCGCCCAAAGCCGATGCGCTGACGGTGCCCGAAGGCCACCAGTACGAACGCACGCCCGAGATGAAGCCGATGGGTGTGACGGCGGCCGGACCTGCGCCTTCGGGCGTCGCGTCAGCCAGCCCGAACGGCAGCGGCGCACGTGTGTTCGCGTCGCCCCTGGCCCGGCGCATCGCCAAGGAGAGCAGCATCGACCTCGGTTCGCTCAAGGGGTCGGGGCCGCATGGCCGCGTCGTCGAGCGCGACGTCAAGGCCGCGATCGCCGAAGGGCCGAAGGCGGCAGCGCCGGCCAAGGCAGCGGACACCGCCGCGACGCCGGCCGCACCCGCGACTGCGCCGGCCCCCGCGGCCGCGAAGACCATGGGTCCGTCCGACGACCTTACGAAGAAGCTCTTCGCCCCCGGCTCCTTCACCGAAGTCCCGCATGACGGGATGCGCAAGACCATCGCGCGCCGCCTCAGCGAAGCCAAGGCTACGATCCCCCATTTTTACCTGACGGTCGACTGCGAACTCGATGCCCTCATGGCCTTGCGCGAGCAGGTCAATGCGGCGGCCCCTAAGGACAAGGACGGCAAGCCGGCCTTCAAGGTCTCGGTCAACGATTTCGTGATCAAGGCCATGGCGCTGGCGTTGAAGCGCGTGCCCGACGCCAACGTCACCTGGACCGAGAACACCATGCTGCACCACGCCCACTCCGATGTCGGGGTGGCGGTGTCGATCCCTGGCGGGCTGATCACGCCGGTGATCCGCTCGGCCGAGTCGAAGACGCTCTCGACGATCTCCAACGAGATGAAGGATATGGCGGCCAGGGCGCGCGTGAAGAAGCTGAAACCCGAGGAGTATCAGGGCGGCACGACGGCGGTCTCGAACCTCGGGATGTTCGGGGTCAAGAACTTCCAGGCCATCGTCAACCCGCCGCATGCGACCATTCTCGCGGTCGGAGCCGGCGAGAAGCGCATGGTGGTCAAGCACGGCGAACCCGTCGTCGCGACCGTCATGTCGGTGACGCTGTCGACCGACCACCGGGCCGTCGACGGCGCGCTCGGGGCGCAGCTCATGTCGGCTTTCCGCGAGTTGATCGAGCATCCCATGAGCATGCTGGTCTGACGCTTGGCCGCGCTCCCTCCTCCACCGCGCTGCGCGGTCGGCGGCGGGTGCCTTTCCTCCCGTGCGGAGCGGGGAGGGCAACCGCGTGAAGGGCGGTGGAGGGGCGACCGGGCGCCAGCCCCCGGCACGAACAGGCTTCGACCTATCAAGAATGAACAGCGGGAGCGACACGCGTGGCTGACACATACGACATCATCGTGGTCGGGGCCGGCCCGGGAGGCTATGTGACGGCCATCCGGGCCGCGCAACTCGGGTTCAAGACCGCGGTGGTGGACCGCGAGCATCTCGGCGGCA
The DNA here is from genome assembly GCA_964252585.1 of uncultured Lichenihabitans sp. Classification (GTDB taxonomy): domain Bacteria; phylum Pseudomonadota; class Alphaproteobacteria; order Rhizobiales; family Beijerinckiaceae; genus Lichenihabitans. The sequence continues at coordinate 24,106 of CAXUOD010000046.1, read as the reverse complement.
TCTGCCTCAACTGGGGCTGCATCCCCACCAAGGCGCTTCTGCGCTCGGCCGAGGTCTACCACCAGATGCAGCATGCCGATGCCTACGGGCTGTCGGCGCAGGGTGTCGGCTTCGATCTCGACAAGGTCGTCAAGCGGTCGCGCGGCGTCTCGAGCCAACTCTCGAACGGCGTCGGCTTCCTGCTCAAGAAGAACAAGGTCGATGTCATCTGGGGCGAGGCCCGGGTGACGAAGCCTGGCGAGATCGTGGTCGCGCCGGCCAAGGGTTCCGCCATGGGCGGGGCGCCGATCGCGCCGCCGAAGGGCGCCAAGGCGGCCGGGACCTATGGGGCGAAGCACATCATCGTCGCCACCGGCGCCCGCCCCCGCACGCTGCCCGGCATGGAGGCCGACGGCAAGCTGATCTGGACCTATTACGAAGCCATGGTGCCGAAGAGCTTCCCGAAATCGCTGCTCGTCATGGGGTCGGGCGCCATCGGGGTCGAGTTCGCCTATTTCTACCGGGCCATGGGCGCCGAGGTCACGATCGTCGAGGTGCTGCCGCAGATCCTGCCGGTCGAGGACGCCGAGATCGCGGCCTTCGCCCGCAAGCGCTTCGAAAAGATGGGGATCAAGATCCTCACGGGCGCCAAGGTGACGGGTGTCGAGAAAGGGGCCGACTCGATCACGGCCACCATCGACGACGGCAAGGGCGGCACGTCCAAGATCACGGCCGACCGCATGATCTCGGCTGTCGGCGTCATGGGCAACGGCGAGAACCTCGGACTCGAGGCGCTCGGGGTGACGATGGAGCGCGGCATCATCGCGACGGACGGCCATGGCCGAACCAATGTGGCGGGGATCTACGCCATCGGCGACGTCGCGGGGCCCCCGATGCTGGCCCACAAGGCCGAGCACGAAGGCGTCATCTGCGTCGAAACCATCAAGGGCCTCCACACCCACGCGCTCGACCGCGGCATGATCCCGGGCTGCACCTACTGCCTGCCGCAGATCGCCTCGGTCGGGCTGACCGAGGCCAAGGCCAAGGAGGCCGGACACGCGCTGAAGGTCGGGCGGTTCCCGTTCATCGGCAACGGCAAGGCGATCGCGCTCGGCGAGCCCGAGGGTCTCGTCAAGACGATCTTCGACGCCAAGACGGGCCAGCTGCTCGGCGCCCATATGGTGGGGGCGGAGGTGACGGAGCTGATCCAGGGGTTCGTGGTTGCCATGAATTGCGAAACCACGGAAGAAGAGCTGATCAACGCGGTGTTCCCGCATCCGACCTTGTCCGAAACCATGCACGAGGCGGTGCTCGACGCCTACGGCCGCGTCATCCATACCTGATACGGACGTCATGATCGGAACGCTGCACACCACCAATGTCCTGGCCATCCTGCTGATCGGCCTCGTGGCCGGATGGCTCGCGAGCCTGATCGTCGGCGGCGGCGGCCTCGTGCGCGATCTCGTCACGGGTCTCGTCGGCGCGGTCGTGGGGGCCTTTATCCTGCACGCGTTCGGGATCGTGCTGCCGTTCCGCGACCCCCTGGTGAGCGATGTGGTCATGTCGACGCTCGGGGCCGTCATCGTGGTGGTCGTGGCGCGTGCCGTCGCCTAGATGAGAGGTGGAGGCACGACCATGCTGGTTCTCGACCTGCTCAACAGCGATCCGCGGACGAAGGCCGGGCTTCGCCCGGACGATGCGCCCCGTCACCCGGAGAAGGCGCACCGCCCCGACCAACCGGTGCTGAAGAAGCCCGATTGGATCCGCGTCAGGGCGCCGGGTTCGCCGGGCTTCTCGAAGACGCGCGACATCGTGCGCGAGCACGGGCTCGTCACGGTCTGCGAAGAGGCGGGCTGCCCCAATATCGGCGAATGCTGGGACAAGAAGCACGCCACCTTCATGATCATGGGCGACACCTGCACGCGGGCCTGCGCGTTCTGCAATGTCAGGACCGGCCTCCCCGGTGCGCTCGACGGTGCCGAACCCGAGCACGTGGGCGATGCCGTGGCGAAGCTTGGCCTGCACCACGTCGTCGTGACCTCGGTCGACCGCGACGATCTCGCCGACGGCGGTGCCGGGCATTTCGCCGCCACCATCCGGGCCATCCGGCGTTTCGCGCCCGGCACGACGATCGAGGTCCTGACGCCGGACTTCCTGCGCAAACCCGGCGCACTGGAGGTCGTCGTGGACGCCAAGCCCGACGTCTTCAACCACAACCTCGAAACGGTGCCGTCGCTCTATCTCTCGGTCCGTCCCGGCGCGCGTTATTTCCACTCGTTGCGGCTGCTGCAGCGCGTGAAGGATCTCGATCCCGAGATCTTCACGAAGTCGGGGCTGATGGTGGGCTTGGGCGAGGAGCGCACCGAGGTCCTCCAGGTGATGGACGACATGCGCTCGGCCGAGATCGATTTCCTGACGATCGGCCAGTACCTCCAGCCGACCCGGAAGCATCACCCGGTGAAGAGCTTCGTCACGCCCGAAGCGTTCAAGGCCTATGAGACGGTCGCCACAGCCAAGGGCTTTCTGGTCGTCTCGGCCTCGCCGCTGACGCGCTCGTCCCATCACGCCGGAGACGACTTCCGGCGGCTCCAGGCGGCGCGGCGCGAACGGACCGCTGCTTGATCGTTTTCCCCGAGTAAGCGTTGACTCGCATTCTACACAGGCCTCATCCCGAGCCGAACGCGGCACGCGGTCGTATCGAGGGATACTCCAGAGCTCTCGCTGCAGGCGCTGCGTGCTGCGACTCGGCCCCGCGGGCCGGCTCAGCATGAGGACGGGTGAGAGGCACTCGCTGTTGGAAAAGGTACTACCGCGCCTTCTTCCCGATGAAGGCGTCGATCCCCGCGATGGCGTCGGGTTCCATCATGTTGCACGCCATGGTGTCGCCGGCGATGCGATAGGCTTCGGCGAGCGATAGGGCGCCTTGCTCGTAGAACAGCCGTTTGCCGAGCCGCACGGCGGCGGAGCTTTTCGCGGCGATTTCGGCGGCATAGGACACCACAGCCTCGTCCAAATGCTCGTCCGGCACGACCGCATTGACGAGGCCCTGGCGCAGAGCCGTGTCGGCATCGATGAACCGACCCGTCATCAGCATGTCGAAGGCGGCCTTGGGCGGAACGTTCCGGGTCAGGGCCACGGCCGGCGTCGAGCAGAATAGGCCGACATTGATTCCCGAGACCGCGAAACGGGCGCTCTTCGCCGCCACCGCGAGGTCGCAGGTCGCGACGAGCTGGCAGCCCGCCGCCGTCGCGATCCCCTGCACTTGCGCGATCACAGGAACCGGCAGGGCCCGGATGCTCTGCATCATCTTGCCGCAGCGGCCGAAGAGGTCGCGGTAATAGTCCTGGTCGGGATGACGGCGCATCTGCTTCAGATCATGACCGGCCGAGAAGGCCTTGCCCGAGGCCGCCAACACCAGACAGCGAAGCTCGGCATCCTGCGCCAGCCGGTCGAGCTCCGCCTGCAGGGCCGACAATAGCTCCTCCGAAAGCGCATTGGACTGGCCTGGACGGTTCAGCGTGAGCGTGACGATGCCAGCGTCACGCTTGTGCAGAAGGATCGGCTCTCCCGCGGGCGGCGCTTCGGGCGCGGCGCGATCCGTCTCGATCTCGTTCAGCATGAAGCCTCCTCCCGGAGCGCCGACTGCCGCAGCAGCCGCTTCTGGACCTTACCCGTCGACGTGCGGGGCAGGGTGGTGAAGACGACCCTCTTCGGGATCTTGTAATGAGCGAGCCGGGCCCGGCAAAAGGCGATCAGCTCTTCGGCCGAAGGTGCCACGACGCCGTCCCCGAGCTCGATAAAGGCGGCGGGCACTTCGCCCCACTTCTCGTCCGGCCATCCCACCACGGCCGCGGCCGCCACGGCCGGGTGGTGGTGGAGGGCATCCTCGACCTCGATGGACGAGATGTTCTCGCCGCCCGAGATGATGATGTCCTTCAGGCGGTCGCGGATCTGGAGATGGCCGTCCGGATGGCGCACCGCGAGGTCGCCCGAATGGAACCAGCCACCCGCGAAGGCGGCCTCGGTGGAGGGGGCGTCGCGATGGTAGCCCTTCATGACGACGTTGCCGCGGAACAGGATCTCGCCCAGCGTCTCGCCATCGTTGGCGACCGGGACGGTCGATGAGGGGTCCGCCACGATCACCTCCTCGCATACCACATAGGCAAGACCCTGACGGGCGCGCTTGGCGGCCTGGTCGGCGGGTGACAGCGCATCCCACTCCGACCGCCAGTCGCACACGACGGCGGGGCCGTAGGTTTCGGTCAGGCCATAGACATGCGTCACGTCGAAGCCGCGCTGGCTCATCTGCTCCAGGACGGAGGGTGGCGGCGGTGCCGCGGCCGTCATGATCTTGCAGCGCTGCGGAAACGAACGGAGTTCGCCGGCTTTGGCGTCGAGCATGATCTTGAGCACGATCGGGGCGCCGCAGAGATAGCCGACGGCATCGTCGGCCAGGGCGTCGTAGATCCCCCTCGCGGTCACCTTGCGAAGACAGACGCTGGTGCCGGCCTTGGCGGCCAGCGTCCAGGGGAAGCACCAGCCGTTGCAGTGGAACATCGGCAAGGTCCAGAGATAGACCGGCGCTTCGCCCATGTGCCATTCGAGGACGTTGCCCAGCGCCAGGAGATAGGCGCCGCGGTGATGGTAGAGCACACCCTTGGGGCGTCCCGTCGTGCCGGAGGTGTAGTTGAGCGTGATCGAGTCCCATTCGTCGGCGGGACCGTCGCTCCGGAACCCGGGATCGCCCGAAGCGAGCAGGGCCTCGTAGTCCATGCGGCCCAACTCCTCGCCCGGGGCCGCCGGATCACGGATGTCGACGACGACGGGCAACTCGGCCAGCGCCGCCAGCGCTTCTTTCACGACCGGTGCGAATTCCGTGTCGGTCAGCAGGACCTTGGCGCCGCCGTGATCCAGGATATAGGCGATGGTCGGGGCATCGAGCCGGGTGTTGATGGCATTGAGGACCCCGCCGGCCATCGGGACGGCGAAATGGGCCTCGAAGAGCTCCGGCGTGTTCGCCGCCATGACCGACACCGTGTCTCCCGGCCCGACGCCAAGGCGACGAAGCGCCGAGGCGAGCCGTCTGCAGCGATCGAGGGTCTCGGCCCAGCTGCGGCGATGGTCGCCGTAGACGGTCGCGGTTCGACCGGGATGCGCGAGGGCGGCGCGATGCAGGAAGGAGACGGGGGACAGCGGGACGTGGTTAGCGGGCCGACGCGCCAGGAAAGCGTCCTCCGCCACCGTCTCGTCGCCCATCACGTCCCCCGATCCGTCTTGATGCGGAGCCGCATTGAAAGGGGCTTCGCGCTCGATGTCGAGCCCCGATGTTGCCCGCTCGTCGCCTGGTGGTCCGACCCGAGACGATGATGTATCCGCTTGGACCATTTTGGCCCACCAGCCTGGAGGCGCTGCACTAGGACGACGCCGTGGCCCGCATCTCGGCCGTCGGCAGGCCGGCAACGCGGCGGATCAAGGCCGGGTCGTTCAGCACGGCCGTTCGCTCCTTGCGGTTCAGCCAGTTGCCCGCCTCTTCCACCGTCTCGGCATCGGCGAGCTTGGCGCCGGCCATGACGGCATCGGGGTCGAGCCGGCCGCGCCGCCGAGGTTCGGCGGCGGGGAGGAACGCCTCGTGCAACAGGCGGAGCTCGTGGCTCGCATGCAGCGCCGAGATGCCGTCAGTCCCGTCATAGCCCGCCTGCGCCAACTCGCGGGCCAAGGTGTTGGCCCGGACCGCGATCGGGGGCGGCGTGGTTTCCTCGGGCGTCCGCAACAGGCCGAGGCGCTTCAGGAACAATCCGATCGATCGCTGACCGCTGGCCCAGGAAAACAGGATCGCCAGGATCAAGCCCGCGATGGTCGGCGACATCCAGGCGACGAGCGAGGGCGAGATGAGAAGTCCCGCCACCAGCGTCACGAAGCCGAGCGCGGTGTGGGAGCGATGCCGGCGGACGATGTCGGCCAGAGGGATCGAGCCGTCGTCGCGCCGTTGCGGGCTCCAGCCTGTATCCCGCCCGAGCAGGATCTGCATGACGGACCCCGATTGGATCACCATCATGATGGGCGCGAGCAGCGACGACATGACGATTTCGACGATGGTCGAGAGGATCAGGCCCATGGCGCCGCCGCTGCCCTTGCGGGTCGCCGGTTGGAACAGGGCGATCAGCAGGCCGAAAAGTTTCGGGGCCAGCAGGACCGCCATCGTGACGCCGAAAAGATCCAGCGCGCGTTGCGCGTCGAAGCGGGGCCAGGCGGGAAAAAGGGAAAAGTCCTGGGTGAAATATTCCGGCCGGATGTAGGTCGCCTGCAGCACCAGCACGATGCCGACGAGCAATTGCGCCATCCACAAGGGCGAGGCCACGTAACCCATGATGCCGGTGATGAAGTGCTGGCGCGACGCCAGGTGGAAGCCCCTGGCCCCGAGAACGCGCGCATGCTGCAGGTTGCCCTGGCACCAGCGTCGGTCGCGCGCCGCGAGGTCGATCAGCGAAGGCGGACTTTCCTCGAAGCTGCCGCCGAGAACCGGAAGCATGGTGACGGCCCAGCCGGCCCTTCGGATCAACGCGGCTTCGACGAAATCGTGGCTCAGGATATGGCCGCCGAGCGGTGGCCTGCCGCGCAGATGCGGCAGGCCGCAATGGTCCGCGAAGGCCCGCGTCCGGATGATGGCGTTGTGGCCCCAGTAATTGCCGTCGCGACCCATCCAGACCGCGAGGCCGGCCGCGATGACGGGTCCGTGGATGCGTGCCGCGAACTGCTGCAACCGGGCAAAGAGCGTGTTGCGGTTGATGATCAGCGGCAATGTCTGGATGATGCCGGCATCGGGGTCCGCCTCCATGGCGGCCGCGAGATTGACGATGCTGTGCGCCGTCATCAGGCTATCGGCATCGAGCACGACCATATGCGGGTAGGCGCCACCCCACCGGGTGACGAAGTCCGCGATGTTGCCGGCCTTTCGATTGATGTTCTTCGGCCGGTGCCGGTAGTAGACGGTGGCCTTGTTGCGCAGCCTGTCGCGCAGCGCCACGAGGGCGCGCTCCTCCGCGACCCAGACATCCGGATCGGTCGTGTCGGACAGGAAGAAGTAGTCGAAATGAGCGCCGAGCCCGGTCGCCGCGACGTCCTCGCATATGGCCTGCAGGGCGCCGAAGATGCGGCTCGGCGCCTCGTTGTAGATCGGCATGACGACCGCCGTCTTGCCGACGAGTGCCGTCGGCATCGGCAAGGGCTTGGGGGCGAAGAACAGGAGCCACACGAAGCCGACAATCGAGCTCGAAAACGCCAGCGCGATCCAGGAGAAGTTGGCGACGAACAGCGCCACCAGGATCCATTCGAGCAACGTGACCACGCCGATATTGACGACCCGGTACATCTCCTCCGTGCCGTAGGCGAGAAGCACGAGCGCCACCCCGAAGACGACGACGCGCGCCAGCCAAGGCGTCGAACGATGGATCGGGTTCGACCAGCTCCGGCGACGGCGGCGGTCGAACCGCGACAGCGACTGGGTGGGCATGTCGAGGTGGCTCTCCGCCGGCATCGCCGGCATGGAGAGGATCGAAGACAGGTCGATCACCGAACGCTCGGCCTCGAGCGCGGCGTCGCTCATCACGCCGTCCATCGATAGAGCCACGTTTCGCTGGCGGGCTTGCCGGCCACTTCGAGCAACAGTCTCAGCTCCGACAGGGTCTCGCTTCCGAAATCCAGTTCGAACAGGATGCGGCAGGTTTTCCGCTCCCGCGAGAAGAAGGGGCGGAGCGAGACGACCGTTCCCACGGAGGTGGTCAGCATCGCCTTGACGTCCTGGTTGCGTTGAGCGTCCGCGAAGGGATCGCCGCTGAACTCAACCAGAAACTTCCGGCGCTTGGACTAGGATCCATGACCCGAGCGCGTATCCGTCACAATCGGCAGCGGCGGCCGGTCGGGGGGGGACCAGCACCAGAACTGCCGGTAAGCGAAGGAACTCTCCGCCGATGGATCGAGGACCGCCTTCGGTCGCCAGAAGCAGATGATGTTGTCGTTGTTCTCGGTATCGGTCGGAATCTCCACGAGCTGAACGCTGCCTTCACCCCAGTCGCTGATCGGCTCTATCCACAGAGATGGCCTGAGCTCCCAGTGTTGCTCGTCGTCTTCGAAACGATTGAACGTGCGATCGCGCTGTAAGAGCCCGAAGCCGCGCGGATTGGAGTCGACGAAAGCGGAAATCTGCAGCGTCGACGGATTGGCGACGGGCCGCCACAGCCATTCGTTGTTGCCGTTGAGGATCTGCAGGCCCGCGATCTCGGACACGTCCTCGCGGATGTCGTCGATGCCCCTCCGGTTGATGGGTCCGAACAGGAACATCGCCGTCATCCCGCCGAGACCGTAGAAATCCTCGGCGCTCCGGGTGAACAGCGTGCATTCCGTGTCGATGATGGTGATGTCGCCGGGACGCAAGGTGAGCCTGTAGGCGCCCGTCATCGAATCCGAATCGACGAGGGCGTTGATCACGAGCACGTCGCTGGCGAGGCTCGGGCGCTCGATCCAGACTTCGCGAATGGCAGGAAATTCTTCACCGCGCGGATCCGCGGTCCGGATCATGAGGGCTCGCGCGGTCAGGCCGAAAGTCTGGCCGTTGGCGAGCGCGCGAAAGAAGCTCGCCCCCTGGAAAATCGCCATGTCGACCAGTCCCTGGTCGGCGCGGGCGTGCAGGACCCGGAATCCCGAAAAGCCGATGTCGGGCAGGTTGGGCGGGGGTTGGATCTTGCCGAAATCAAACTGGTTGGCCGAGTAGCTGAGCCGCCGGACCGTGCCGTTCTCGACGACGTTGATGACCATCGGGGCCGTGAACAGAAAACCGCGATGCAGCGGCTCGATCGCGAAACCGACATTGTCCCCGGCCCAAACGGCAGTGCCGGTCTTCGGACGGATGGCGACGTATTGATCGTAGGTAAGGTTGCTGAAGGGGCCCGGCAACGAGGCATTGACCGCATCGTGGGCCTTCTTGGCCATCTTCCGCGCCGTATCGACCACCATATTGAAGTCGAAGGCGGGGGTCGCCGGGGTCGATCCTTGTGGCGCCGTCCCCTCGGTGGTGGCCGGCGTGATCGTCGAGACGGGGGCCGTGTCGGCGACCGCTGGCGTCAGACCGACACCCAACCCGGAGGCGGCCCATTTCAGAAGGTCCCGGCGTAGGATCATCGGCCATCTATGATGAGAACACGGAGTGGCTGCGACGACCTGTGCTCGGACGCCGCGGGCCGCTCGCCTTCCTATAACCGAATTCCCAAAGGCTGCGAGGCGATTTTTGGCGTTCCCACTGCACTGCATCATAACGGACGACGTGCCGGCCTGCAGGGCTACTGGGCTGCAGGGCTGCAGGGCTGCAAGTTCGTGTTAACTTTAACGATGAATCGTAACTGCAGCGTGCCGGATCGACGCGGAGCGAGGACAATCAAGCGATGACGGAAGCGAGACGGTGCCTCGCCGTCGTTCTGGCGGCGGGCGAGGGGACGCGGATGAAGTCGGCCCTCCCGAAGGTGCTGCATCGACTGGCCGGCCGCACCATGCTGGCGCATGTACTCGCGACTGCCGCAGAGGCCGAGGTCGATGCGGTCGCGGTCGTGGTCGGCCCAGGCCGCGACGATGTGGCGGCCGAAGCCCGGCGGGCCGCTCCGGGCGTCGAGATCTTCGTCCAGGCGGAGCGGCTCGGGACGGCGCATGCCGTGCTGGCGGCCGCGGCGGCGATCGGCCGTGGCTTCGACGACCTGCTGATCCTCTATGCCGACGTCCCGCTCATCAGTCGCCAGACGCTCTCGGCGATGCGGCGGACTCTCTCGGACGGAGCCGCGCTCGCGGCCCTGGGGTTCGAGGCGAAAGACCCGTTCGGCTATGGCCGCCTGCTGACGGCGGCCGGAGAACTCGTGGCGATCCGCGAGCACAAGGACGCCACGGATGTCGAGCGAATGGTCACGCTCTGCAACTCCGGCCTCATGGCGCTCGATGGGAGAACGGCGCTCGACCTGCTGCGCCGGATCGGTCGGGACAATGCGCAGGGCGAATATTACCTGACCGACGCGGTGGAAATGACACGGGCCGCCGGCCGGCGTTGCGCGGCGCTCTCGGCCGATGAGCGCGAAACCCTCGGGATCAACGACAGGATCCAACTGGCGTCGGCCGAAGCGGTCCTGCAGAACCGTTTGCGCGAGGTCGCGATGCGCGAGGGCGCGACCCTGCAGGCTCCAGGAACGGTGTTCTTCGCCTTCGATACGAGGCTCGGCCGCGACGTCACCGTGGAGCCGCATGTGGTGTTCGGGCCAGGCGTCACCGTGGACGACGGGGCCGTGATCCACGCCTTCTCCCATCTCGAAGGCGCGCATGTCGGCGCCAAGGCCAATGTCGGGCCTCATGCCCGGCTTCGCCCCGGCGCGATGCTCGGGCGAGACAGCAAGGTCGGCAATTTCGTCGAGGTGAAGAGCGCCACGATCGAGGCGGGCGCCAAGGTCAGCCACCTCAGCTACATCGGTGATGCCAGCGTCGGCGCGGGCGCCAACATCGGCGCCGGCACCGTCACGTGCAATTACGATGGCTACGGCAAATTCCGAACGGAGATCGGCGCCGGGGCCTTCATCGGCTCCAATTCGGCTTTGGTGGCGCCCGTGACGATCGGGCAGGGTGCCTATGTGGCCTCCGGATCGACCATCACCGAGGACGTGCCGGCCGATGCGCTGGCCCTGGGCAGGGCCCGCCAGACCACGAAGGAGGGGCGGGGCGCCGTGCTGCGGGCCGAGCGGGCCAGCCGCAAGGCGCAAAGCGACCGGAAAGGCTGATTCGGCAATCTTTGCGGTTGCGGATGGATCGGAGATAGAATGCCGCGAGACGACCGGCGGCGAGGAGAAAACCGATGTGCGGAATCGTGGGCATCCTGGGCGCCGGCCCCGTGGCCGAGCAGATCGTCGAGGCGCTGAAGCGCCTGGAATATCGGGGTTACGACTCTGCCGGCATCGCGACGCTCGAGAAGGGTGAGCTCACCCGGCGGCGAGCCTCCGGCAAGTTGAAGAACCTGGAACTGCGGCTCTCGAACCAGCCGCTTCGGGGCGCCGTCGGAATCGGCCACACGCGGTGGGCGACGCACGGCAAGCCGACGGAGGTCAACGCCCATCCGCACGCGAGCGAGCGTCTCGCGGTCGTGCACAACGGCATCATCGAGAACTTCCGTGCCTTGCGCGAGGAGTTGACGAGGCGCGGCCACCGCTTCGAAACCGAGACCGATACGGAGGTCGTGGCGCATCTCGTCACGGCCGAACTCGACGGCGGCAGGACCCCGGCCGAAGCGGTTGCGGCGGCGCTGCCGCGGCTGCACGGCGCTTTCGCGCTGGCGTTCCTGTTCAGTGGCGAGGCGGACCTTCTGATCGGCGCACGCCGCGGCGCGCCACTCGCGGTCGGGTACGGCGACGGCGAGATGTACCTCGGCTCGGACGCGCTCGCGCTCGCGCCTTTCACCGACGAGATCACCTATCTCGAGGATGGCGACTGGGTCGTGCTGACCCGCGCCGGTGCCGAGTTCTATGACGAGACCGACCGTCGCGTTGCGCGACCCCGTCAGAAGAGCCTGGCCAGCGCCTATACGATCGACAAGGGCAACTACCGCCACTTCATGGCCAAGGAGATCCACGAACAGCCGGAAGTCGTCGGGCGCACGATCGCCCATTACACGGACCTCCTGGCCGGCGCCGTGGCCCTGCCGTTCGATCTCCCCTTCGACCCGGCGAAGATCGACCGGCTCACCATCGTGGCCTGCGGAACCGCGTATATCGCAGGCTTGACGGCCAAATACTGGTTCGAACGGATCGCGCGCCTGTCGGTCGACATCGACGTGGCGTCGGAGTTCCGCTATCGCGAACCGCCGATGAGCCAGAGCGGCGTGACGCTGGTCATCTCGCAATCGGGCGAGACCGCCGACACGCTGGCCTGCCTGCGCTATGCCAAGAGCCAAGGCCAGAAGATCGTCGGCGTCGTCAACGTCGGCACGTCGACCATGGCGCGCGAAAGCGACGTCAAAGCGCTGACGCTGGCCGGTCCGGAGATCGGCGTCGCGTCCACCAAGGCCTTCAGCTGCCAACTCGCCGTCCTGGCCTGCCTGGCGCTGGCCTTTGCCCGGGCCAAGGGGACGCTGTCGCGCGAAGACGAGAAGCGCTACGTCGACGAGTTCCTGGCGCTGCCCGGCCTGATGGCCGAGGCCCTGAAGCACGAGCGCGACATCGAACACGTGGCGCACGACCTCGCCCGAGCGAGGGACGTGCTCTACCTCGGCCGTGGAACCGCCTTCCCGCTGGCACTGGAAGGAGCCTTGAAGCTCAAGGAATTGAGCTACATCCACGCGGAAGGTTATGCGGCAGGTGAACTCAAGCACGGCCCGATCGCGCTGGTCGACGAAGACCTGCCGGTCATCGTGATCGCGCCGCCCGACGGCGTGTTCGAAAAGACGGTGTCGAACATGCAGGAGGTCGCGGCGCGGGGCGGCCGGCTCGTGCTGATCGGCGCCAAGGGTGGCGCAGAAGCCGCGGCCGTGAAGCTCCAGGCCTCCATCGTCATGCCCGACATGCCGCCGACATTCGCGCCCATCGTCTATGCGGTCCCGATCCAGCTCCTGGCCTATCACACGGCGGTGTTCATGGGGAAAGACGCCGACCAGCCGCGCAACCTGGCGAAGTCCGTGACCGTGGAGTGAGGTCCACGACGGGCTTCTCGAGATCCTCACGATCCGGCGGAAGCCTACCCTTGTAGGCACAGGAGACCGCCCGGACCGCCGTGCGAGCGAGCGCGGGATCCATGCGAAGGTTTTCCGCAGCTCGGGTCAGCGCGGAAGGCCGAGCACGCAGATGTTCGACCACCCATTTCAGGTCTCGCCATATTGTGGGCCCATAGGCCGTGACGGCCTTCTCCGAGGCGGCCATGGGGATTCGACCTCCGTTGGCCACCAGCAGGATCCCGAGATCGAAGAAATCGCGGTAGCTGGCCGCAGGGTCCTTCCCGCGATCCGAATTCGCGAGGATCTTCTCGGCAAACTGATCATCGAGTGAGAGCAACGGACATGCGAGTTCGGGATCGTAGGCTCCGTCGACCTCGATCCGAGCCTCTCGAACGATCTCGAATTTCAAGGGTTGGCCTTCGATCTCCAGCGTCGTCCGGATGCCGTCTGATCGCAGCGGAAATCCCTGAGGGTCTTGACGGGCTGCGCGAAAACGCCTGCTGCACCTTTCGATGTGACCGCCCCACGCAGCTCGCGATAGCCGACCATCGAAGAACAGAGGAAGTCGATGTCGAGCGACAGCCTGTACTCTCCGTTCTTCATCACGATCGCCGTGCCTCCTGCAAACCAGCACCGGTTCTGCAGCAAGAAATCCGACCGCAGCATGCCGAGGGCTCGAGCCACGATCTCGTGCTGCGGCCTTTCATAGGCGGGAGATGGCATCGCGCGTGGTCCGCGTCGCTCAGGTCAGCAGATGGCCGGCGCCGAACCGATGCGTCAGATCGGCAACGAGTTGCTTCTCGGCGTCGTCGAGATCTCGAGGATCGATATGCCGCCAGTTCCGCTGGTACAGGGCAAAAACCTCGGCTGCGGGGATCGGGCGATGGGGATCGCGGTTCCACGTGATGCTGCGGAGCCCGCTAAAAAGCCGCCGGAGCGATGGATTGTGGGGCTCGAACGACCATGTCGAAGATGTATTCCTTCCTGGAGCGCGGTTCCAGCCGGAATGCGGTGCAAGGTGGCAGCTTCGAGGCTCGAAGTGTGCGGGAGATGCCCGCCGCAGGATCAGGTCGCAGCCAGCGTGCGTCGCACGAAGGCCGTTAGCGCTTGACGGTATCGCGCAGATGCTGACACGAGGTCGAAGCGCTCAAGGCCATGCTGCTGGCGCAAAGTCCTCTCGCGTTCCGAAAGCGGATGATCTTCGCCACGAGCCCTTGAGGCGGGCCCGGATGCCGCTTTCACCTCAACCGAGCGGAGAACCTCGCACGCTACCCGCCGGCCAGCAGCCTCGCTGCCGCATCCCGCTCGAACAGATACAGCAAGGTGCGCAACGCCGTTCCGCGGGGCCCGCGGAGCTGCGGGTCGTCGGCCACGAGGGCCACGGCCTCGCGCCGCGCCTCTTCGAGAAGCCTGCCGTGCTGGTCGAGCGACGCCAGCTTGAAATCGGGCAGGCCGGATTGCTTGGTGCCGATCAACTCGCCCTCGCCGCGCAGCCGCAGGTCCTCGTCGGCGATGCGAAAGCCGTCCTCGGTCTGCCGCATGGTCTCGATGCGGGCTTTGGCGGTCTCGCCCAAAGGCCCTTTGTAGAGCAGCAGGCAGACCGATTTGGCTTGGCCGCGTCCGACCCGGCCGCGCAACTGATGCAGCTGCGCCAAGCCGAAGCGTTCCGCGTGTTCGATCACCATGATGCTGGCCTCGGGAACATCCACCCCGACCTCGATGACGGTGGTGGCCACCAGGATGGCGGTGCGGCCGAGCGCGAAGGCGTCCATGGCGGCGTCCCGCTCCGTGGCCTTCATCTGCCCATGGATGAGCCCGACCTGATCGCCGAAAGCCTCCCGGAGCGCCGCAAACCGATCCTCGGCTGCCACAAGATCGGTGTGCTCGCTTTCGGTCACGAGCGGGCACACCCAATAGACCCTGGCGCCGCCAGCCAGGGCCCGGCCGATCGCGGTGACGACCTCGTGCATCTGCTCGACGGGTTTGGCCACCGTGTCGATCGGCAGCCGACCGGCCGGCTTTTCGTCGAGGATGGAAACATCGAGGTCGCCGAAGATGGTCAGCACCAGGGTCCGTGGGATGGGCGTCGCGGTCATCACCAGAAGCTCGGCCGCGCGACCCTTCTCGGCCAGGGTCAGGCGTTGCGCGACGCCGAACCGATGCTGCTCGTCGACGATCACGAGGCCGAGATCGCTGAACGCGACGCCGTCGCTGAAGAGGGCATGCGTCCCGATCACGAGGTCGATCGTGCCGTCTGCGAGGCCGGCCAGGGTGCTGGCCCTTTCGCCGGCACGGTCGCGCCCGGTCAGCACGGCAAGGCGCAGGCCGGCCGCTTCGGCGAGAGGTGCGATGCGGGCGTGATGCTGGCGGGCCAGGATCTCGGTCGGCGCCATGAGGGCGGCCTGGCAGCCAGCTTCGACCATGCTGGCTGCCGCCAGCAGCGCCACGATCGTCTTGCCGGAACCGACGTCACCCTGGAGCAGCCTCAGCATGCGGCGGGGCGACGCCATATCGGCCCGGATCTCGTCGAGCGCGTTCTTCTGACCCGCGGTCAGCGTGTACGGGAGCGCCGCCTCGATTTGGGCGACGATGCGGCCGTCGCCCAGGTGGGGCCGTCCGTTGTTGACCTTCGCGCGGTTGCGCAGCAGCGCCAAGGCCAGTTGGCTTGCCAGCAGCTCGTCATAGGCCACCCGCTGCCGGGCCGGCGCGTTCGCATCGACGGCCGCGGCGCTCTCGGGCCGGTGCAGGGCGCGCATGGCCTCGTCGAACCCGGGCCATCCCCGCAAGACCGACATGTTCGGGTCGAGCCACTCCGGCAGCCGCGGCAGGCGCTCCAGCGCCGCGTCGATCGCTCGGCCGAGGACCCGGGGAAACAGACCCTCGGTCAAGGGATACACGGGTTCGATCAGCGGCATGTCGCGGAGGCCATCCGCGTCCATGACGCGGTCGGGATGCACCATCTGCAGACGGCCGTCGTAGAGTTCGAGCCGGCCCGACACCCAGCGGGTGGAACCGATCGGCAGCGCCTTTTCGACCCACGAGGCGTTGTTGCGGAAGAAGACGAGCGTCACATCGCCCGTCTCGTCCTCGATGACGGCCTTGAAGGGCGCATTGACCTTGGCAGGGGCGAGATGCTCGCGAACCCGGCCCTCCAGCGTCACGACCTGGTCGCGCGGGGCTTCACGGATCCTGGCCCGCGTCGATCGATCGACGACCGAGATGGGCAGGTGGAGTACGAGGTCGAGGACCCGGGCGGGGCGGGTCGCCGAACCGAGCAGACGGTCGAGCGCAGACGCCACCTTCGGGCCGACGCCACGCAGCCTGGTGGCTTCGACGAACAGCGGGTTGAGGTCGGCGGGGCGCATCCGTGCTGATCTACGGGACGCGGCCACAAAGATCGAGACCGGACCGACATGGTTCGGCCGTCTTGCGCAGGGTCGGGTCGTTCCCTCCCCGGCCTTCGAGGTCCTCGGCGCAGACGTCGAACCGTCAGCGCGAGCGCCATGCTCGGAGCCGCCGAGCGATGACGCACATTGCGTCTCACATCGTCGCCGGCCCGCCCTGCGACTGGTGCCTCCGGGTGCTTCCCCCTATATACCCGAGCGTTGCCCAGGGGCGAGACGAGCAGGCGCGGACCGCGGACGATGAGCGAAGACGACGAGGACGCGGTGCGCCGCCGCAAGATCAGGTTTCGCGCCTGGCACCGGGGTACCCGCGAGATGGACCTCATCATGGGCCGCTTCGCCGACGCGAAGCTGGCGATGCTCGACCCGGCCTCGCTCGACAGCTTCGAGGCGCTCATGGAGCAGCCGGATCCCGACCTCTACAAATGGGTTTCGGGCGAGACTCTGCCGCCGGGCGACGTCGATGCCGCCTTTCTGGCCCGAATTCGCGCTTTTCATGCCAGAACGGATGACCAGCATGGCTAAGGCCATCGCCGGACGCGTCGTCCAGCCGCAGCAGATCTCGACGCCGGCCATCAAGGCGCCCGCACCGCTGACCGAGCTGTCCCAGGTCATCAAGCTCCTACAGCAGGACTCGCACGTCACGCTGAGCCACCTGCCCGATGGTTTCGATGGATTCGTGGTGGCGGATCTGGCGCGCGCTCTGGCCCGGGCCGGCGCCGAACGTCCGGCCGTGCTGATCCATGTCGCGCGGGAAAGCCAGCGAGCGCAGATGTTCCGCGACGCCGTGGCGTTTGCGGCGCCCGATATCGAGGTGCTCGAATTCCCGGCCTGGGATTGCCAGGCCTATGACCGCGTATCACCCAATGCGGCGGTCGCGGCGCGGCGCATGACGGTGCTGTCCCGCCTGGCGCGTTCCCGTTCCTCGGCCGAGAGGCCGCGCATCCTGTCGACGACCGTGAGCGCCATCCTCCAGCGCGTGCCGCCGCGCGACAGTGTCGCGGCCCACAGCTTCTCGGCGGCGCCCGGGAACGCGGTTTCGACCGACGATCTCGCGGCCTGGCTCGAAGCCAACGGGTTCCTCCGCTCCGATGTCGTGCGCGACACGGGCGAATATGCGGTGCGGGGCGGTATCGTCGACCTCTTCGCACCCGGCATGCCGCTTCCGGTACGCCTCGACTTCTTCGGTCATACGCTGGAATCGATCCGCTCGTTCGATCCGGAGACGCAGCGCTCGGTGGGGCAGTTGCGGGCTCTCGACCTCGTCCCCATGAGCGAGGTGCAGCTCACCACCGACACGATCCGCCGCTTCCGCCAGAATTATGTCACGGCCTTCGGCGGGCAAACGCACAACGACCCGCTCTACACGGCGGTCAGCGAGGGCCGGCGGCATCCTGGCGTGGAACATTGGCTGCCGCTGTTCTACGCCAAGACCGGCACGCTGTTCGACTACGTCGGGCATTGCCCGATCGTGCTCGATCCGCTCGACGACCAGGCGGCCGAGGAGCGTTTCGCCAATATCGCGGATCATTACGAGGCCCGGGCCGAGGCCCGCAAGCAGCCCGGCTCCTCGACCTTCAAGCCGCTGCCGCCCGATGCCCTCTACCTCACCAAGGACGAGTGGATCCTCGAACTCGAACACGCGCCCGTGCTTCGGGCGACGAACGCCGACGCGGTCGTGCCGGGCAAGACCACCGTGGTGGATTGCCGGGGACGGCCGAGCCGCTCCTTTGCGCCGGAGCGTGCACAGGAAGGCGTGAACGTCTTCGACATCGCGGTCGAGCATATCCGCGCGCTCCTCGGCGACGGACGGCGCGTGATCGTGGCGGCCTGGAGCGAGGGCTCGCGGGACCGCCTGCGCGGCGTCTTGAACGAGCACGGCTTGAAGAAGACCGAGCCGGTCGGGTCGTTGGGGCAGGCGCTCGGACTGCCGTCCGGTACCGTGGCGCTGGCGGTCCTGGGTCTCGAGGAGGGGTTCTCGGCCGGCGACCTCGCCGTCATCGGCGAACAGGACATCCTCGGCGATCGTCTGGTGCGCAGCCGCAAGAAGCAGCGCCGCGCCCAGAACTTCCTGCAGGAGGTGGCCTCCCTGGCGCCCGGCGATTTCGTGGTCCATGTCGACCACGGCATCGGCCGATTCGTGGGCCTGCGGACCATCGACGTCGGACAGGCTCCGCACGATTGTCTGGAACTCCACTACGCCGGGGGCGACAAGCTGTTCCTGCCGGTCGAGAATCTCGAACTCCTGTCGCGTTACGGGTCGGAGGACACGGAGGCGCCGCTCGACCGGCTCGGCGGGGCAGGGTGGCAGGGCCGCAAGGCCCGGATGAAGAACCGCATCCGCGAGATCGCCCACGGGCTGATCAAGATCGCGGCGGAACGGGCGCTCAAACCTGCCGCGAAACTCGTTCCTCCGGACGGGCTCTACGACGAATTCTGTGCCCTGTTTCCTTATGACGAGACGGAGGATCAATCGAGCAGTATCGAAGCCGTGCTGAGCGATCTCGCCTCCGGTCATCCCATGGATCGGCTGGTGTGCGGCGATGTCGGGTTCGGCAAGACGGAAGTGGCGTTGCGCGGTGCCTTCGCGTCCGCCATCAACGGTCGCCAGGTCGCCATCGTGGTTCCGACCACATTGCTGGCGCGCCAGCATTACAAGACCTTTGCCGAACGTTTCTCCGGTCTGCCGGTCACGGTCGGCCAGGTGTCCCGGATGGTGCCGGCCGCCGAGCAGAAGCGCGTCAAGGCCGGGCTCGCCGACGGCACCATCGACATCGTGGTCGGGACCCATGCGGTGCTGGGCAAGGCGATCCAGTTCAAGGATCTCGGGCTCGTCGTTGTCGACGAGGAGCAGCGCTTCGGCGTGGCCCACAAGGAGCGTCTGAAGGACCTGCGGGCCGAGGTGCATATCCTGACCCTCTCGGCGACGCCGATCCCCCGCACGCTCCAGCTTGCCATGACGGGTGTGCGCGACCTGTCGATCATCGCGACACCGCCGGTCGACCGGCTCGCGGTCCGCACGTCGATCTTCCCCTTCGACGAACTGATGGTGCGCGAGGCGCTGCTGCGCGAACGTTATCGCGGCGGCCAGTCCTTCTTCGTCTGTCCCCGCATCGAGGACCTGGAGGAGGCCGGCGCCTTCCTGTCGCGCAGCATCCCCGAAGTCAAATTCGTCGTGGCGCATGGCCAGATGTCGGCGGGCGAACTCGAAGACAAGATGTCGGCCTTCTACGAGGGCCAATACGACGTGCTGCTGGCCACCGCCATCGTTGAGGCGGGGCTCGACATCCCGAGGGCCAACACGCTGATCGTCCATCGGGCCGACCTGTTCGGCCTGGCCCAGCTCTACCAATTGCGCGGACGCGTCGGCCGCTCGAAGACCCGCGCCTATGCGCTCTTCACGCTTCCGGCCAACAAGCCGCCGACCGCGCAGGCGGAGAAGCGACTCAAGGTGCTGCAGTCCCTCGACACGCTTGGGGCCGGTTTCGAGCTTGCGAGCCACGATCTCGACATCCGCGGCGCCGGCAACCTGCTCGGCGACGAGCAGTCGGGCCACATCAAGGAGGTCGGTTTCGAGCTCTATCAGCAGATGTTGCGGGATGCGATCGATGCGCTGAAAGCCGGGACCACGGAGGTCGTGGAGGAGGCGTGGTCACCGACGATCTCGATCGGCGTTCCGGTCACGATCCCGGAGCACTACGTGCCGGACATCGCGTTGCGCATGAGCCTCTACCGCCGCCTGTCGAGCCTCGAGCGGGAAGACGACATCGAGGGGTTCGGGGCCGAGATGATCGACCGCTTCGGCGACCTGCCGGACGAGGTGCGCCAGCTTCTCAAGCTGATGGCCGTCAAGGGGCTCTGCCGACGCGCCCATGTCGAACGGGTCGACGCCGGGCCGAAGGGCGTGATCGTCGGGTTCCGCGACAACAGCTTCATGAACCCGAAGGCGCTCGTCCGGCTCATCCAGGATCCGCGGGAATCGGCAAAGGTGCGTCCGGACATGCGGGTCGCCTTCGCCCGCGATTTCGACCGGCCCGAGGATCGGCTCGAAGGCACCCGGCAGATCCTGAAGCGTCTCGTCGAGATCGGCGAGCGCAAGGCCGCGTAAGGATCAAGTCGGGGTGCCCAGCGCTGGAGGCTATCTCCTTCGCGCGCAAGCGGGAGAAGGGACCTTCATTCCTCCGGTTTCCGCCACCAGAGCTCGATCGGCGTGACGTTGGTGATGCCGAAGAGCGGAACGTCGACCGGCCGTCCCAGGGCCGTGGAATAGGCGATCCACTGGTCTTCGGTGTGGAAGAGCGGAATGATGTAGAATCCCGACAGCAGCAGCCGGTCGAGGACCCGCGTGGCGGCGATGTAATCCTCCTCCGATCGGGCCGCCACAATGGCCGAAATGGCAGCATCGATGGCCGGAGATGCGGCGCCGGGCAGGTTGAAGGAGGCGGGCTGCCTGGCGCTGGCGGAGCTCCAGCGCGAGCGCTGCTCGGCACCGGGCGAGGGGGACGCCGACCACGAGCCCAGCATCATGTCGAAATCGAAGCTCTGTCGGCGGCGCTGGTACTGCACCTCGTCGACGAGCCTCACATCGGCCTCGATGCCGATCGACTTCAGGCTATCGGCGAAGCTCAGGGCCAGCCGCTCCTGGCGGCGGTCCTGAACCACGATCTCGAAGCGGAACGGCTGGCCGTCCGGTCCGGTCATGACGGTGCCCTTGAGATGGTCGCCCGCCGCGGCCAGGAGCGCCAGGGCACGCTTCGCGCTGTCGCGGTCGCGCCCCGAGCCATCGCCTTCGGGCGGACGCCATGTTCCGTCCAGGATGTCGGCCCGGACCGCGCCGGGGTAGGGTGCCAGCAGCGCCGTCTCGGCCGGCGAGGCCGCCTGCCCGGTCGAGGCGAGCGGGCTCTCCGCGAAGAAGCTGGGCGTGCGGCGGTAGAGCCCGCCATAAAGGTTCCGGTTGACCCAGCCGAAGTCGAACATGTCGCCGAGCGCTTCGCGAACCCTCGCATCGGCGAAGATCGCGCGGCGGGTGTTGAACGCGAAGCCGTCCATCCCTTTCGGCAGGCGCAGGGGAACCACGGCCTTGATGTCCCGGCCGTCGGTTAGACCCGGAAAGTGATAGGCGGTCAGCCACCGTGCCGGGTCCGTCTCGATGCGGAAGTCGCACTGCCCCGCCTTGAACACCTCGAAGAGGGCGTTGGCGTCGCGGTAGTAGTCGATGTCGACGCGGTCGAAGTTGAACATGCCGCGCCGCGTCGGGAGGTCGCGGCCCCAGTAATCCGGGTTTCGCTCGAGCACCAGCTTCTGGCCGGGGTCGACCGCGCCGACCCGGTAGGGACCGCTGGCCACCGGCGGCTTCAGCGTCGTTTCGTCGAAATGGGCGGCATCCGTGGTCTTGCTCGACAGGACCGGCATGAGCCCCAGGAAAAGCGGTAGTTCGCGGTCGCCGGATCCTTGAAGGTCGAACCGGATGGTCTCGGGATCCGGGGTGGTCACGGCCTTGATCTGCGCAAAGGCGGCCCGCTGCTGCGGCCGTCCCTTGCTCTTCAGGAGATCGAAGGTGAAGCGGACGTCGGACGACGTGATCGGGCGGCCGTCCGAGAACCGCGCTGCGGGATCGAGATGAAAGGTCGCGAAAGTGCGGTCGGGATCGGTGTCCATGCCCTTGGCGATCAGGCCATAGAGCGTGAACGGCTCGTCCTGCGAGCGAGCCATCAGGGTCTCGAACACCATTGTGCCGAGTCCCTGGGCGGTCGACCCGGCCTTGAGGTTGTAGGGATTGAGACTGTCGAAAGTGCCGAGCAGACACAATCGCAATCGGCCCCCCTTCGGCGCGTCCGGGTCGGCGTAGGGGAAATGGGTGAAGCCTGGCGCGAGCGCCGGCGCGCCGTGCATCGCGATGGCCTCGTCGGCACGAGCCGCAAGAGGCAAGATGACGGTCGCAATGGCCAGCGCCGTCGGCAGGAGGGCGCGAAGCTTGGGTGTCATGGAACCCCGGTTCTCTGGTCTCGATCGACGAGCTTGCTCTACGCTCCCGGTGCCGGTGTGGCCATCCGCCTTGCAATCGCAGCGGAGATCATGGAGTAAGGCGCCGGTCGCGAATCGCCGTCAGACGGCTCGGGAGGCTCGACAACGTGTCGCCGCAATCGGCGGCAATGACCACATCGCCACCGGACGGGACAGCTCGAGGTGAGCGTTCCGGCGCGAGGGCGGCCGGCGTTGGGCTGGAGAGCGGCGGCTGTGCCGGCACCCCAGCGCGGAGCCTGTTGGGTGGAACCCGACAGGCTCGCGCCACGGATTTTCAAAACGATGCATCATCACGCCCGCATGGTCCAGACAACGAGGTACAACATGCCGTCCCAACCGCTGAATTTCGGGCTCGCCGCCCTTCTGGCAACCGCGCTCCTGGGCGGGCAGGCCATCGCTCAAACCGCAGCACCCGCGGGACAGCCTGCACCGGCGGGACAGGCCCCGCAGGGCCAGCAGCAGAACCCGAACGCGCCGGTCAGGATCGACATGCAGACGGTTCCCAAGACCGAGTGGACCAAAGTCTGCAGCAAGCCGCAAGCCGGCCAGAAGGATCTTTGCTTCACGACCCGGGACTTCACGACCGCCCCCGATCAGCCGCCGCCGGTCGCGCTCGCGATCTACGACGTCAAGGGTGACGACACGCGCGTGATCCGTGTCCTGATGCCGATCGGCTTGCTGCTGAAGCCCGGCGTGCACCTTGCGGTCGACAAAGGTGCGGTTCAGGAAGGCGCCTTCGAATTCTGCATGCCGAACGGCTGCTTTGCCGAGACCAGGATCAAGGGCCCGGTGCTCGATCAGATGAAGAAGGGCAAACAGCTCAACATCGTCGCCAAGGGCCTCGCCAACAACGAAGTCACCTTCGTTCTTCCGCTCGCCGGCTTCGGGCCGGCGTTCGACGGGCCTGCGATCCCGCCCGAAGTGATCGCGAAGCAGCAGCAGGAGATGCAGGCGGAGTTGCAGAAGCAGCTCGAAGCGCGCGCTCAGGCGCAGCGCCAGCAGCTGGAGAAGAGTGCTGCGCCGGCGGCCGGCGCTCCTGCGGCCGCGGCTCCGGCGACGCCCGCGGCCCCGAAGCCCTGAGATCGGTCCGAGATCGGGGTCGAGCCGCGGCGAACGCTGCGGCACCTCGTTGGTGGTTCGGTTCAGACAGATGACACATCTGCTTGAACCGGTCGGCCCACCGGCTTGGAGGCGGTGCATCAATTGCGGGCCGCGGCCTTGCTCTTGTACTCCCCGGCCTCGGTCCTGACGAAGATCTCGTCGATCTGCGGATGTCTTAACGGCTCGCCCGACTCGTCGGGAAGCAGGTTCTGCTCCGAAACGTAGGCGATGTACTCTGTCTCGGTGTTCTCGGCGAGCAAGTGGTAGAACGGCTGCTCCTTGCTGGGACGCACGTCTTCGGGGATCGACAACCACCATTCTTCCGTATTGGCGAAGACCGGATCGACATCGTAGATGAGGCCGCGAAACGGATACTTGCGGTGGCGGACGACCTGCCCGATTCCGAACTTGGCGGAAAGCGCTTTCATTTTTTCTCCGTTTCTTGAGCCTTGCGGCTGTTGTTCGAACCTGAGTGATCTTGCTGTTCGTTCGAATTGAGGTTTCGGTTCGACGTTGCGTTGCCCCTGGAAACGACAACCGCAACGACCTGGGGGGAGATGCAGGCTACGGTCCGTGAATTTGCCGTCAGAGAATGTTCCTCGTCTCCGGATCCGTCAATCCGAGCCCGGCCGCCAAGAGGAGATGCCGGCTGATCTGCAGGCCTGGATCTCCCTTCCCGCTCCGTCGCAAACGCCGGAAACCGCATCATTTCAACCATTCGTCGAATGCGAACACTTGGCTTGGTCCGTCTTGCCAGTCGCCGTGTTTTGAGGCAAATGGAGGCTGCAGATTGCGTCGTCGACGGCCGCGGTCCGCACCGCAGGAGTGTAGCTCAATCGGCTAGAGTACCGGTCTCCAAAACCGGGGGTTGTGG
>CAXUOD010000045.1:17136-28895 GCA_964252585.1 uncultured Lichenihabitans sp. | reverse complement strand
GCTGATCGAGGCCGTGGCCGAACGCATCGCGGTCGTGGCGGCATGGGCCGGACAAGGCGGCGGACGCGTGGTCGCGAGCAGGCCGCTCCATCTCGTGCTGCTGCTCGATCAGCCGTTCGGCCTCGTGGGCCTCACCTGCCGGCCGGACCTGCCGCTCCTGGGATTCTTGACTCTGCTGATACCCACGATCGCGGCCGGCAACCGCGTCCTTATGGTGCCGCCGCGCCTCCCCGGCCTCTCGCCCGCGGATCTCGCGGCCCTGCTCGGGCTCGGTACGCTGCCGGGCGGCATCGTCACGCTGCTCGACGGGGAGCCCGACGCTCTCACGGCTGCGTTTGCGGAACACCCCGAGGTCGCGGCCGTCTGGTGTTCGGATGCGACCCGGCACGACGCCGACGAGATCCGGCGCTCCTCGCGGGTGAAGGCGGTGTGGCTGCCCAGAGGCGTTTGACGCGGGGCGCCGTCCCTTCTCCCGCTCGCGGGAGAAGGTGGCCCGACGCAGTCGGGTCGGATGAAGGAACCTCCACGGGATCGAGTCGACCCTCATCCGTCGTCACTGCGTGCCGACACCTTCTCCCGCCCGCGGGAGACGGGAAGGCGCGGCGTTTCGCGCGATTTCCTCGGGGAGTACCGTCGCGGCGTCCTGCCGCGCGATGATCGCGCCGATCCCGACCGGCCGGTAATCCCAGGCGTCGACTCCGGCATCGCAGGAGCGCGAGGTGTCGGCCAATGTTGCGTGGGTGTGTCCGTAAAGATGCCGGGTCCCGCGCCAGAGGCCCGGCCAGGCCCGATGGGCGTAATGGGCGAGGAACAGCCGCCACTCCACCCCGAGATCGTCGCGGACCGTGATCCGGACACTCTCGACGGGGGCATCGGCCCAGGGCAGGGCGAGCACGCGATTGGTGTCGTGATTGCCGCGAACCAGGCGCTTACGTCCGGCGAGCCGGGCGAAGATCTCGGCGCAGCGCTCCCGGCTCGCACCGGCCGCGAAATCGCCGATGTGCCATACGTCGTCGGCGGGCTTCACCACGGCGTTCCAGCGCGCGATGAGAACTTCGTCATGTTCGGCAAGCGATCGAAACACACCGCCGCGTTGCCGCAGGATATTGGGATCGCCGAAATGCGTGTCGGCCGTGAAGAAAACCGACATGATGCGCGTCCGTTTCTCCTCATCGGCACTGAACGAACACGCGGCACGGGCGATCGCCGTCGTCCGGGTAACCTGCCGTGCGATGCCTGGAGTAGGTGGTGGTCCCGACGTGATTCGAACACGTGACCTTCGGTTTAGGAAACCGCTGCTCTATCCTGCTGAGCTACGGAACCCCACCGCGGCCTTGTAGCGAAAAGCCACTCCGATGAAAAGACGCATCGCGCGCGTCGCGCTCGCGGCCATCCTCGTCTGTCCGACCACGGTCCTCGGTGCCCCTGCCCTGCCGGCTGACGCCTGCGGCCCACGGCCCGGCGACACCCAAGTCACCGTGGAGTCCGTCTCGGAGACGCTCGAACTGCGTCTCGCCGATGGCCGGCTGCTGCGCCTCGCGGGGCTCGATCCGCCGCGCGCGACGCCGGCCGATCCCGCCCTCCCGGCCAAGGCCGGAGCGGCGCTGGTCGCCTGGGTGGCGGGCGGGGCCGTCACGATGCGCAGCCTCGCGGCCGAACCCGACCGCTGGGACCGTACTCCCGTGCAGCTGTTTCACCCTGCTCCGGCCACGCCATCCCTGCCGGTCGATCCCGCGCCGGCCGTCACTGCGGCCGCCGATGCCCTCCTGCAGGGCGGCTGGGCGCGGGCCAGGCCGGAGCGAGCCGTCCACGACTGTTTCGCAGGTTTCCTCGAGCAGGAAGAAGCGGCCCGCTCGGCGCACCGCGGCCTCTGGGGCGACCCGCACTATGCCGTCCTCGATCCCGACGATGACGCGGCCATCGCCGGACAGACCGGCGGCATGGCGATCGTGGAAGGCCCCTTGCGGGTGCACGACAGCCACGGCACGCTCTATCTGACGCTGGGGCGCGATCCCTGGGGGCTCACGGCGGTGCTGTCGCGCCGCACGGCCGCGCGTTTCGCCAAGGCGGGCCTCGACGTCGCGGATTATGCCGGCACTGCGGTGCGGCTGCGTGGCGATCTCGACGACCGCTTCGGCCTCCGCCTCACTCTCGACGACCCCGACGGGTTCGAAAGCGTCGAACCCGGCACCGAGCGCGACGCACCGGGCCGCCCTGCGACAACCGTATCCGTGAAACACTGGACGAGCCGCGCGCAGGGCCGCTAGAGATGATGACGCTGTGCAGTGGCGAACGAGGCGGCCGGTCCGGATGGTGCAGGCGGGGAATTCGAGCCGAAACGGCCTGAAGCGAGGCCTGGCGGCCACCCCCGTGGCGGCCACCCCCGTGGCGGCCACCCCCGTGGCGGCCACCCTCGCGATGGCGATGCTGATCGCCGTCTCGCTCGGTCTCGCAGGCTGCGGTTCCAGCGTCGACGATCAGGCAAAGGTGGTCGAGGTCACGGTCCCGCTGCCGCCCTCGGCGCCGCGCACCACGGGCGTCGACAGCCCCGCGACGCGCGAGCACAAGCAGCTCGTGGCCTATTTCGGCGGCGAATACCGGGCCGCCGCCACCGAGCGCTACCTCGACGAGGTCCTGGCGAAGCTCGCGGCCGCGAGCGACACCCCTGCCCAGGTCTATCGCGTCACGATCCTCAATTCGCCGATCGTCAACGCCTTCGCCCTGCCGTCCGGCAACATCTACGTGACGCGGGGCCTCCTGGCGCTCGCCAACGACACCTCGGAGGTCGCGGCCGTGATGGCGCACGAGATCGCCCATGTGACGGAGCGCCACGCGGCGCGGCGGGCCGAGCTCGAAAAGCGCTCCGCCGTGATCAGCCAGGCGGCCGACGTCATCGACAACCGCGACCAGTCCCGCACCTTCAAGAGCTACGCGCAGCTGACGCTGGCGAGCTTCTCGCGCCAGCAGGAGATCGATGCCGACGAGATCGGTGTGCATGTCATCGCGCGGGCCGGCTACGACCCTTTCGCGGCGTCGCGGTTCCTCGTCTCGCTCGGCCGCGCCACGGACCTGCGCCAGTCGCTGCACCCGGGCGAGACCGCGAAACCCGACATGATGGCGACCCATCCCTCGACGCCCGAACGCGTGGCCCATGCGGTGGCCGTGGCGCGGGGCTTCGGCGCCCCGGGCATCGGCGAGACGGGCCACGACCGCTATCTCGCGGCCATCGACGGCATCCTCTACGGCGACGACCCGGCCGAGGGCTTCGTGCGCGGCCGGCGCTTCATCCACCCGAAGCTCGGCTTTGCGTTCACGGCCCCCGAGAACTTCGTACTCGAAAATTCCGCCCAGGCGGTGCTGGGCGTGACGCAGGATGGCGCGCAGGCGTTGCGGCTCGACCGCGTCAAGGTACCGGTCGAGACGAGCCTCGCGAGCTATCTCGCGTCGGGCTGGATCGACGGGCTGCAATCGGGAACGGCCGAGCCCCTTACGGTGAACGGCCTCCAGGGCGTGACCGCGACCGCCAAGGCGGAGTCCTGGTCGTTCCGCCTCGCCGCCATCCGGGTCGGGCCGGAAGTCTACCGGCTCACTTTCGCGGCCAAGGACCTGACGCCCGACGCCGACCGGCACTTCCGCGACGCCATCGACACGTTCCGTCGCATCACGACCGACGATGCGCGCGACGTGAAGCCGCTGCGCATCGCCATCACGACAGCCGGTTCCGGCGAGACGGCAGAAGCCTTCGCGCCGCGCATGGCGGTGCCCGACCACCCGCTCGAAAACTTCGAAGTGCTGAACGGCCTCGACAACGCCACACTCGAAGCGGGTCGCCGTTACAAGTTGGTCGAAGAATAGGCGACCGGTCGCCGAAACACCGCTCAGAACGGCCAAAGCTTCGATCTGCGTCATCGTTGCCCGTCCGTGCGGTAGCCATTTCGACAGGATTTCTGAAACCTTCGGCTCTGACGACGCGTATCTCCGGTATCCAGACTGGAGTCGACCATGTTGCAGATGGCAGGGGTGAGGCGTCAGTTCGTCAAAGCCGCGATGGCGGCTCGGTTCCTCGAACGCGATGAGGAGCGGGCCCTCGCGGTCAGCTGGCGCGACCGCGGCGACGAAGCGGCCCTCCACGAACTCGCATCCGCCCATATGCGGCTCGTCATTTCCCTTGCCGCACGCTTCCGCCACTACGGTCTGCCCATCGCCGATCTGATCCAGGAGGGCCACGTCGGACTCCTCGAAGCCGCGGCGCGGTTCGAGCCCGAGCGAGAGGTGCGGTTCTCGACCTACGCTACATGGTGGATCAGGGCGTCGATCCAGGATTACATCCTGCGCAACTGGTCGATCGTCCGCGGCGGCACGAGTTCCGCCCAAAAGGCGCTGTTCTTCAACCTGCGTCGGTTGCGGGCCAAGCTGTCCCAGGAAGGTGGGCCGGCGGCGCGCGCCAACATGTTCGCCACGATTGCGCTCGCGATCGGGGTATCGCCGGCGGATGTCGAGTTGATGGATACGCGGCTGTCGGGCTCGGACATTTCCTTGAACGCCCCCGTGACCGACACCGACAGTTCTGGCCAGACCGAACGCGTCGAGTTCCTCGTCGACGACAAGCCGCTTCCCGACGAGACGGTGGGCGAGCAGATCGACGGCGATCGCCGCATCGGGTGGCTGCGCGAAGCCCTCAAGGTGCTGTCGGAGCGCGAGTTGCGGATCGTTCGAGAGCGTCGTCTGGTCGAGGATGCCGCGACGTTGGAGGCCTTGGGCGACCGGCTCGGCATTTCCAAGGAACGCGTCCGCCAGATCGAAAGCCGCGCCATGGAGAAGCTCAGACGCGCCCTCTCGGACCGCTACGAAGCGCCGGCCGTCACCCTTCCCGCATCCGTGTGACACGGGCCGGCTCCGGCTTCGATTTCCGTGATGTCCCTTGGTGACAAACCTTCGGTCCCGGTGTATAGGCCGCGCTCAACTTAAAACAGCGTGCCGAAACGCTGCAGCGTCAACGCTGCGACGGCCAAGGACTCGACCATGAACATCATCGAAATGCTGAACGCGGAAGAAGTTCAGCGCCTCACGGCCGACAAGACCATTCCGGAGTTCCAGCCCGGCGATACGGTGGTGGTCAACGTGAAGGTCAAGGAAGGCGAACGGAGCCGTGTCCAGGCCTACGAGGGCGTGTGCATCGCCCGGACCGGCGGCGGCTTGCAGGAAAGCTTCACGGTCCGCAAGATCTCCTACGGCGAAGGCGTCGAACGGGTGTTCCCCGTGTTTTCGCCCAATATCGACTCCATCAAGGTGATCCGCCGCGGCGCGGTGCGACGCGCCAAGCTTTATTATCTCCGCGACCGTCGCGGCAAGTCGGCCCGTATCACGGAGCGCGTCGACAACAAGGCCAAGACAAAATCCACGGCCAAGCCCGGCAAGGCGACGGCGGCCTAATAACCCCACCGTTCCATTCAATCGGCGACGGGCCGGGCAGATCCAGGCTGGTCTGCCCGACCGGTCGCCGTTGCGGCACGGTCATGGGGACCACCATGGTTGAGACTGCTTCGCCTGTGCCCACCACCCTCTACGACAAGATCTGGGACGATCATGTCGTCGACCGCCAGCCGGACGGCACCTGCCTCCTCTACATCGATCGCCATCTCGTCCACGAGGTGACGAGCCCGCAGGCATTCGAAGGCCTGCGGATCACGGGGCGTCGCGTTCGAGCGCCCGGCAAGACCCTGGCGGTCGTCGATCACAACGTGCAGACCACGGACCGGCGCGGCGGCATCCAGGAACCCGAGAGCCGCATGCAGGTCGAGACGCTGGCCGAGAACGCCCGCCTGTTCGGCATCGAATATTTCGACGAGCTCGACCCTCGCCAGGGTATCGTCCACATCATCGGACCGGAACAGGGGTTCACGCTGCCCGGGACCACGATCGTGTGCGGCGACAGCCACACCTCGACGCATGGCGCCTTCGGGGCTCTGGCGCATGGCATCGGGACCAGCGAAGTCGAGCACGTGCTGGCCACGCAGACGTTGATCCAGGCCAAGGCCAAGAACATGCTGGTCCAGGTCGACGGCCAGCTGCCGCCGGGTGTCACGGCCAAGGACATCATTCTCGCCATCATCGGCGAGATCGGCACGGCGGGGGGCACCGGCCACGTCATCGAATATGCGGGCGAAGCCATCCGGGCGCTGTCGATGGAAGGCCGCATGACGATCTGCAACATGTCGATCGAAGGCGGAGCGCGGGCCGGCCTCGTGGCACCCGACGACAAGACCTTCGCCTATCTCAAGGACCGGCCGAAGTCCCCCAAGGGCGAGACCTGGGACGCGGCCGTCGCCTACTGGCGCACGCTCAAGACCGACGAGGGCGCGCATTACGACAAGGTCGTTCGGCTCGACGCCGCGAAGCTGCCGCCGATCGTGTCCTGGGGCACGAGCCCGCAGGATGTCG
Organism: uncultured Lichenihabitans sp.; assembly: GCA_964252585.1. Taxonomy (GTDB): domain Bacteria; phylum Pseudomonadota; class Alphaproteobacteria; order Rhizobiales; family Beijerinckiaceae; genus Lichenihabitans. The sequence goes on along the minus strand of CAXUOD010000045.1, from coordinate 22,454 downwards.
TTTCCGTGGCCGGCATCGTGCCGCGCATCGAGGACGCGGCGAGCGACGACAAGCGGGCCTCGCTCGAAGCGGCGCTGGCCTATATGGGGCTGCGCGGCGGCGAACGGATCACCGAGATCGCCCTCGACCGCGTGTTCATCGGCTCCTGCACCAACGGCCGCATCGAGGACCTGCGCGAGGTCGCCAAGATCGTCGAGGGCAAGCGCGTGGCCGGCACCGTCAATGCCATGATCGTGCCGGGCTCGGGCCTCGTGAAACAGCAGGCCGAAAGCGAGGGGCTCGACACCATCTTCAAATCGGCGGGATTCGAGTGGCGCGAACCGGGGTGCTCGATGTGCCTCGCGATGAACCCCGACAAGTTGAGCCCCGGCGAGCGCTGCGCCACGACGTCGAACCGCAATTTCGAGGGACGGCAGGGCTACAAGGGGCGAAGCCATCTGGTCTCGCCCGCCATGGCGGCGGCGGCGGCGATCGCGGGGCATTTCGTGGACGTTCGCGACCTCAGGGGCTGAACGACCGCTCCTGCAGGAGCAATCGATCAGGTTTCGCGAGCACGTTCGGCACGAGATCTCCGGTCTTCGGACTGCCCTCGATGACCCAGGATCAGAGTGGGTCGGCCAGCTGCCGAGGCGGTGAGGATCAAGGCCGTCATCGCGAGCGGAGCGTGGCGGGGCCCAGTCTCATCCTGGGTCACCGTCCAGGCGCAAGGCGGGTTTATGCCGCCACGTCGTGGCATCACTGAACGTCCGGCGCTGCTCCTCCCGCTCCATGCTGCACCGGCGCTTCGGGCAGCACGAGGGCGCCCGGTGCCGAAATGGGGCGGGGCCCGAGGTCCTTCGCCGGGATCGCGACGGCCGCCAGCGGCAGCGGCGCGTTCGGGCGGTCCGGGAAGGTCGTTTCCCAACCTCCACCGAGAGCCTTGTAGAGCGCCACGAAGTCGGTCGAGATCCCGGCGGTCGCCTGGCTGAGGTTCATCTCGGCGCCGAGCACCGTTTGCGAATTCTGCAGCACGGTCGTGAAGGTATCGACGCCCTGCGTGTAGCGAGCCCGCGCCAGCGTCAGCGCTTGTCTGGCGTCGACGACCTGCCGCTGGAGCCGCTCCCGCCGTCCCTGGTCGCCCTTGAGAGCCACGAGCGCGTTCACGACGTCGTGCCACGCCTGCAGCACCGCTTTCTGGTAGGCGATGGCGGATTCCTGCTGGCGCGCCTCCTGCAGGACCAGATTGGATTTCAGCCGGCCGCCATCGAAAATCGGGATCGAGATGCTGGGTCCGACGCCCATGTACTGCAGCGACGAGCCGCGGAACACCTTGTCGGCCGCGAGCGCGTTGAAGCTCGGGTCGCCCATGATGGTCACGGTCGGGAAGAACTGCGCTTCGGCGACGCCGATCTGCGCCACCGCGGCATGGAGATCGGCCTCGGCGCGCCGGATATCGGGCCGACGCAGGATGAGATCGGACGGGACCCCGATCGGAACGCGCGGCGGCACGGGCGGGATGGCGCGGTCGGAGATCAATTCCTGCGAGAGGGCCAGAGGCGGCTCGGCCAGCAGCAGGCCGATCGCATTGATCTGCTGCACCTCCTGCTGCTGCAACTGCGGCAGCTGCGCCTGGATCGACTCGACCTGAGAGGACGCCGTCGCGGTGTCGAGCCCGGTGACGAGCCCCCTTTGCTGGCGCGTCCGCGTGATGTCGAGCAGATCCTGGTTGATCTTGATGTTCGACCGATCGATGCGGATCATCTCCTGCGTGCCGCGCAACTGGACGTAGTCGCGTGCGAGCTCCGCTTCGACCGAGACAAGCGTATCCCGCCGCTGCTCGGCGGAAGAATCGACCTGCGCTTGGGCGCCCTCGATCCCCCGGCGCACCCGGCCCCACAGATCGAGCTCCCAGGAGGCGTCGAAGCCGGCCGTATAGCTTTCGAACGGGCTGCCGATGGATTGGGTGATGCTGTTCGCACCGTTCCCGGACGTGCCGCCCGTTCCCGACGTGCCGCCCAGCGCGCCGCTCGGAAGGAGGCTGATGATGCCGTTCTGGCTGTATTGCTGACGATAAATCGTGTTCGCGCCGCTGACGCTCGGCAAGGCCGCCGCCGCCGCCGTGCCGAGCTGCGCACGGCTCTCGGTCAGCCGGACGGAAGCCGTCTGCACATCAAAGTTCTGCTCGGCGACGCGGCCCTCGAGCTGGGTGAGCAGCGGGTCGTGGAACACGCGCCACCATTCGACTTCGGGCGCCGCCGCGACCGTGTTCTTGAGCACGGGCAGCGGCGAGCGGGCAGGCTTGCCGGTGTCGAGAAACGTCTTGCTCTCGGCGACCTGCGTCAGAGGCGACACGAACTCGGGACCCACGGTGCAACCGGCGAGCGGCCCCCCCACGATGACCGTCGAGAGGAGCCCGGCCAGGACGCGGGACGAGCGGGGAAAGCGCGACATCAGTGTCCCCCCTCGCCGCCGCCCGAAGCCTTCTTCTTCGAGATCAGGAAACAGAACGGCACGACGCAGAACGCGACCACCGCGGAATACTGGAACACGTTGTTGTAGGCCAGCACGGCGGCTTGGTTCAGGTAGGTCTGGTAGGTGTGCGACACGGCCTGGTCGTGCACCGAGCCCGCGGCGCGACCGAGCGTGCGCAAGCTCTGCTCGGTCTGCTGCACCAGCATGTTGTAGCCCTGGTTCAACGGCGTCATGAAGCCCGACAGGTGAGCCTGGTCGGCCTGACGGCGCTCGGTCACCAGCGCCGTGGCGATCGAGATGCCGATCGCGCCTCCCACATTGCGGAACATGGAGAACAGGGCCGCGCCGTCGCTGCGCATCGTCTGCGGCAATGTCAGATAGGCGATGGTGGAGATCGGCACGAACAGGAAGCCCAGGCCCGCCGTCTGGAACGATCGCATCGCGACCAGCGTGCCGTAGTTGATGTTGGGGACGAGATAGCTCGAATACATCAGGGCCAGACCCATGATGGTGAAGCCGATCATCACGATCCAGCGGGTCTGCACCACCTTCATGAGCTGGCCCACGATCGGGATCAGGATGATGACCACGACGCCGCCCGGTGAAAGGATCAGGCCGGACAGCAGCGCCGTATAGCCGAGCTGCTGCTGCGAGAACTGCGGGATCAGCACCGCGCTGGCATACAGGATCATGCCCATGGCGCCGATCAGCACGCAGCCCATCGCGAAGTTGCGGTCCTTGAAGACCTCGAGGTCGATGATGGGCTTCTTGGCGGTGAGCAGCCAGCAGATGGCCCCGAAGATGCCGATGAAGGCCAGCAGCGCCATGATCACGATGAAGCTCGACCCGAACCAGTCGTCATCCTCGCCGCGGTCGATCATGACCTGCATGCAGCCGAGGCCCAAGGTGATCAACGCCAAGCCGACATAGTCGATGCCCTTGGTCTTCTTCTTCTGCTTCTCCTTCTCCCACGGAGGGTCCTCGACCAGGATGAAGTTCGAGAAGACCGCGACGGCGCCGAAGGGAATGTTGACGAAGAAGATCCAGCGCCAATCGAGGTGCTCGATGAGATAGCCGCCGAGCGTGGGACCCAGCACCGGTGCCACGATGGTGGCAATGGCCGTCACCGCGAAGGCCGCGCTGCGCCTCGCGGGCGGAAACGTGTCCAGAATGATGGCCTGCTGGTTCGGTTGCAGGCCGCCGCCGAAGAAGCCCTGGAACAGGCGGAAAACGACGAGTTCGGCCAGACTGCTCGAGATGCCGCAAAGGAACGAGCAGATCGTGAAGGCGACGAGGCAGATGAGAAAATAGCGCTTGCGACCGATCGTGTCGCTGAGCCATCCCGCGATGGTCAGGACGATGCCGTTGGCCACGAGATAGGCCGTCAAGGCATAGGTGGCTTCGTCGCTGGAGGCCGCGAGCGTGCCCGCGATATAGGGCAAGGCCACGTTGACGATGGTGGTGTCGAGGATCTCCATGAAGGCCGCGAGCGTCACAGCCACGGCGATGAGCCACGGATTGTATTTGGGCTTCCAGCCCTGCCCGGCGGTCTGGTCGCTCACTTGAGCGTCACGGTCGGCACCACGCTGACGCCGAGCGGCAGGGGTTCGTCGGGCTTCAGTCCGGAATCGATGACGATCTTGACGGGGACGCGTTGCACGATCTTGACGAAGTTGCCGGTCGCGTTCTCGGCCGGAAAGGCCGAAAACTTCGAACCGGAACCGTGCTGGATCGAGTCCACGTGGCCCTGCAGGTCGAGGTCCGGATAGGCGTCGACCGAGATCTTCACCTTCTGTCCGGGCCGCATGCCGTCGAGCTCCGTTTCCTTGTAGTTGGCCGTCACCCAGACGTCCGGCGTCACGAGCGACATGATCTGGGTTCCCGAGGTCACGTAGTTGCCGGTGTCGACGTTGCGCCGCGTCACCCAACCGTCCTGCTGGGCCCGCACGACAGTGAACTCGAGATTGAGCTCGGACTGGCCGAGGCTGGCCTGGTCCTGCTCGGCCTGTCCCTGCAGCTGGCTGACCTGGGTCTCGGACTGACCGATGTTCTGCTGGACCGGCTCGGCCTGGGTCACGCGCGCCTGGGCCTGCGCCACCTGGGCTTCGGCCTGCTGATAGCTCGACGACGTCGTGTCGACTTCCTGCTGGGTCGTCGCCTGCTTGGGGAGACCCTTCTGCCGATTGTTGTTGGCTTCCTGCAGGGCCAGGTTGGACTTCGCGGAGTCGAGGTTGGCCTGGGCGAGTTGAAGGGCTGCGGGGAAGTTCTTCTTCGAAATCTCGACGCCGAGCTTCTGGCTGGCGATCTGTGCTTTGTCGCTGTCCACCTTGCCCTTGGCCTGGTCGCGGTCGAACATGAAGGGCCGCGGGTCGATGTGGACTAGGGCGTCGCCCTTGTGGACGAACTGGTTGTCGACCACGTCGAGCGACACCACCTGGCCCGAAATGCGCGGTGCCACCGCTACGATGTAGCCATCGGTATAGGCGTCGTCGGTCCCGACCAGGTTCTTGTGCGACAAGTAGTAGTAGATGCCGTAAGCGATGAGGAGCAGCGCAACGATGACCGCGATCGTGATGACCAGCGGGCGACGGCTCTTGCGACGAGTCTGGGACTCCTCGCTGTCCTTGCCCGATGCCTTCTCGTCGCCGCCGGCGTTCGCCTTGGCCTTGTCGTCCTTGGCTTTGTCGCCTTTGCGGTTCTCGTCCTTGTCGGCCTGATCGCCATCGTCGTCGCGTCGGGCATCACGGGCTTCGGCGGGTCTGCGGCGCCGGCCTTCTTCGCGGCGATCGTCATCGCGGCGATCATCATCACCATCGTCGCGTCGACCGCGATCGCGGCGACCATCGTCGCGGCGATCCTGGTCGCGG
>CAXUOD010000045.1:0-17036 GCA_964252585.1 uncultured Lichenihabitans sp. | reverse complement strand
GTCGCGGCGATCCTGGTCGCGGGCGCGGCTGTCGTAGCGCCGGTCGTCATCGTCGCGGTCCGGTCCCCGTCGCCCCGGACCATCGCTCTTACCGACTTCGAGGACATCTCTCCTGCCGCGTCGACGCGACGGGCCGCGGTCGTCATCCTGCGCTGAAGCCTCGTCGGCATCACTTGCGGTCATCGTGGGATCATCCGAGACGGGCCGGCGTGAGAATCGGGCTAGAACACGTTGGATCGAGCAAGCGCAAGGGCTTCTCAAATCCGGCGTTATCGCCTTTCAGGCTGGTGCATTCGAGCAACAGCTGACATGCTCCTTCCAGTGCGGGCCGGGCGGCAATGCTTTGGGGATCACTAACCGAACCAGCAAGTTCGGTTATAAGGCGGGTCGGCAGTGGCAAAGTCAAGCGTATCCAAGGAACCCTTCGAAGCCGTCCCGAGCCTCGTTCCCCGTGGCGAGCGACGACGGCAGGAGATCGTGACTGTCGCCGAACAGGTTTTTCTCGCCAGTGGCTTTTCGGACACGACCATGCAGATGGTGGCAGTGAAGGCCTGCGCTTCGAAAGAGACGCTTTACCGGCATTTCGGCAGCAAGGAAGGGCTTTTCGCCGAGGTGGTGGGTATTCGGGCCCGCCGCCTCCTGATGCGGCTCGACGCCGAGATCGAGCGGCCGAGCGACATCGCCGCGGTTCTGCGCGACCTCGGCGTGACCCTGCTCGAGATCATGACGAGCCCCGAGGTGATCTCGCTCATGCGGATCGTGGTGGCCGAAGCGCCGCGCGACCCGGGGCTCGGGCGGATCTTCTACGCGATCGGGCCCGAGCGGACCCGCTTGCGGCTGACCGAATACTTGACCGCCGCGCGGACGCGAGGGGAGTTCCTGGGCAGTCATCCCGGCCTCGCGGCCAGCATCTTCCTCGGCGCGATCACGGCGCAATCCCATATCGAGCGCCTCCTGCTGCGAGACCCGCCCGCCATGAGCCGGGATGAGATCCGGGAGAGGGTCGGCGAGGTCGTGGCCATGTTCCTGCTCCGCTACGTCCGGAACGGCGGGACCAAGCAGGACCCCGCTACGAGAGCATGATGCCGGGACGTGTCGGCGCGGGTGTTCGCGGTTTGGCGAAAACGAGCAAGGACGCGGCGCAGACGCGGCGTTTGATGACGCTTGCGGCGGGGGGCGATCTCCGCCTGTGCCGACCACGGTAGACCTCGGTCGAACCGAAGGTCGCCGTCGCCGTGACCGTGAGGCGACACAGGGAGACAACCGAGCCGGCCAGGGCATGGGAAAGGTGGTTCACCGGCTTCGCCGCTTACAAGCGCATGGGCGACCCTCCGTCAATCGGTCGTCGCCCGAGCCGCATTGACCAGGGAAGCCCAGTTCTTCACCTTCTCCTGGCCCTTGAGACCACGGAGCTTCGCGCCTCCGACATCGACGTCCTTGAAATCCGCTCCGGCCACGGTTGCGCCGGTCATGTCGGCGCCGGATGCATCTGCCCCCATCAGCACGGCATCCGTGAGGTCGGCCCCGGTCAAGTCGGTGAAGTCGAGCTTGGCGCGGCTGAGGTTTGCCCCGTTGAGCTTCGCGCCGTCCAGTTTGACGTCCGTGAACACGGCACGCATGAGGCCCATCGACTGATTCTTGAGATCGGCGCCACCTTGCAGATCCACCAGAATGGCGTTGGTCAGCTTCGCACCTGTAAAGTCGCCGATGGGCCTTGCTCGGGTCAGGTTGGCGCCGCTGAAATCGGCGCCCTCGGCCTGAGTGGCGAACAGGCTGGCTGCGACGAGTCCCGCCCCGGCCAGATCGGCCTTCAACAACCATGCTTGATCGAGGTTGGCTCCACTGAGGTCGGCACCGCGCAGATCGGTCTTGTTCAGGCGAGCAAGGCGAAGGTTTGCACCCCTGAGATCCAGCCCCGACAAATCGATGCCGGAAAGACGCTTGCCCGAAAGGTCGATCGGCTTGCCGCTCGCCTTGGCGATCATCGCCTCCACATCTCCGCGACTCATCTCGGCCTGGACCATGTCAGGCGTGGTGAGATCGACGCTCCTCAGCATGCCGGTCTGAGCATGGGCGGCGGGCACCGCCAGGAAGAATGACGCGACGAGGCAAAGACCAAAGCGTTTCATTGTAAAGCTCCCTTCGAGCAGCCCTTCCCGACTTCGCCCTAAGCTGGAGCGAATTCGCCAAAGGCGAAAGCGCTCCAGGACCTTCGGCTCGTTCTCGCCGGGAGCGCAACCGGGCTCCGACGCCCGATCTTCACCCCGCCGCCCAGGGCGCCGTACCGCCGGGCATCTTGAGAGCAAATAAGACGAGACCCTATGAGGCTCGGGATCACGGCGTCGCGGCCCGTTCGCGCAACCGGTTCTTGAAGATCTTGCCCGAGTCTTCCCGGGGCAGCGCCGGGACGACTTCGATCCGGCGGGGCACCTTCTCCGGCGGGAGGGACCCTGCGATCCCGTGCCGCAAACGATCGGCACTCTGATCCGTGCCAGCCAGGACGACCACGAAGGCTTGGACCACTTCGCCAAGCTCGAGGTCGGGAACGCCGATCACGGCGCAGTCCGCAACGCCCGGCAGAGCGAGCAGGGCCGCCTCGATTTCGGCAGGGTAGATCCTGCTGTCGCCCGACCGGATCACATCGCGCTTGCGGCCCGCGAGGTAGAGATAGCCCTCCGGATCGAGCCAGCCGACATCCCCCGCCGTGACGAGGTCGCCGCGGCCGACCTCGTCCCGCGCTGCCTCGCGGCCGATATAGGTGAAATCCTGCAGCGTTGGTGAACCCGCATAGATGTCGCCGACGGTTCCCGGCGGCTGCGGCCGGCCGGCGTCGTCGAGCACCTGGAGCGCGATACCGGGAAGCGCACGTCCGACCGTGCCCGGCTTCGACAGCGCTTCGGCCGAGTCGTGAAAGGTGAGGAGGCCGGTTTCGGTCGACCCGTAATATTCGTGGATCACCGGTCCCCACCAGTCGATCATGGCGCGCTTGACCGCGACCGGGCACGGAGCGGCGCCGTGTACGACGTGACGCAGCGACGAGACATCGGCGCTCCGCCGCAGGGCTTCGGGCAGGGACAGAAGCCGCGCCATCATGGCGGGAACGAGGTGCAGGTGCGTGATGCGGTGGCGCGCGATGAGCCCGAGCGTCTCCTCGGCCGCAAAGCGCGGCTGCAACACGAGTTCGGCCCCTGCCCCGAACGCCAGGCGGCCGCACGCATTGGGGACCGAATGATAGAGCGGGCCGGTGATCAGCACCGTCGCGGGCTCGGGCCGGTCGAAACCGTAGACCGTCAGGGCCCGCGATGGAGGTCCGGACGGCGCGGCGGAGGAACGGCGAATGCCTTTGGGTCGGCCCGTCGAGCCCGACGTGTAGAGGATGGCGGAGTGCCGGGCTGCGGCCGGTGCCGCGATCGGCGGGTACTGGGCGAGCCAAGCCTCCCAGAGCCGGGCCGAGGTCGTGCCGGTCATGGCGTGCGACGCCGGGATCGGGAGGCCGAAGGCCGCGCGGATCTCCGCCGGTGTCTCGACCACGAGGACCGGGATATCGGGTGGCAGGTCAGGCAGGACGGGTTCGAGGAGGTCTTCGTGGCCGATGAGGACCTTGGCCCCGCAGTCTCGCACAACAAAGGCGGTCTCGGCCGGGGTGCCGTGCCAATTGACCGGCACCGGAGACGCCCCGGCGCGCAAAGCGGCTAGCGAGGCCTCGAAGAAAGCGATGTCGTTGCGAAGCAAGAGCGCGACCGCGTCCCCCACGCCGACGCCCAGCCTCGTCAGGCCCTCCGCGGCCCGGTCGGCGCGAATCCTGACATCGGCCTGCGAACGGCAACGGTCGCCGGAGATCAGCTGGGAAAAATGCACGTTGCGGTCGGCGCCATCCGGCGGGAGGTTCGGTTCGACCATCCGCTGTTCCTGTCGGGTCCTGCGAGAGCCTCGCGACCGGTCCTGCGTGCCCTCATCCTGAACTCGTCGAAGGACGACACGGCCCGGCGGTCCGCTCTCCGCCGGCTCCTCCAACGCGCCCCGCGCGATGAAGCCCCGGCTCCGCTCAACATGAGGGTCGGTGAGCGCTCTCCTGTTGTGGTATCAGCGCAATCCTTGTGCGTCGAGCCAGGCCATCAGGTCCGGCCACGGAACGTCCCGGGTGGTGTCGACCTCGAACAGCGGACCGCGACCCGTGGGCGCCGCGTGGGCGCTCAAGGCGATCAGTTCGGGGATGTAGGCCTCGCCCGGATGACCCGCGCTGCGGGACTCGAGCCTCGATCGATAGCGCTCCGCCAGGATGGCGGCCGGGGCATGGCACCAGATCTCGACGACACGCTCGAGGCCCGCCGTCACGAGATGACGCTCCAGCACCTCCGGCGGCTGGAAGCCGAACCAGGCGTCGATCACCACCCGCGTCGCATCGGGCCAGTCGCCGATGGCGCTGAAGATGATGCCGTAGCTGGCTCGGCCGAGCTTCCGGTTATGCTCGCGATCACCGATCCCGAAATGTGCGAAGAGCGGGTCCTTGACCGTATCGAGCGTCATCAGCGGACAGGTCAGGCGAGCCGCGACCCCGCGCGCGACCGTGCTCTTGCCGCTGGCCGGGATCCCGTTGACCAGGACCGCGACCTTCATGGCGAAGGTCCGGAGCGGACGCCCGCGGCTTGCAACGACGAGCCGGCGTCATCCATGAGATGTTCGATCAGGGCCGATACGGCAGCCCCGATGACGCCCGCGTCGTCGCCGAGTTGCGCGGCGGCCACGGGACATTGATACCAGGGCGACAGGGCCGGAGCCCGGGCGAGCGCCTGGTGGGCGGCTGTTCCGAGACCACCGCCGAGCACCACGACATCGGGGTCCAGGGCCGCCACCATGCTGTCGATGGCGGCGCGCAAGGGGACCACCCACCGGTCCAGGACCGAGGCCGCCACGGCATCGCCCGCCGCCTCTTGCGCGAACAGACTGTCGGCCAACAGGCCGGCCGGCAGCCCCGCCTCCGCCAGGAGCCGCCCGAGCGCCGTGCCGGAACTGGTCGTCTCGACGCAGCCGCGACGGCCGCACGCGCAGGCAAGGCCCGGGTGGGATACGCTGAGGTGGCCCAGCTGCCCGGCCGTCGCGCGACCTCGTGCGATCTTGCCGTCGAGCGCTATGGCTCCCCCGATGCCGGTGCCGATGGTGAACATCACCACATTGTCGAAGCCCTGCGCCGCACCCGCCGCCATCTCGGCGACGAGCGCCATGTTGCAATCGTTGTCGATCACGACGGGCCGCTCCAAAGCGCGTTCCAGGTGATCGGGCAGCGAAGCGCCCGCGAGATCGATGTAACCTCCCGACAGCACCGTCCGGGTCAGCGCGTCGACCCGGCCCGGAACCCCGACGCCGATGCCCGCGACGCTCGGATCGATCAGTTTCCGACAGAGCGCCACGATCCGGCCGAGCAGGACGGCAGGGTCTCTCGCGATGGGTTCGATAAACCAGTCGAGGATCTCGCCGATGCCCGAGACGCGGGCAACCCGGAGATTGGTGCCGCCGATATCGATCCCGAGGGCGGTCGCGGGGTTTGACATGGACCTAACTCCGATCAGCCATCCCAAAGACCGAGCCGCTTCGCCAAGCGTTCCGGACGCCTGACCGGGCCGAGGGCGGTTGCGTCCCAACTAGGACTTCTACCGGTCGAGTCCAGCCCTTTGTCGGGCAAGGCGTGCAACGGCTCGCTGAGGTCCTGCATCGCCTTCCTGTCGTGGTCACGCGGCCCGGCTCTTGCGAAGCGCACCGTCGGGACGAGCGAGAGACGACCCTTCCGCAAGGGCCGCCCGGCCATGACACTTGAGGCACCGTTGCGCATGGCGACCTCGACCCGCCCGATGTAGCCGCGGTACTCCGCGGTGGTTGGTCATGGAACCGATCCGGAGCACGGGAGGGCCGCAGGACGACGCCGCAAGCGTCAGCCCCCGATCATCAGCTTCACCACTTCATCGTGGCTGGTATCTTCGATCCGCCGTTCGCCCGCAAGGCTGCCGCGGCGCAACACGACGATCCGATCCGACACGGCGAAGATGTCCTGCAGGTTATGCGAGATGAAGAGCACACCTCGCCCCTGCGACTTCAGCATCTTGATCAGCGCAATCACCTTGCGCTGCTCGGGCACGCCGAGAGCCGCGGTCGGCTCGTCCATCAGGATCACGCGGGCATTCCAATAGATGGCCCGGCCGATCGCGACGGCTTGGCGCTGACCGCCCGAAAAGCGGCCCACCGGAGCGTCGAGACGGTCGACGTGGAAATCGAGCTGGGCCATCGTGGCCTTGGCGGCCGCCGCCATCTTGCGGCGGTCGATCATCGGCAGGAAGCCGAAGGCGCGGCGCATGGGTTCCCGGCCGAGGAATATGTTGGCGCCGATCGACAGGTTGTCGGCGAGTGCCAGGTCCTGGTAGATCGTCTCGATGCCCTCGGCGCGCGCCGCCTCGGGGGTCGCGAAGTCGGTCCGCTTGCCGTCGAGGCGGACCTCGCCGCCGTCGGCCCGGTAGACCCCGGAGATCATCTTCGTGAGGGTCGATTTGCCGGCGCCGTTGTCGCCCGCCAGCGCCACGACTTCGCCCGCGTGAAGCGAGAGCGAGACACCCTTCAGGGCTTCGACGCCGCCGAAGCGCTTGAACACGGACCTCACGTCGAGGATCGGTTCGGAGGAGGCCAACGCGCTCATCATCGCTCTCCGCCGAGCTTGCGTTGCGTCTGATCGACCAGCACCGAGATGATGATGACGACACCGACCGCCACGAACTGCCAGAAGGGTTCGACGTCGATGAAGACGAGCCCGTATTGAATGACCGCGATGACCAGCGATCCCGCGACCGTGCCCAGGATGGTGCCCGAACCGCCGAACAGGCTGGCGCCGCCGATCACCACCGCGGCGATGGAGTCGAGCAGCAGGGGTTCGCCGGCCTGCGCGGCGCCCGCCGTGAAACGAGCCGCGTAGAGCACGCCGCCGAGGCCGGCGCAGACGGCCGACAGCAGGTAGAGCTTGCGCGTATGGCGGCCGACCCCGATGCCGGCCCGCAGGGCCGCCTGCTCGCTGGCGCCGACCGCGTAGGTGTGCTGGCCGAACCGTGTCTGGCTCAGAACGTAGTGCATGGTGAGCACGAACAGGGCCGTGATGACGACGACGACGGGAAAGCCGAGGAAATGCCCGTTGCCGAGGGCCGCGAACCAGTCGTTCGCGACCGGCACCGTGGTGCCGTTGGCGAGAAGGAACGCGACCCCGCGCGCAACCCCGAACATGCCGAGCGTGCCGATGAAGGGCGGGACCTTGAGCTTCGAAATCAGCCAGCCGTTCACGCCGCCCGGGATCAGGGCTACGGCGATGCCGGCCATGACCCCTGCCAGCATGGCCACGAACGGCGGCGACGCCGTGCCCGCGAGATTGGTGGCATGGGCCGCAACGACCGACGACAGCCCCATGATGAAGCCGACCGAAAGGTCGATGCCGCCCGCGATGATGACGAAGGTCTCGCCGAGCGCCAGCAGCAGGGGGGCGACCGCGAAGACCGCGATGGATTGAGCATTGTAGCTCGAGAGCACGAAGCTCGTGCCGTAGCTCACGCGTGACCAGGTCTCGAAGACGATCAGCAACAGCACGAGGAAGAGCCACGCCCGCATGCCGGCGAGCCGGACGAGCCAGGGTGACGGAAGGTTCGCATCGCGATTGGCGCGAAGGCGCGTGGTCGATTGTGTTGACATGCGCCAGTTCGGCTTGAGGCAGAAGAACAGGCCGCCACCCATCGGGCAGCGGCCTGCGGCAGAAGCGGTCTCAGTCCTTGTAGATGAACTTCGCGACGTCGGGTTCGTCGATGTTGGACTTGTCCATTTCGGTGAAACCGGTGCCGATCACGACCGGGATCGATTGACCGGTCAGATGCGCATAGGCCGACATGACGCCGTAATAGCCGATTTCCGACGGGTGCTGGGCGATGACGGCGTCGACGAGGCCTGACTTGATGTCGCCCACGATCGAGGTCGGGGCATCGAAGCCCACGATCTTGACCTTGCCGGACATTCCGCCCTGCTTCACGCCGTTGGCGGAGCCGAGCGCCGAGAACAGGTTGGCGCCGAACACGCCGGCGAGGTCCGGGTTGCGGGCGTAGACCGACTGGAGCTGCGAGGCCGCCTTGTTGGCGTCGTCGTCGTTGAACTGCGTCTGCAGCACCTGGATGCCCGAATGGGCCTTCATCTCGTCCTTGAAGCCTTCCTCGCGCTGGTCGGTCGTGGAGACGCCGGGCTTGACATTGGACACGTAGACCTTGCCCTTGTCGCCGATCGCCTTGGCCAAGGCACGCGCCGCCATCTTGCCGCCCAGCAGGTTGTCGGATGCGACGTAAGCCAGCGGGAAGTCGGCGTCGCCCGCACCCGTCTGGTAATTGCCGGTGCCGATGAACGTGTCGACCGTGATGACCGGGATCCCGGCGTCCGCGGCCTTCTTGAGGGGCTGGACGAGCTGCGTCTTGTCGGTCGGTGCGATCAGGATGGCGTCGGGCTTGCGGGCGATCACCGCATCGAGCACGGGCGTCTGCGTCACGGGATTGAAGTCGGGTGCGCCCTGGAAGACGAGATCGGCGCCCACGGCTTTGGCGGCGGCCTCTGCCCCTTTGCGCATCGTGATATAGAAGGCGTCCGTCGTCAGGCCCGGGACCAGCGCGATGGTGAATTTCTTTTGGGCCTGCGCTCCCGTGGCATTCAACGCCAACGCCAACGCCAGGGCTGCAAGGCCCGTCATCGTCTTCTTCACTGTTTCCTCCTTCTTTGAATCTGCACGCGTTTGCGACGACCGCCCTTGGAGCTTGTTCATCGTAAGATGGACGCTAGGGGCGACGCCCGATGGCGTCAATACAGATTTTGACTCGCGTCAAGTTTCGTACTCGCGCGTTCGCATTGGCCATCGCTACTTTTCGTGCTAGACCACCTCGACTAACGCCAAGCAAACCCTAGAATTGGTGAGCAAGCGCCGCCAGCCGTTGAGCACCTATGCTTCAATGGATGGCCGTTGCTTGATGGTGCGGAGTTATGTCCGAGGGAGCAGATCTAACTGCACAAGCCACGACATCGAGATCGCGCATGAACGACCAAGCCATCAAGAATATGGCGGAGTTTTCGCTTCTGAGCGGCATCTCTCGACCGACTGTTTCCAAATACTTCAATGACCCGGCGAGCGTTCGCAAGTCGACGCGAGCGCAAATCGAGCATGCACTTGAGCGGTACGATTATCGACCGAATCTTTTTGCCGTTAATCTGAACAAACGCAAGCCTAAGATCATCGGCATGGTGGTGCCGGACCTGATGGACCCGTTCATCGCCCAATTGGCGCAGCACGTCGAAATGCATTGCAGTGCCGCCGGGCTGTTCCTGATGGTCCTGAGTTCGCGTGGCGACGCCAGGCTCGAGGCGCGTGCCGTCGAAACCTTGCTGTCGCTGAAGATCTCAGGCGCCGTCGTGGCGCCGCTCGGCCGCAATTCGAGATCCGGCCTGATCGAGAGCCTGCGGGCGAGGGTTCCGGTGGTGTTCCTCGACACACGCCTCGACGAAGCGGCCCCGTTCGTCGGCACCGACAATGGCCAGAGCATGGCCCTGATCACCGACTATCTTTGCAGGACGGGCGAACGTCCCACGTTCTTCGACATGCCTCCCGTGAACAACAATGCCGCCGAACGACGCGACGCTTACCTGGCCGCCATGCGTCGGCTGGGCCTGCAGCCCGAGGTCATCGCGGTCCCGGCCCGGCGGGACTGGCGGTTCGAGGATGTGGCCTATGCGGAAGCGCTGCGGGTGATCGACAGCCCGGCAGGCTTCCCGACCCGAACGGTGCTCTGCGCCAACGACCGGGTCGCGGTCGGCGTTCTGGCAGCAGCCTTTCACCGCGGCATCAAGGTCGGCCGCGATGCGGATTGCAGCCTCAGGGTCGCGGGTCACGACGATCAGCCCACGAGCCGCTATACTTCGCCCCCCCTCACCACCGTCGCACAGGATGTGGAACGGTTGGCCCATACGTCGCTGTCCATCCTGCTGGCCCGGATCGAGGCCTCCGACACCAACCGAGGAGCGCCCGACCAGGTCCGGGTCGGTGCCCGGCTCGTCGTCCGCGCTTCGGCCTGAACCGACGTTTTCGCGAAAACCCACTTCTGCTGTAGCGTTCCGCGATGGCGTCCAACGACTCGACCCTGCCCGAGCAGCCCGCGCTCCATCGCGGCGCCAATGCGCTTCCCGCCGTGCGTCAGGAGCGGATGCTCGACCTGTTGCAGCAACGGGGCCAGGCGACCGTGGCCGAACTCGTGACGTTGCTCGACGTATCGCGCGATACGGTCCGGCGCGATCTCGATGGGTTGGAGCAGCAGGGCCTCCTGGTGCGGACGCACGGCGGGGCGGTCCGCAAGGACCGCATGGTCCGGGTCGACACCACGCTGGGATTGCGCATGGACGCCCATGCCGAGGCGAAGCGCAGGATCGGGCAAGCGGCGGCGAGCCTCGTGCGCGATGGCGAGACATTGATCCTGAACGGTGGCTCGTCCACCGTCGTCTTCGCGGCGGCCTTGGGCGAGCGGCGAAGGCTGACGGTCGTGACCAACAATCTGCGCGTCCCGCCCGTCACGCCCGAAGCCGCGGTCCGCGCCGTCTATGTCCTGGGCGGAACCTACTGGGCCGTGTCTCAGGTCACGATCGGGCCGATCGGACTCCCCGGCATCTCGGGCTTCGGGGTCGATACGGCGGTGATCGGCGTGACGGGGATGTCGTCGGCCGGAATCACCATGGGGCGGCTCGAGGAAGCCACCGAAACCGCCGGCATGATCGAGGCCGCCAAACGCACCATCGTGCTGGCCGACCGGAGCAAGTTCGACGTCTCGGCCTTCGCCCGAATCGCCCCGTGGAGCAGCGTCGATCACCTCGTCACCGACGCGCCGCCTCCGCCGGAGCTCGCGGAGGCGCTGGAGCGAGCCGAGGTCGACGTGCTGGTCTGCCGGTAGAGCGGTCTCGATCGAGAACGGTCGCGTTGCCACCGAGGGTGATGCCCGGGCCTAAGCCGGGTCACAGGACCAGGCTGGCCGCCCCGACGAGACCGGCATGAGTGCCGAGCGCCGCCACGACCACGGGTACGGTGCGGTAGGGCGCCAGGGCGCGGTCGCGGATCGTCGTTTCGATGATGTCGCGCATGAGGTCGAATCCGGCCGCCACACCCCCGCCCATGATGATCCGCTCCGGCGAGTAGAGATGCAGCAGGTTGGCGAAGCCGATGCCGAGCAGACGCGCTTCCCGGTCGAGCAGCGCGCAGGCGAGCGGATCGCCGATGCGCGCCGCCTCGACGACGTGCCGCGCCGTGACGGGCCCCGGTCCGGCCAGGGCACGCAGGCCGGCACCGTCCGGGCCCGAGGCACCCCGCGTGGCGTCCCGGCCCAGCGCCGTCCCCGAGGCCAGCGCCTCCCAGGCACCAGGCGCACCGCCGAACAAGCCCTCCGTCGCGTCGGCGTCGATCGTCATATGGCCGATTTCCCCCGCGAGGCCGCGGTGTCCGTGCAGCAATCGGCCGCCCGCGATGACGCCGCCGCCGATCCCCGTGCTGACCGTGACGAACACCATGTGCTCTGTTCCGCGTCCGGCGCCGAAACGCCATTCGCCGAGGGCTGCCGCATTGGCGTCGTTCTCGATCCGCACCGGCAGATGCAAGCGGGCCTGCATCTCGGCCGCGAGCGGGACGTCGTGCCAGCCCCGCAAGGTCGGCGGCGCGATCGCGATCCCGGCCGTTGCGTCGAGCGGCCCCGGTGCCGCGATGCCGAGGCCGACCGGCGCCCGGTCCCCGACCTCGCGTTCGAGTTCGCGCGAAAGGTCGACCATCTGCGCCATGACGGCGGCCGGCCCGCCACCGCTGTCGGTCGCGCAGGCCGTGAAACCCAGCACCGCGCCGCTCTCGTCCACCATGGCGGCGCGAAGCTCGGTGCCGCCGAGGTCGACCGCCAGCGCGTGCCGCATCAGAGCGGTCCGAAGCCCGGCAAGGCATGCAGCCAGGCGATCCGTTGCGCGAGGTCCGGGTCGCCGAAGGCGAGCGACCCCATGACCACGGTCTCGGCACCGGCGGCCCGGAGCAGCGGCACGGTCGTGTCGCGGATGCCGCCGTCGGCGGCGAGCCGAACCGCCGCCTCGCGTCCCGCCCCGCGCAGAAGCTCCCTCACGGCCCGAAGCCGAGGACAGGCGGTCGGCGACAATCCTTGCCCCTTGACCCCGATGGCCGTGCCGAGCAGCGTCACGAAGGAGACGCGCGAGAGCCAGGGCACCAGGGCCTCGACCGGCGTTTCGACGCGCAGCACGACTCCCGCTTCGCAACCGAGATCGCCGATCAAGGACAGCGCCTCGTCGACCACGGCGCCGTTCTCCGCGTGGATCGTGACGAGGTCCGCGCCGGCTTCGGCGAACTGGCGGATCTGGCTCAGCACGATGTCGCCCTCGACCATGAGATGGAGGTGCAGCGGCTTCGCGGTCAGGGCGCGGATCCGCGCCACCTGATCGGGAAAGAAGAGGAACGAGGGCGCGAAGCGGCCGTCCGCGACGTCGACATGGTACAAATCGGTGTGAGGCTCGGTGCGCCGGATGTCCCTTTCGAGGTTGGCGAGGTCGGCGGACCAGAGGGAATATTCGCCGAGCATGCGTTCGCGCGGCAGGTCGGCGATCCAGCCGGGGCGTGGCTTCGTCGAGGTGGTCATGCGGTGGGCTCCGTCGCGGCTGGAAGACGATCGAAAAAGGCCGCCACGGCGGCCCGGAAGGCCGCGACATGCGCCGCCTTCTGGCCCGCTTTGGGCGGGATCCGGATCAGCGTGGCGCCCGGGATGGTCGAGGCCAGTGCCTCTGCGGTCGCCAGCGGATGGGCATGGTCGACCGCGTGGCCGATCACCAGGGCCGGCAGGCGCAAGGCCGCCGCCTCGGCCCGGGTCACGCCGGGGCCGTCGGCCGCGATATCGCCGAGGAGATCGGCCGTGACGACCGCGTCGGGCCGTTCGAAGAAGCCGAGCAGGGACACGAGATTGTCGGGCGCCTCGCGGCCGAGCATGGCCGCGATGGGCGAGGACGCGAAACGGGCCCTGGCCTCCGCTCGGGACGGCGTGGCCCGCAAGGCGGCCGCGACCTCCGCATAGGCGCGCAGATTCTCGGGGGCGGCATCGAAGAGCCAGGCGGGCCGGGCCAGGATCAGGGCGCCGACCCGGGCCGGATGGCGCACGGCCAGTCGCAACGCCATGGCGGCTCCCATGGAGATCCCGCCCGCCACGAAACGATCGACGCCCCTCGCGTCGCAGAAAGCGAGGACGTCATCGGCGAAAGACGCGATCGAGAAGGGGCGCCGGCGGCCCGCTTCCGAGCCGCCCTGCGCCCGGCATTCGAGGGTCAGGCGGCGGATGAAGGGCCGCTCCGGCACGTTTTCGGCCACCTGGGCTTCGGAACCGCCGAGCCCGTGCTGGAACACGACCGGCCTGCCGCGGCCGCGGTCGAATCCCTGCAGCACGGCGTCCCGGGATCGGAACCGGATCACCGGAGACCGAAGTCAGACATGGCGGCGGCAACCCCGGGCGCCTCCTCGGCCGTGAGCCCGTGGGTGACGACGGGCCCGTCGAAGCCGGTCCCCCGAAGCCGCTCGAGAAAGTCGGCGAAATCGACGACGCCGCGTCCCGCCGTGACGAAGCTTCCGTCGGCTGCGCGGTCCTTGGCATGGGCCATGGCGACGGCGTCGCCCGCCACCTCGACGGCGTCGGCCACGAGGCGTCGCGCCTCCTCGGCGGTCGCACGCTCGAAGAGGTTCGCCGGATCGAGCACGATCTTCAGCCGCTTGGACGCCATGTCGGCGATCAGCTTCCTCGCGTCGCGCGCCGAAGTCACGACATTGGCCTGTTCGGGCTCGATGCCGAGGTCGACCCCGACGGCTTCGGCGCAAACAAGCGCATGTTCCATCTCGTGCGCGAGGTCGAACCACGCATCGGGACTGCCGTTGCCCGGGTGGTGCCGCCATTGATCTTCGGCGTCGCGCGTCCCGGTGCACAGCGTGACGAGCGGAATGCCGAGGTCGCGGGCGACCGCTATCGCGACGCGAAGACGCCGCATTCCCACGACCCGGACGGCGCGGTCGGGATGGATCATGTTGTAGGTGGCCGAAAGGCCGCCGAGCGTCACGCCGGCGTCCCGCGCAGCCGCGGCGATGGACTCGATCTCGGCCGGCGACACCGCGTCGGGCATCGCGGGCCGCCCACAGCAGGCCATGTTGAACTGGGTGCAGGAATAGCCGGCCCGCTTGACCGCGCCGAGGACCGTCACGGCATCGGTGCCCGGGAACGTCCTGGCGAAGATCCCGAGGCGCATCACACGGCCCCCCTCATGTCGGCGACCGAAACGGTCTTGCCGGTGCGAACCGATTCGGCGATGGCCGCCATGGCGCGCACGGACGCGAGGCCGTCCTCCATCGTCGCGCCCCGCTGCGGCGCCCCGTCGAGAACCGTCGCGG
The DNA here is from genome assembly GCA_964252585.1 of uncultured Lichenihabitans sp. Taxonomy (GTDB): domain Bacteria; phylum Pseudomonadota; class Alphaproteobacteria; order Rhizobiales; family Beijerinckiaceae; genus Lichenihabitans. The sequence continues at coordinate 2,536 of CAXUOD010000045.1, read as the reverse complement.
CGAAGCCTTCGAGTTGCCGGCGGAAGAAGTGCCCGTCGGCGCCGAGGACGCGCCGGGTCGTGGCGTCGCTCTCGTGGAAGATCTCGACATCGCTGGCCTTATAGTACCAAGGGTTGTAAGTCTTGGCCAGGATGCTGCCGTGCTGGCCATAGAGCTGGAAGCCCTCGAACCAGTCCATCCGCACCGCGACCGTGAGATCGAGGTGGCCCAGCGTGCCGTCGGCGAACCCCGTTTCGACGAACCAGCAATAGGCTCCGAACCGCTCGGAGAGTCGTGCTCGCACGTCCGTGATCTCGCCGCAGAGGAAACGGGCCGTGTCGACGAGGTGGCTGCCGTGGGCCAGCATGAAGTAGCGGCGGAGGTCGGCCTTGGGGTTGCCGGCGGGCTTGCGCTGGAGAGCGCTGGTGGCCGGCAAGGGCTGAACCGCATCGGTCATGGTGTAGCGATGGGTCGAGTCGCAGTACCAGGCCTTGAGGGCGAGCCTCTGGCCCATCTCGGCGTCGATGAAGGCCTTGGCGGCCTCGAGCCCGGGATCGAACCGCTTCATGTGGCCGACCTGCAGGACCTTGCCGCTCCGCGCCACCACGGCACGCAGCGCCTCGACCTCCTCGACGGCGGTCCCGATGGGCTTCTCGCAAAGGACGGCCTTGCCGGCGTCGAGCGCCTTGATGGCGGCCGGGACGTGCCAGGCATCCGAGGTCGCCACCACCACGGCCTCGACCTCGGGGTCGGCCAGCATGGCATCGTAGTCCGTGAAGGTCTTCTCCGGGCGGTAGAACGCCGCCATGCGGGCCAGGAGGTCGGGCGCGGCGTCGCAGATCGCGTAAAGATCGGCGTTGCGCGCCTTCGTGCAGGCTTCGAGGTGAGCGAACTGCGCGATAGGACCTGCGCCCAGCACCCCGACGCGAAGCCGTCGACCGTCCTTCTTGATCATCCCTCGTCCTACCGTCGATTGACGCTCGCGTTTTCAGAGGCAGAGCACCGCACACCCTTGTTGCAGTCAAGCAAAAAAGCGCAGATTACCGCAGTTTGCGGCAGTGCTCGAAGCGTCCGTCTTGATCGCGCCGCGCGGTTCCGTAGACTGGCGCCGGACGCGGGCGGGTCGGCGGGTCGAGCGAGGCGGGGTCGATGATCTTCAGCGTGGTGCCGATCGGCGACGATCGGCTGGAGACCACCAACGAGGCCGGGCAGCGCTACACGTTTCCGCTCGACGAGTTGCGGGCGACCCGCAAGCCGCCGCGTCCCGACCTCACCGTCGATTCCCTGCCGGTGAGAAGGCCCTTGAGGACGCTCGAACTCGCCCGCCAGGCCGCCGAGGACTATGCGGTTTCGCACGGCCTCATCTGACCGCGCGACGGCCTCCTTCATCAAGCGTTAACCACGCCCGGTCAGGATCCTCGTCGTTCCAACGGGAGAAGACCATGCAACTCGACGGCCAGCAGATGAAGCTCCTGCAATGGGTTGAGGCGAAACAGCCCGTCATCGGGATCTTCCACGTCATGACCGACATCAAGCCCATGATCGATCAGGGCTTCATCGAGAACCGACCCGTCCCCCGGTCGAAGGGCCAGCTCGTCATCACGGATGCCGGCAAGGCCGTTTTGAACGGCCCGACCGCGCACTGAGCGTTCGGGGAGCGCGAGGAGGAGGATCGGCGCTCTACGCGGCGCGCCTATGGGCCGCGACAGCTTCGCCGAAGGCTTGAAAGAGTGCCCGGTTGATCGGATTGACCTGCGGGTCGTGTTCGGCGTGCCACTGTGCGCCGAGCGCGAAGCCCGGAGCGTCCGCGACCGAGATCGCCTCGATGGTGCCGTCCTCCGCGACGCCTTCCACCACGACCTGTCGGCCGAGGTCGAGGATGCCCTGCCCGTGCAGCGAGTTCACCCTGATGCGGTCCTGGCCGAGCAGTCGGGCGAATATGCCACCGGTCACGAGGCTGACGTCGTGCCGGTCGGCGAAGATGACGTCGGGGTCCGGATGGATATCGCCGTTCTCGAGACGTGGCATGCGGTGGTTCATGCGGCCCGGGAGTTCGCGGATCTCGGGATGCAGTGATCCGCCGAGCGCGACGTTCATCTCTTGAAAGCCGCGGCAGATGCCGAAAATGGGCATGCCGCACGCGATGCAGGCCGCGATGAGCGGCAGCGCCAGGGCGTCGCGCTCCTCGTCATAGGGTTCGTGCCTGGCATGCGGCTCGGTGTTGAAGTGCGAAGGATGGACGTTGGCCCGCGCACCGGTCAGCAGCACGCCGTCGACAGCCGCCAACACGTCCGCGATGTCAGTGACGCGCGGCGTGCCGGCGAACATCAGCGGCAGGGCGTTGGCCACCTCGGCTACGGCCCGGAGATTATTGGTTCCGACGAGTTGCGTCATATACCGGCTTTCGACGACATAAGCGTTGCCGATCACGCCGATCACGGGTCTCGTCATCTCAAGGGTCTCGCTTCCGCTTGCGACGTTAGAGGAGGCAGAGGATCGGTCAATGGCGCAGCCATGTCTTGGCGACACGGCAGACCATCGTATAGGCCGGGTCGAA
>CAXUOD010000044.1:0-29582 GCA_964252585.1 uncultured Lichenihabitans sp. | reverse complement strand
CACCTCGGAACCGTCAGGATCGCAGCGCCTGCAGAACGGTTCGCGTGTCGGCTACAGCGCCCAGCACGCCGCCCTTGCGGGCGATCTGGCCCATCAGGTCGCGGTGCACCGCTGCCGACGTCGCGGCCGTCGCATCGGCGACCGTCAGGGCATCGTAACCGCGGTCGAGCGCTTCCGCCACGATGGTGCGCACGCAGCAGTCGCTCGTGACCCCGCAGACGACGAGGTTGCGGATGCCGCGGGCCTCGAGGTCCCGGCCGATGGCGGTGGTGCCGAAGGCCCCGTAGGAGGGCTTGTCGAACACGATCTCGTCGCCGGCGGGCGACACCTCCGGCACGATCGCCCAGCCGGGCTCGCCCGAGATCAGGTAGCGGCCCAAGGGACCGCGATCGCCGACGACGGGGTGGCGACCACCTACGCCGCGCCACAAGCGGTTCGGCTGCACGTCGGCGAGGTCGGGCGAAAAGGTTTCGCGTGTGTGGAATACGGGAAAGGACCCAGCCCTGAATGCGGCCAGGAGGGCCGCGGCGCCCGGGAGGGCCGCCCGGAGTTCCTCGTAAGCGAGGCCGAGGCCGTCCATGAAGCCGCCCGGCCTGCAGAAGTCGCCCTGCATGTCGACGCAGAGCAGCGCGGTCGTGTTCGGCCTGAGGCGGCCGTCGAGCGGGAAGGGATAGGGGGTGCTTGCGAGCGCCGCCATGGTCAGAACGCGGCGGAGCGCCAGGAGCGCGCCTTGAAGCGGTCGCTTCCCGACCGCTTGGCGAGGTTGTCGGCGGCGGCACGGGAGCGGGCAGCACGGCGGCTTCGTCGACCGTGACGATCCGCCCGGCCCGCATCACCGGCCGGCCGTCGACGAACACATCCGTCACCTCGTGGCCGAGGGCCGAATAGACCAGGGCCGAAACCGGGTTGTGGACCGGGGCCATGGCCGGATGGTTGGTGCCGACCACCGCGAGGTCGGCCTTCTTGCCGACCTCGATGGAGCCGATCTCGGCGTCGAGCCCGATGGCCCTCGCGCCGTCGATGGTCGCCATCTCCAGCGCCTTCTCGGCCGTGACGATCGTCGGGTCGCGATGCGCACCCTTCTGGATCAGGGCCGCCATCTTCATGGCCTGGAAAAGGCTATGATTGTTGCTGCTCGCCGGTCCGTCCGAACCGAGGCCCACCGTCAGCCCTGCCGCCAGCATGGCGGGGATCGGCGGTACGCCCGACGCAAGATACATGTTGCTGCAAGGGTTGTGCGACACCTTCACGTCGTGGTGCTTCAACGCCCTGATGTCCCGGCCCGAGCATTGCACGCAGTGCACTGCCAGAACATCCGGCCCGAGCAGGCCGATGTCGCTCAAGTATTCCGTGTCGGTGCATTGAAAGCGGGCCTGCGACTGGGCGATCTCGAAGTCGGTCTCGGCGACGTGGATGGTGATCAGTGCCCCGGTCTCGTCTGCCAGCGCCCGGGTGCCGCGCAACGCGCTCCCCTCGAGACCCCAGATCATCGAGGGCGCGATGCCGACCTGCACGCGCCCGCCGGGCCGGTTGTGCCGACCGATAAGGTCACGGGCGTCGGCCAGCGCTGCGTCCGGTGTCTCGATGAGGGCTGTCGGGATGCCGTGTTCGGCGCCCGCCGTGATGAAGCCCCGGCAGACGTGGCCGCGCAGGCCGGTCGTCTCGAAGGCCTCGATCACCTTCGCGGTCAGGCCGGGACGCGGGTGCGCGTACATGAAGTCGACGAGCGAGGTCACGCCGGAGCGGATCGACTCGACGCAGCCATGGGTCGCGGCGGCCGACACGTCTTCTTTCGTCAGTTCGACCGCGCTCGGGCCCGTCATGCAGGTGAACCACTTCTTCAGCACCATGTCGTCGCCCAAGCCCTTCAACAGGGTCTGGAACAGATGCGTGTGGGTGTTGACGAGGCCCGGGATCACGATCGCGTCGCGGCATTCGACGACCTCCGCCTCCGGGTTGCGTCCGCAGAGCGTCGACCGCGACCCGATGGCGCCGATGCGATCGCCTTCGATGAGGATGCTGGCGCTGTCGAGGACCTCGCGCCGGCCGTTCACCGTGACGACCCAGCCGTCGGCCAGGATGATGCTCATGGGCGATCAGATCCGTTGGAGGAGCGCCGGTCCGTCCGTCACGAAGCCGAAGCACTGACGGACGTTGTAGAGCGTCGCGGCAGTACAGAAGTCCGGCGACGTGGTGGCGGCGCAATCCTCGAGCAGCAGGCAATCGTAGCCGAGGAAGTTCGCGTCCTGCAGGGTGCAGAGAACGCATTGGTCGAGGTTCACGCCGGCGAACAACAGTGTCGTGACGCGCAGGTTGCGCAGGATGCTGTCGAGCGGCGTGTCGGGGAAGCCCGACATCCGGTATTTGGCGACGTGGACGTCGGCCGGGTCGGGCACGAGTTCGTCGACGAGGGCTGCGGCCCAACTGCCGGATTCGAGCACCGGGGCGCCGGAGACCGGCAGCGGGTCCCCGAGCCCGACGCCCGCGCCTGTGGGATTGTAGACGTGCAGGAGAGCGGGGCTGAGGTTCAGCCGGTCGGGGCGATTGCCCCAGTTCAGCCAGACGACCGGAACGCCGGCCGCGCGCAGAGCGGGCAGCAAGCGGCGCAGCGGCTCGATCGGTCTGCGGGCCGGGGCGACGTCGACCCCGATATGGCCGAGCCAACCATCGGGATGGCAGAAGTCGTTCTGCATGTCGACGACGATCAGAGCCGTCTGGGCGAGGTCGAACGTGACGGCGCGACCGCTGTCGACGACCGTCACCGGACGCGGTGGAAGCGGTGCCCGGACCAGGGAAACGCAATCATCCCCGACCTGCCACCGGTTGCGTGGCGACGAGCCGAGCGGACGAAGCGCATCGCGGCCGTTCATGGCACGCCGAGGACCCGCATGTCGTCGGCATCGAGTTCCACCGGCTCACCACGGCGGATGAGTTCTGCGAAGCCCTCGTTCGGGGTCATGACGGTCAGCGTGTAGAGTTTGCCCGCGCCGGTGTTCTCGATCACGTGCTCGCTTCCGGGACGCAGCAGCAAGGCGTCGCCTTTCTTGATCGGCAGGGTCTTGCCATCGCACCGCGCGACCCCCTGGCCCTCGATCACGTAGAAGAACTCGTGCGCCTGAGCGTGCTCGTTGGGCGGCGTCGCACCGCCGACCGTGAAGATCTCGATCACGAAGATGTTCTCGATGCTGTCCTTTTCACCGTCGAACAGCATGGCGAAGTAGTTGGTGTCGTCGGGCCCGATACGGAAGGCCTTGGCCGAGCGGGCATTTTCGAAACTATACGGCAGCATGGGTCGGGTCCGAGCGATCCTGCGACGATGCACCATGACGGATGAGCCGCGAAGCGGCGAGTTTCGCACCGGGCGTTGCCGAAGCGGCAACGCCCGCCAGGCTCTCGTCAGAAGGCGGTACGCTGCGTGACCGCCTCCATCGGGAAGTCGGCAACATCGCGGACCAGGCGCACCAAAGCCCTCGCGGCCCGTTCCACTTCCTCCCGGCCGCGCATCGGGTCGGCCGCCGCAGCATTGCCGGCCACTCCGGAGGCGTGAAGGTCCTGGGCCTGCCAGCCGTAGCCCACGCCGCCTTCGGGGCTCAGCATGCTGCCCTCCCGTTCGAGGTCCATCGAGCGCGGCTGGAAGTCGTCTGCGAGATCCATGCGAACGAGGCCGGGATGGAGATGCAGCATCACGCTCGTCTCGGACGTGCCGCCGTGGATCCCGTGCCGCCGCTCGGCCGCGGGGTAGAGGTCGGCCGTGTCGATGGTCCGGAACCACGACGCCCCGACCGCGAACATGCCGAGCTCCACCCGGAGTTCGCGGCAGACGATCTCCATGACCTGAGGCTGTCCGCCATGCGAGTTCCAGAAGACGATCTTGCGCACGCCCGCCCGCCAGGCACTCCTGGCGACCTCGAACCAGACACGGGCCAGCACGTCGTAAGGCAGGCTCAACGTGCCGGGAAAGGCGAGGTGCTCGTTCGACTTGCCGACCGGCAAAGCCGGCAGGACGAGCGCCGGCAGGTCGTCCGGCATCAGGGCGACGGCGCGCTCGACGATGCCGGCATTGATGGCCGCATCGACCCGCACCGGAAGATGAGGCCCGTGCTGCTCGACGGCGCCGACCGGCAAGACCGCGACGATCCTGCCCATGTCGAGCCCGGCGAACTCCCGTGTCGAAAGATCCCACCACCAGCGGGACGATGGAAGGCTCATGTCGTCTCCCGTTCTCGGCCGACTTCACTTGCGGTCGAACGACGCCAACGCTGTCAAGCCCGCGTCCTGCCCCTGCTGAGAGGTCGGATATAGGCGTCGTCTTTCCTGCTCGGAACGACGCTCCCGTCCTGCGGATGTCCCATCCGAAACGGAGGTTCGTCGCGGCGCCCGACCGTACGACGAACCATCTTGGCTGGCCAGTCGGCGGCCGCTCCGCCGGACGGGGCGCGCCTCTCGCAATGGCGTTTTCTTTCCGTCGGACATCGCCGCCTCGGTCTCGCGGAAAGCGCACGGTGCGCACACCGATCCCGGCTCCTGTCGTGGCGCAGAGACGGCGAGCCATGACGTCTGTCTGTCGCTTGCTTTCAGACGTCGGGAACTATCGCGGGCTTGCGAGACGTCCAGCCGCAAATGTCGTCAGTCTTCAGCGCCCGAATCGCGCTCCGGTGCTCGCCCGTCATTGCACCGAGCCTGAGATCACATCGTGATTGGCCTACTTTAGGGCGATAATTCTTACTTTGCAGAGACTTTCCCCGACGATCTGGTCATAAGCCCTTGTTTCCGAGCTCGCCAAGCTTACAACGTGCGGCATCGAAGCAGTATTACAGGCTACAGATATGGAACAGTCGAATGCGAACGAGTTGGCCGAGATGACGTCGGAGATCGTCGCGGCCTACGTTGTCAAGAACTCGGTGCGTCCGGCGGATCTGCCGGCGCTGATCATGTCGGTCCACGCAGCGCTCTCCGAACAGACGAAGCCGGACGCCGCTCCGGCCCGGGAGGCGGAACCGCCGAAGCCCGCGGTTCCGATCAAGAAATCCGTGACCGACGACTATCTGATCAGCCTCTTCGACGGGCGGAAGTTCAAGTCGCTGAAGCGTCACCTTTCGGCGGAACATGGCATGACGCCGGCCGAGTACCGGACGATGTTCGGCCTGCCCAAGGACTATCCCATGGTGGCGCCGGCCTATGCCAAGCAGCGGTCCAGTCTCGCCAAGTCGCTCGGGTTGGGACGGAGGTCGGCCACGGCGGAGGCCGCACCCGAGGTGGCGCCGGAGCCCCAGGCCGAGGCCCCCAAGAAGCGGAGCCGGGCCAAGGCAAGCGCGGCGTAGCGGGAAGGCTTCGTCGATCGGGTCAGGCCACTTCCGGCGATCCATCGTAGGGTTCCTCGCGACGCAACACCGCGCCGCGAGTCTTCCTCGTGCTCTCGGGGATCGGCCGAGGGGTGCTCGTGGAGCCACCGTTGGCGCGGCGGGACGTCTCGGGATCCTCCTCGAGGAGCGCATCCATGGTGCCGATCAGGCTGCGGGTCTGCCGCGGGGAAAGCCTCGCGAAGCGCAGCCCGTAGCGAAGCCGGTCTTTATCCAGACGCATGTTGCAGAGGAGAACGGGCAGGATGACGCCGGTCGGGGCGTGCAGGCGCGGAGGGAGTTTGAGGAGACCAGCCGTTCCGAGCCTGTCGGCGAGGTCCGGATCGGGCGACAGGATTTCGACCCCGCATCCCATCATCGACAGATCGTGCACGAGGACCGGCACGACGGCGCTGCCGGCCGCCAGCTCTGCGCCGAAGGTCGTCTGGAATCTCGGCGTGGTACGCCGCTCGGTCTCGGTCGGTTCGGTCGACTGCACTGTAACTACTCCCTTAAGGCTTGCCACCAAATCGAAGAGAAGTTGCAGGACGGCTAAAAAGGTCTGTTAAGCTTTAGCGTTCGAACCTCCCTGCCTCGCTGGGCGAGCCGCCCCAACCGATAGCGCTGCGCGGCACCAAAGGCCGGCCCAATCCGGCCACCGTCCTCGTGCACAGCTTGATCCGGAGCGCCGACCGTGATCCAAACTCATCGAGTGCACGTCGGCACCGACCGGTAAGCTCGTGACAGCAAAGCGGGACAGAAGGATCAGAACGTGGGTCGCGGTCTTCGCGTCCTACCTGACCTTGTTCACGGCCGTGTTCGGCGGGCTCGCGACGTCCCCGGCATCGGCGCGGGCCGTCGAAGCGGCGCTCGTGATCTGCGCCCACGACGCGACCGGCCGGCCGCTCGATCCGGCGCCGGCCCATCATCACGACGATGGTTGCTGCCTTGCTGGTTGCTGCATGGTGGCCGCCGCTGCCGTTCCGCCCCCGATCGCGATGCCGGTCGTGTCGCGGCGCGTCATCGCGGTTCTGGCGCCGCTGCCGCTCGACAGGGGCCTGGATCGACGGCCGTCGGCCTCGCCGAGACGGACGCGCGGGCCGCCACTGACGGTGTGAGGCCCGCCTCCGGCGCCCACCGCCATCATGACCGTCCCTTCACCCTAGACGCGCAGCCGCGCGAGCAGGCGGCCGCGGTCCGATCCTGGATCCATCATGCAACATCATGCCCTCTCCGTGCCGCGTGGGCACGACCTCTATGGGCGACGTCTCGTCGTTCCGCTCTTGGCCGCAACTCTCACGGCTCTCGTCGGCTACGCCGCCCCGGTCGCAGCGGCCGGGCCGACCTTCACCTCCGGTGCCGTCACGGTGGAACGACCCTGGTCCCGGGCCACCCCACACGGCGCCGATACGGCGGTCGGCTACGTCACGATCCGCAACACGGGCGATGCACCGGACCGGCTTGTCTCGGCCACCTCCGACATTGCGGGGCGGGTCGGCCCGCACAGCATGGTCATGGCCGACGGCATCATGCGGATGCGCCCGCTCCCGGACGGCATCGCCATCCCACCCCACGGCAGCGTCGTGCTGGCGCCGAATGGCGATCACCTGATGTTCGAGGCTCTGAAACGGCCGTTGAGGGCCGAAGACACGTTCCCTGCCACCTTGATCTTCGAGAAGGCAGGCGCGGTTCCGGTCACCTTCATGGTCGAATCGATCGGCGCCAAATCGCCGAACGGCGGAACGCCGGACAAAGGCGGCATGAGCATGAAGATGAACTGACGGCCGGGACAGGAGAGACACCATGATCCGCAAAGCACGCCACGCTGCCTTGGCGATCCCGACTCTGCTCGGCGCCGCCGCCGGTCTCGCGACGCCGGCCCTGGCCCACGCCCACCTCCAGGCCGAAACGCCGATGGCCGAGGCCACGACAACCTCTCCCGCAACCCTCACGCTGTCGTTTTCGGAGGGGGTCGAGCTGAGGTTCACCACCGTCGTGCTCAAGGACCCCAACGGCTCGGCCGTCATGACGGGACCCAATCGTCTCGCACCAGGCGATCCCAAGGTGCTGCTGGTCCCGGTGTCCGGCAAGCTCGGGGCCGGACGCTACACGGTCGACTGGCGGGCGGTGGCGACCGACGGGCACAAAACTCAGGGAACCTACGGGTTCACCGTCTCGCCCTGACGGCGCTGCCGGTTGCCGCTTCCCTGAAACTCGGACCGAAGCCTTGGATCCTTGGCTCGTCGCGACCCTGACGGTCTGTCGTGCGCTTCACGACGGGGCCGCCATGCTGCTCTTCGGCCTCAGCCTTTTCGCGGGGTTGCTGCTGCCTCCGGGAATGCGCGTTGTGGCGTTTCGACGGGTTCATCGGGTCGCCCGGTTCGCGATCCCGGTGGTCGTCGCGACGGCCTTGCTCCGCATGCCGCTCGCATCCGTCGCGATGAGCGACGGCTGGCGGGACGGACTGCGGCTGGCGACGATGCGCGACGTCATGGTCGACACGGGATTCGGGAGAAGCTGGTCGATCCATCTCGCGGCCGTGGCTTGTCTTGCGCCGTTCTGGTTTGCAGAACCATGTCGCAGCCGGGTCGGCATCGCCTGGGCGTCGGGGCTCGTGCTCGCGACCCTGGCCCTGTCGGGCCATGCCGCTGCGCCCGCCGGCGCCGAAGGCTGGCTGTCGAGAAGCGCCTTGGGGCTGCACCTTCTCGCGGCCGGCGCTTGGGTTGGTGGGCTTGTCGAGGTCCTGGCTCTCGTGCCCCTTCTCGGCACGGCCGAGGCGCGCCGTGACGCGGCCGCGGCACTCCAGCGTTTCTCCTTCGCTGGGCATGGCTACGTCGCGGTGGCCATCGTCGCCGGCGTCGGCACTCTGCTGCTCGTCGCGGGCCTGCCCGGCGGCGGATCGCCATCGCCCTACGTCATCGTCTCCGGCGCCAAGATCGCGTTGGCCGGCGGCATGACGGCTCTGGCCTTGATCAATCGATACCGGCTGGTGCCGCGGCTTCGCGAACAGCCCTCGGACATGCGCCGCCATCTCATGCGCAACACCCGGACGGCTCTTTTCCTCGGGTTAGGCGCCGTTGCGGCGGCCGGGCTGCTGGGCCTTCTGGACCCGCCCTGACTCGTCCCGTCCGGCAAGCAGGGTTTGGGGCGGGACCGCCGACGGGCGACCCTCGGCTGGCGGCAGCAAAACGCGCCGAATCGAGCGGGTTAACTGGCGCCGAGGCGACACCTGTGGGATAGGCTGAGGCCCCATGAATCTCGCCCTGCAGAACCCAGCCTCCGTCCGGCGGATCGACCGGCCGGGCCCCGATCGCCAAAGCCTCGAACGCCTGGTCCTCGATCGCGCGGCCCTCGACGCCGATATCGCGGCCCTCCGAGCCGAACAGGCGGACGATACCGCGTTCCGCCGGGGCGTCGTCGATCGGTTCCGGGTCGCGCTCGGGGAAGGACGCGCCGCGATCCTGGCGGATTTCGCCCGTCGGCACGGCGGGCTCGCCTGCGCGTCGCGCTTGGCCCTGCTTCAGGACGAGATCATCCAGGCCTTGTACGACTACGTGGTGCGCTACGTCTACCCGCTCGAGAAGCCCTCGACGTCGGAGCGGCTCTGCGTCGTCGCGGTCGGCGGCTATGGCCGGGCCACGCTGGCGCCGGGCTCGGACATCGATCTCCTGTTCCTGCTGCCTTACAAGCAGACGCCCTGGGGCGAGAGCGTGGTCGAAGCCATGCTCTACGTCCTTTGGGATCTGCGCCAGAAGGTCGGCCATTCGACCCGATCGGTCGACGAGTGCATGCGCCAGGCCAAGGCCGACATGACCATCCGAACGGCGCTGCTCGAATCGCGCTTCATCCTCGGCGACGCGGCTCTTTTCGACGACCTCCAAGTGCGCTTCGACAAGGATGTGCTGGCCAAGACCTCGCGCGAATTCGTGACCGCCAAGATGGCCGAGCGCGAGACCCGCATCGCGCGGTCCGGGGCGTCCCGCTACCTCGTCGAACCCAACGTCAAGGAAGGCAAGGGCGGCCTGCGCGACCTCAACACCCTGTTCTGGATCGCGAAATACGCTTATCGCGTCCAGGATGGCGCGGCCCTGGTCGGAGCCGGCCTGTTCACCACCAAGGAATTCCGGCTCTTCTGCCGTTGCGAGGAGTTCCTCTGGCGGGTGCGTTGCGAACTCCACATCGTTTCGGGACGGGCCGAGGAGCGTCTCAGCTTCGATTACCAGCGCATCATCGCCGAAAGGCTGGGCTACGGCAGCGGGCTCAACCTGTCGGGCGTCGAACGCTTCATGAAACATTACTTCCTGGTCGCCAAGAACGTCGGCGACCTGACCGCCATCGTCTGCGCCGCCATCGAGGAGCGCGAGGCGAAACAGCCCGCGACTCTCGACAGGATCGTCAGCGGCCTTCGCCGTCGCTCCAGGGCCATTCCCGGCACCAGCGATTTCGCCGTGGAATTCGACCGGATCACGGTCGCGAAATCCGACGTCTTCGAGCGTGACCCCGTCAATCTGATCCGCCTTTTCTCGATCGCCGACACCTACGGGCTGCCGATCCACCCCGATGCGACCCGGCTCGTCACGTTGTCGCTGCGCCGGATCGATCGAAACCTGAGGGCGAACCGGGAAGCCAACCGGCTCTTCATGGATCTTCTGACATCGCGCCGTGCGCCCGAGACAGCGCTGCGCCGGATGAACGAGGCCGGCGTTCTGGGCCGCTTCATCCCGGAGTTTGGCCGCATCGTCGCGCTGATGCAGTTCAACATGTACCATCACTACACCGTGGACGAGCATCTCCTCCGCGCGGTCGGTATTCTGGCCGAGATCGATGCCGGCCGCAGCCGCGACGAGCATCCGCTGGCCAATGAGATCATGCACTCGATCGCGGGACGCGACGCGCTCTACCTGGCGGTGTTCCTGCACGACGTCGCGAAAGGGCGCCAGGAAGACCATTCCTTGGCCGGTGCCAATCTGGCGCGACAACTGGCGCCGCGCTTCGACCTGTCGGACAGCGAAACCGAACTCCTGACCTGGCTCGTCGAACATCACCTCGTGATGTCGAACACGGCCCAGAGCCGCGACCTCAACGATCGGCGTACGATCGAGACCTTTGCGGGCGTCGCGACCTCGATGGAGCAGTTGAAGAGCCTGATGATCCTGACGATCTGCGACATCAAGGCGGTCGGTCCTGGCGTGTGGAACGGCTGGAAGGGACAGCTGTTGCGGACGCTCTATCGCGAGACCGAAACGCTGCTCAGCGGCGACACGCCGGAGTTCGACCGCAGCGCCCGCGTCCTTGCCTCGCAGGAGCAGTTGCGTGGAGCCCTGCCCGAAATGCCCCAGGAGGAGTTCAAGGCCTATGTGGCCCGCCACTACGCACCCTACTGGCTCCGGACGGGCCTCGCGAACCGGGTACGCGATGCCCGTCTGATCCGGACCTTGTGGCAACAGGGCAAGGGCTTCGCGACCGATGTCGCGACCGACAAGTTCCGCTCCATCACGGAACTCACCATCGTGGCACCCGACCACCCCCGCCTGCTGGCGATCATCGCGGGAGCCTGCGCCAGTACCGGTGCCAATATCGTCGATGCCCAGATCTACACGACGAAGGACGGGTTGGCGCTCGACACGGTCAGCGTCTCGCGCGGTTTCGACCAGGATGCCGACGAGGCGAGGCGCGCAGCCCGGATCGCCAACGGCATCGAGAGAGCGTTGAAAGGCGAGATCCGCCTGGCCGATATGGTGGCGGCGAAAGACAACGCCCCCAAGGCCCGCTCGGCCTTCGCGATCCACCCTCAGATCATCGTCGACAATGCGGCCTCGCGGCGCCACACGGTGCTCCAGGTCAGCGGCGTCGACCGGCCCGGGTTGCTTTACGACCTCACCAACGCGCTGTCGAACCTCAATCTCAACATCGGCTCCGCCCATGTCGCGACCTTCGGCGAGAAGGCGGTCGACACGTTCTACGTCTCGGACCTGACGGGGGCGAAGATTACCGATCCGTCCCGCCAGGCCGTCATCCGCAGTGTCCTGGGCGATACCTTTGTCCGGTCGCGCGACAGGCGAGCCAATACGACTGCTCCACAGCCGTCCGAAGGCGGAGCGCCGTCGAGCGCTTGATTTCCGGCGCCGCGCACCTGATATCGGCACCGACTTTCGATCCCTGGGAGACGCACGATGATTGATCCTGCCGAGACTTTGACTCCCGAAGGAACGGCACCCGATGGCGACGAGACCCTTCGCGAGGGCGTTGCGGAACCGTTGTCTCGGCCAGAGGCCTCGGCCACGACCGAAGCGCAGGCTGCGATGTCGGCGCTGCAGGCCGAAGTCGCCAGTCTGAAGGATAGGGTCCTGCGGACCATGGCCGAGATGGAGAACCTCCGCCGCCGCACCGACCGCGAGGTGACGGATGCCAAGGCCTACGGCGTGTCGTCCTTCGCACGCGAGATGGTGACGGTCGCGGACAACCTGCAGCGGGCTCAGACGAGCCTGCCGGCCGATGCCAAAGGCGACGCTCCGACGGCGGTCAAGTCCTTCATCGAAGGCGTGGAACTGACGGAACGCGACTTGTTGTCCCGTCTGGCGCGGTTCGGGGTCAAGCCGATCGAGACGATCGGGCAGCGGTTCGATCCGAACCGTCACGAGGCCCTGTTCGAAATGCCGGACGAAACCGTGCCGAGCGGCACGGTCGTCCAGCAGGTGGAAACCGGCTACGTGATCGGCGAGCGCGTGCTCCGTCCGGCCAAGGTCGGCGTGTCGCGCGGCGGCCCGAAGGCCGACGCCGCGCCAGCGAGCTAATCGTCCGTCTCCTGACGCGGCACGGCGTCATCGGGCGCCAGGTTCCGCAACGCCGCCGCGAGCGGCATCCGGGCCGAGCCGGGCTTCAAGGGTTTCTGCTGGCTCTCGTGCGGCGCCCATCCGGATAGCCAGGCGAGCTCGAACGTCGCTCGCAGGCGCCCGTCCGGGTCGGAGTGCCGCTGGGTGTAGAGTTCGGCCGTGCGCGCCAGCAGCGCCTTCGATATCGGAGCCTTGTGACGCAGCGTGAGCGCGTTCGTGCCCCCCATGGCACGCATGTCGCCGAAGAGCTTGAACAGGTGGGCGTAGCGCACGGTCAGCGGCTCGACGTCGGTCACGGGAAGCGCGAACCCGGCGCGTTGCAGCAGACCGCCGAGCGCGCGCAGGTCCGAGAACGGCGCGACGCGCGGACTGGTGCCGCCCTCGATCTCGGTTTCGGCTGCCGAGAAGCTGTCCCGCAATTCGGTCAAGGTCGAACCGCCGAACAGGCAGCCGAGGAACAGGCCATCGGGTTTCAGGGCCCGTCTTACCTGGACGAGCGTGCCCGGCAGGTCGTTGACTGCATGCAGCGCCTGGATCGAAACGACGAGATCGAAGCTCTCCGGCGCAAAGGGTTGCTGCTCCTCGTCGGCCACGAGGCTTCGCCAGCGACCGGTTCCGAGGGTCCGGAGGCTCGGCGCGGCCCGCGTGATCTCGGCATCCGGCAGAGCCGCGGCCAACAGGGTCGCGACAGCGGGGCGCGGCGTCCCGAGGTCGAGCACGTGGCGGAACGATCGCTTGACGGTGGACAGGCGCTCGAGAAGGTCGTCCGCTGCACGGACCAGAAGGAAATCGTCATCGACGCCGGCCATCGCCCGATCGAGGCGGCGGCGCAGCAGGGCACGATCGAAGATCCGGGGGGCTTGGCGAGGCGCTGGCTGGTTCACCGTTTGCATATGGCGCCCGCGCCGGAGACCGTCAAAGGCCTGCGGCTCTAATGCTCGAGAGACCCGTCGGGACGTCCGGGGCTTGATCCGGGGCTACGACCACCATGGCGTGCTGGGCCGCTTCGTCGGACGGCCAGTGTGCCCCCTCGCGCATGAGCCGCGCCAGATCGTCTGGTGGCAGGGTACGGGAGAGATGGCTCGACAGACGCTCGAAAGTCGCGAGTTCCGTATGTTCCCGGCTGACGGTCCCGGCGGCGTAGAACGCCGCGGTATGCCCCAGCATCCTGGCCGCGGTCTCGGCGTCGTCGCCGAGTGCCGCGATGAGCCCGATATGCTCGACCACGCGGACGATGGCGGCTCGCCAGTCGAGCGCCCGCGCCTCGACGAGCGCTTGGCGCGCCGCCAGCTCTCCCTCGACCAGACGATCGCAGGCCAGCAGGTAGGCCGCGAGGTTGGTCAGGCCCAGCACCATCTGCCGACGCGTGTAGTGGTGGCCGGCCAGCATCGCATTGACTTCCGCGACCGCGTCGTCGGGGCTTCCGGCCGCAAAGGCGAGTTCGGCCGCCGCGATCTGCACCGTCGCCACGCCGCGGAGGTCGCCGACCGCCTTCGCGGTCGATTCCGATTGCCCGAGCAACGACCGAGCCGATTCGAAGTCCCGATCGAAATAATGCGCGATGGCGAGCGATCTCAGACAGCCCGCCAGGGGTTTCGTCGGTCCCCCTGGACCAAGGACCCGAAGCGCCTCCTCGAGGTAGGGCAGGGCGTCCGCGGTGCTGTCGGGCCGCTCCAGCGCCGCACCGGCCTTGGCCAAGGCCTCTCCGAGACCCTGAGGCTCGCCGGCGGCCCCAAACAGATCGGCCGCCTGCCGGGCGAGCTCGAAATTACCGTGGTCGCCATGCCCGCTGTTCGAGAGCCGGCCCAGCCAGAGACGGGCCACGACCGACGGTGGCGTGCTCTGGTCATGCCGCGCAGACGCCAAGGCGAACCAGCGTTCGCGTTCCGACAACAGGGCAAGTTCGTCCCAGATCCGCCGGCTGTAGGCGCAAAGTCGAACCGCGAGGCGATCGTCGCCCTCCAGGCTGAAGGCCCAATCCAAGGACGCCCGCAGATTATCGAGGTCCGGCTCCACCATGGCCAGCCAGAGCTCGGTCGGTGTCGTGGGCCAAGCCGCGTCGGCCTGTTCGAAAAGCCCGGCCAGGTAGAGCGCCAGCCGCTTGCGGAACGTGTTCGCGTCGCTCTCGGCCAGCCTCGCGAGAGCGTATTGCCGCGTCGTCTGAAGATAGCCGTAGCGTGGCGCGCCACCGTGCAGGTTCGTTACCACGAGCGACTTGTCGACGAGCCGGCCCAACACCGCGGAAAGCTCGCCGTCGGGCATGCTCGCGCCCGCGACGGCTGTCGCGGCCGGCAGAGACCATCCGTCGTTGAACACGGACAGAAGACAGAACACGTCTCGTTCGGCCCCGCTCAGAAGATTGTAGCTCCAGTCGAACATCGCTTCGAGCGTACGATGGCGAGGTTCGACGCCCCTTTCGCCCTTGACGTTCAGGACAACGCGGTCGTGAAGCCTCGCGGCCAACCCTTGGGGCTGCATCATCCGCAACAGCGGGACCACGAGCTCGATCCCGAGCGGCAGCCCATCGAGCTGGCGGCAGATGTCGCCCACCGCCTCTGCGTTGTCGTCGGACAGGGCGAAATCCTGCGCGACCGCCCTGGCGCGTTCGTCGAAGAGCCTGATCGCGTCGTGCCGTCGCGCGAGGTCGAGCGTCAGCGGAACCGTCGCGGGCGGAAGGCCCAGGCCAGGGACGAAATAGACGCTTTCTCCGGGCACGTTGAGCATCTCCCGGCTGGTCGCGAGGATGAGCACGTCGCGGCAGGAGCCGAGGACGGCCGTCGCCACGCCAGCCACCGTGTCGATCAGGTGCTCGCAATTGTCGAGGACGATGAGGGCCTTCCTGCCCTTGAGATAGGCCGAAGCCTGATCGACCGCCGATCCGCTTCCGCCGACCGGAAGCCCGATGCTTTGACAAACAGCTTCGCCGACGAGTTGCGGCTCACCGAGCGCGGCGAGCTCCACCAGCCAAACGGGCTCGGCGTTCTGCTCGGAGAAGGCGCGCGCGACGTTGAGCGCGAGCCGGGTCTTGCCGCAGCCGCCGGCCCCCACCAGAGTGACGAGCCGAGTTTGCGAAAGCCGCGCCTTGACCTCGTCTTCCTCGACACCACGGCCGATATAGGACGTGAGATGAGGCGGCAGCTTCGGGGCTGGCACATCTCGGGGCTGGAGGGACGCCAGGACGGCTGGCCCGCCTGAAGTCCCGGTCGAACGATGCGAAGCCGCGATCTCGGCGCTCCGGGAGCTCGGGTCCGCCTCTTGCAGCGACGCAGCCGACGGGCGCCTCGCCTTCGTGGTGCGCCACCCCTCCTCGAGGGCGCCGGCATGGCCACCGCCGCTCGTCAGAAGCCGCGTCGCCAGCGCGAGATGGGCGTCGCCTTCGGCGAAGCGGCCCGTCGCCGCGAAAGCCTCCAGCATGTCGCGATGGCCGGCTTCGTCGTAGGGCTGCAGTTCGATGAGCTTGCGCAGCGTGGAGAACCGCTGCTCGGAGTGTACGGGCAGGAGTTCGACTATTCTGGAGAGCAGTCGGGTCTGCAAGGTGCGATAGCGTTCTCGTTCGGCCGTGAGCCAGGCATCGAAGAGCGGGAGCTGCTCCGCCGCGAACCCATCGAGGAAGTCGCCTTCGATGACTCCGGTGAGCCTTTCGAGACCGGGAACATCCGACCCGGCGAGCGCCGCCTCGGCGGCGCGGTCGAGCGCGAGAGCGTCGACGTCGAGCCCGGACAGGTCGATCGCGACGAAATCCTTGTCGGCCCGCACGCGTTTCGCGTGGCGGTCGTCGAGCACGCCGCGGATCTTCGACAGGCACCAGCGCAGTTCCCCGCGCGGGTCGTTCGGACCGTCCCAGAAGATCTCGCAGAGTCTCGAGCGATGCAGCGGCCGTCGCGCCATAAGCAAGTAGGCCAAAAGGCCGCGCACTTTGCGTGACCCCGGCAGGACGACCGCGACGCCTCCGTTCGAAAGACGCATCGGGCCCAGCAACCCGACCGTGAGATGATGTTGACCCTCTGGTTCGGAGCCACCCGCGCGGTCGGGTCCACCAGCGCTTTCCATGCCAGTTCCCACACCACATCCCACGTCGGCTTCCACTCAGCGCGACAAGCTTATCCAACTCACAGAGGGGGGTGGCCGTCAATGGAGTTGTTCATAATCGCAGTTCCAAGCCTCTCGGCCTTCACGGGTGGCGTAATGCTGGGCGTCGGCTCGGTTCTTTCGGTCGGTCCCAACAATCTTATGCTGCTACGGGAAGGCCTTGTCCGGGGCAGAACCGGCGTCGTCATCGGGACCGTACTGATCAGTTATGCTTTACTACTGGCAATAGCGTGTTTGTTCGCCGATCGGCTGGCACTGTTCGGTGCCACGATGCGGTTGACGCTGGCGGGACTGGGCCTCGCGGCCCTGTCATCCTTCGCATTCCTCTCGTTGCGAGCGGGGCTGGCAGCCAAGGGATCGGTCGTGGTGGGGTCTCGATGCAGCGAGACTCGTCTCGCCTGTCTGCGGCGTGCCCTTCGCGTGATTTGGCTGAACCCGCTGACGTATCTGGAGTTGCTCTTGATCCCGGCTGCGCTCTGCGAGTCTTACGAGACGTTGCCGATGAGGGTCGAGTTCGTCACGGGCCTGATGACGATGGCGGCCATCGCCTGCTGTGCCTACAGTTTCCTAGGCGGACTGGTTGCGTCCGTGGTCGGACGTCGGAACGTCGCTCGTCTCTTTGACCTTTTTTCGGGCCTGATCCTGGCCGGAGTCGCTCTGGTGCTGGCGAGCGAGCTCGTGTCGTGATCGGTGCACCAGGTATCGGGCGGCTCCTCACCCTTGCTCGGACGTCGACCCCGGGACCGACGAGGATCAACTGCCCGCCCGCTGATCGGCATCGACGAGACAGACGAAGATGCCGCGCGCCGCGGCCCGCGAACTCCTGCAATGGAACAACGACTGCATCGCACGCGAAGACGCGCCTTTCGACATGATGCAGAAGTAAACAGACTGCCGTCAATTCATGCGTTCACATCAGGGCTTTGCCCTTTAACTCCCGTTGACTCGCGTGGAGACCATGCGACACTGGGTTTGTAGCCCAAGGTGAACGGGCTCGCCTACTTTGGCCTCAACGGCAACGGGCAATCGTGCCCCATGACGTCATCCTTCTCGGGATGCGCGGCATGGGGCTTTTTCATGGGAACGCGATGGAAACGCTGCGTCTCGGTGTGCTTTTCTCGACCTCTGGTGCCTATGGGGCCATCGGGCGGGATTGCCGCGACGGGGCCGACCTCGCGGTCGCTGAACTGCGCGCCGAGCGGGCGTTGCCGTTCGACATCGACATCGTCTACGGCGACCCCGAGGGTTGTGCCGACCGCTACATCCTTCTCGCACGCAGCATGATGCGCGACCTCGCCTGCCGCCATATCGTCGGAACCCTGACGTCGCAGGCCCGCAAGGACGTGATCCCGGTCGTCGAGAAGCACGACGGCCAGCTCTGGTACGTCTGCCCCTACGAGGGGTTCGAAGCCAACGAGTGCGTGATCTATACCGGGGCCTGCCCGAACCAGCATCTCGTGCCGTTGTTCGAGGATCTCCTGCCGCGGCATGGCGGCCGCGTCTACCTGGCGGGCGCCAATTATGTCTGGGGCTGGGAGATGAACCGGCTCGCGCGGGAGATCGTGACGGAAGCCGGGGGGACGATCGTGGGCGAGCGATGCCTGCCGATCGAGGACTCGGAGGTCGACCGCCTGGTCGCCGACATCGTCGAGCGTCATCCCGACTTCATCCTGAACAACCTGATCGGCCCCTCCAGCTACGCTTTTCTGCGGTCCATGCGGGCCGTCGCCGATCGCGACCCGCGGTTCAGCCCGCAGCGCTGTCCGATCGTGAGCTGCGACCTCACCGAATGCGAACTCGGCGAGATCGGTGTCGGCGTGGCGGACGGGCATCTCGCCACCGCATCCTATTTCGACAGCCTCGACACACCGGAGAACCAGGTCTTCAAGGCCGCGGTGGCGTCGAGGTTCGGTGCGACGCGACGCATATCGAGCTTCTTCGCCACGAGCTACGCGACGGTGCGGCTTTGCATCGAGACGGTCGCGCGCTGCGGAACCGACGATCCCCCGGCCGTGCGGCATGCCGTGCGCGGCGTCGGCGCGGCGAGCCCCATCGGTCCGTTGTCGATCGACCCCAGAACCAACCATGCGAGCCTGCCGTTCCACCTCGGCCGGATCGCGGGCGATGGGTTCGCGATCCTGCACTCGAGGGCCAGGGTCGCGGCGGATCCTTATCTCGCGGAACGCCGGCCGCTGTTCCGCCGGCCCCTGGCCGCGAGACCCAATCTGCGGATCGTCTCATGAGCACGACGCCCCATTTCACCGGGCTCCATGCTCTCGTCCTGCACCGGCCCGGTGACACGTCCGAGCGCCTCGGTCGCCAGCTGATGGTGTTGGGGCTCCGGGTCGACCTGCGGTGGCTGCCCCTCGCGGCGGCCGATCCCTCTCCCGATCTCGTGTTGGTGGATGCGGATGCGGGTTGGAGCGAGCTTCTGCCCTGGGCGCCGGGCCGCAACCCCGTTCCGGTGGTGGCCCTGCTCGGCTCCGAAGCGCCGGGCCGCATCGCCTGGGCGCTCGAACAGGGCGCGCAGGCCATCATCGCCAAGCCCGTCGTCGCCTCCGCGGTCTTCCCGGCGCTGGTCATGGCCACTCGGTTTCATGCGGACGCCCGCCGGACGGCGGCCCGCATCGCCGATCTCGAGGAGCGGATCCGGCTCCGCCCGCTCGTGCTGCGGGCGGTCGAAGCCCTCATGGCGAAGCGGCACTGCGACGAGGCCGCGGCCTATCGCGACCTTCAGCGAGCCGCGATGCGCCGCCGCCTCCCGCTCGAACAGGTCGCGGCATCCATTCTCTCGGGCCGAGACGTCGTCTCGGAAACCGGATGACCCGCCTCGTCGGCGAACTCATCCGCCGTCCCGCCACGGTGTTGGCCGGCATCCTGATCGTGCTCGTGGTGCTGGCCGCGATCGCGGCGCCCTGGATCGCGCCCTTCTCGCCCGACGACCAGCCCTTCGATGGGTTGTCGCTGGAGGGCGCGCCCCTGCCGCCGGGCAACCACTACTGGCTCGGCACCGACACCCTCGGCCGCGATCTCCTGTCCCGCCTCCTCTTCGGAGCGCGGACCTCGCTGATGATCGGCCTCGTGGCCAACGGTGTCGCGGTTGCGATCGGCATGGTGGTGGGTATCGTGGCGGGTTATCGGGCGGGCTTCATCGGCAGCGCCCTCATGCGCTTCACCGACCTCATGATGGCCTTCCCGGCACTGCTGCTCGCCATCGTGCTGGCGGCGCTGCTGCACCCGAGCCTGTGGATCGTCGCCCTGGTGATCGCGCTCGTGAACTGGGTGCAGATCGCCCGCATCGTCTATACCGAAACCCGAGGGCTGGCCGAGCGCGACTTCATCCTGGCCGAGCGCTCGCTGGGGGCCGGGCACGGGCGCATCCTGTTCCGCCACATCGCCCCCCATCTCGTGCCGACCGCGATCGTCTGGGGCACGCTCGGCATCGCCACGACGGTGCTGCTCGAGGCGACGCTGTCGTTCCTCGGCGTCGGCGTGCAGCCACCGCAACCGTCCTGGGGCAACATCATCTTCGAAAGCCAGAGCTACTTCCAGAGCGCGCCCTGGCTCGTGTTCATTCCGGGCGCCATCATCCTGCTCACCGCCTTGTCGTTCAACCTCGTCGGCGATGCGCTGCGCGACCTGCTCGACCCGACCCAGCGGGGCCGTGGCTGATGGCGCTGCTTTTGGGGAAACGCCTGCTCCAGGCCGCCGCGATCCTGTTCGGCGTGGCGCTCGTGACCTTTCTGCTGCTGCACTACCTGCCGGCCGACCCGGCCGCGCTGATCGCCGGCCGCAGCGCCAATGCCCAGATGATCGCCAACGTGCGCCATCAACTCGGCCTCGACCTGCCGTTGCCCTTGCAGTTCTGGCGTTATCTGTCCGGCCTTCTGCGTGGCAATCTCGGCCGTTCCTATATCCAGCGCAGCGATGTCGCGGCGTTGATCGTCTCACGCATCCCGGCGACCCTCGCCCTGATGGTCACCGGGATCCTGGTCGAGGTGGCGCTCGGCCTCACGTTCGGCGTCCTGGCGGCCGTCAAGCGCAACGGGTTCGTCGACCGGATCGTCATGACGCTGGCCTTCGTGGGCGTGTCGTCGCCACAGTTCGTGGTCGCCCTCCTCCTGCTCTATGTCTTCGCCGCGACGCTCGGCTGGTTCCCGATGAGCGGCTACGGCACGCCCTCGCATGTCGTGCTGCCCGCCCTGACGCTCGGCCTGCTCGGCGCCGGCTGGTACGCCCGCATGGTGCGTTCTGCCATGATCGACGTGCTTCACCAGGACTACGTGCGCACCGCGCGCGCCAAGGGCCTCACCCGGGCCCGCGTGATCCTGCGCCATGCCTTGCCGAATGCGCTGCTGCCGATCGTCGCCATGATCGGCATCGACATCGGCCAGTTCATGGGCGGGGTCGTCGTGGTCGAAGCCGTCTATGGCTGGCCCGGCATCGGCCAACTGGCCTGGCAGGCGATCCAGCAGGTCGATGTGCCGATCATCATGGGCGTGACGCTCGTCTCGTCGCTCGCCATCGTGCTCGGAAATCTCTTGGCCGACGTGGTCGCCCCCGTTCTCGATCCGCGGATCCGCGGCCGCTGAATTCTCGTTGCGAAGGAGTCGCTGATGACCAAGACATGGCTGAACACCACGACGGCGGCGCTCGCGCTCGCCTGCGCCACCCTCGCGAGCCTGCCGGCGCGGGCCGACGACAAGCCCGTCCAGGGCGGGACCATCGTGGTCACCTACAAGGACGACATGGCGACGCTCGACCCCGCCATCGGCTACGACTGGCAGAACTGGTCGATGATCAACGGCCTGTTCTCGCGACTCGTGGACTACACGTTCGGCACCACCGACATCGTGCCGTCGCTGGCCGACAGCTGGACCATTTCGCCCGACGGCCTCGTGTACACGTTCAAGCTGAACCCGAAGGCCAAGTTCACCAATGGCCGCAAGGTGGTGGCGGCCGATGTGAAATATTCGATCGAACGCGCCGTTAATCCGAAGACGCAAGGGCCGGGGGGCGGCTTCTATCACTCGATCGTCGGCCAGGACAAGATGGCCGACGGCTCCGCCCAGACGATCGCCGGCATCGAGGCGCCGGACGACGCGACGGTGAAGTTCACCCTGACCCAGCCCGACGCGACCTTCCTCAATGTCCTGGCGCTGAACTTCTCGTCCGCCGTGCCCAAGGAGGTCGTGGAGGCCGAGGGTGGCGACTTCGGCAAGAAGCCGGTGGGTTCGGGTGCCTTCAAGCTCGACGAGTGGGTGACGGGCCAGCGGCTCGTCTTCTCGCGCAACGCCGAATATTTCCGCGAACGGCCGAACCTCGACGGCTTCCGGGTCGAGATCGGGCAGGAGCCGCTCGTCGCGATCCTGCGGCTGCAGAAGGGCGAGGTCGACATCGCGGGCGACGGCATTCCGCCGGCCAAATACCTCGAGATGAAGGACTCGCCCGATGCCGCCGCCATGATCGTCGATCGGGCGCAGTTCGAGACGAGCTACATCACGATCAACACGACCAAGAAGCCCTTCGACGACGTGAGGGTGCGGCAGGCCCTCAACATGGCGATCAACAAGGATCGCATCATCCGCATCATCAACGGCCGGGCGACGCCCGCGTCCCAGGTGCTTCCCCCGCTGATGCCGGGCTACGACGAGTCGTACAAGGGCTATCCCTACGATGTCGCCAAGGCCAAGCAACTGCTGGCCGACGCCGGCCTGAAGGACGGCTTCTCGACCGAACTCTGGGCCATGAACACCGACCCGAACCCGCGCATCGCCCAGGCCATCCAGCAGGATCTCGCGGCGATCGGCATCAAGGCCGACATCAAGGCCCTGGCGCAGCCCGAAGTCATCGCGGCCGGCGGCAACAAGGACCAGTCGACGCTGACGTGGTCGGGCGGCATGGGCTGGATCGCCGACTTCCCGGATCCGTCCGACTTCTATGGGCCGATCCTCGGCTGTGGCGGTGCCGTGACGGGCGGCTGGAACTGGTCCTGGTATTGCGACAAGACCTTCGAGGAGCGCGGCACCAAGGCCGACGCCATGTCGAAGCCCGACGAGAAGGACGCCCGCTACAAGGTCTGGGCGCAGATCTTCACCGACATCCAGACGCAGGCGGCGCCCTGGGTGCCGGTCTTCAATGAGCGCCGGGTGGTGGCGAAGTCGAAGCGCATGGGGGGACCCGACGAGATCTACATCGATCCGACCCGCGTCATCGACTACGAGGCGATCTACGCCAAGAACTGACGCTATCCTTCCTTCTCCCGCTGGCGGGAGAAGGTGGCGCGCAGGGCCGGATGAGGGAGCCCGTCCCCACGCTTCCCCTCATCCGTCGTCACTGCGTGCCGACACCTTCTCCCGCTGCGGGAGAAGGGCGCTCCCAGCCCGAGGACACGGCGATGTGTATGGCTTGCGATTATACGATCCACCGCGACCGGCATAACTTCGGCTGGAGCCGCGACTTCGCACCGGCCCTGACCTGCCGGCCGGGCCAGACGATCCACTTCGAATGCCTCGATGCGGGTGATGGTCACTTCAAGCCGGGATCGACCGCGGCGGACGTGACGACGCTCGACTTCTCCAGGGTCAATCCGGTCACGGGCCCGGTCTTCGTCGAGGGTGCCGCGCCGGGCGACGCCCTCAAGATCACCTTCCGGAGCTTCATCCCTTCCGGGCTCGGCTGGACCGCGAACATCCCCGGATTCGGGCTGCTGGCCGACCAGTTCCCGGACCCGGCGCTGCACATGTGGACCTATGATGCGTCGAGCCTGGCGCCGGCCGTCTACGGACCCAAGGGCCGCGTCCCCCTGAAACCTTTCGCTGGCGAGATCGGCTTGGCGCCGGCCGAGCCCGGCGTGCATTCCGTGGTGCCGCCGCGGCGCGTCGGCGGCAACCTCGACATCCGAGACCTCGCGGCCGGCACCACGCTGTACCTGCCGGTCGAGGTTGAGGGCGCGCTGTTCTCGATCGGCGATACGCATGCGGCGCAGGGCGACGGCGAGGTCTGCGGCACCGCGATCGAGAGCCAGATGGATGTCGAACTCACGCTCGATCTCGTGAAGGGCGCCAACCTCCAGAGCCCACGGTTCACGATGCCCGGCCCGGTGACGCGCCACCTCGACGGCGCCGGCTACGAGGCGACGACCGGCATCGGCCCCGACCTCATGACGGCGGCGCGCGAAAGCGTAATGCGCATGATCGACCTGCTCGCGGCCGAACACGGTCTCGCGCCCATCGACGCCTACATCCTGCTCTCCGTCTGCGGCGACCTTCGCATCAGCGAGATCGTCGACCAGCCGAACTGGCTGGTGTCGTATTATTTCCCGCGAATCGTCTTTTCGTGAACGTATCCGCCCAGCCGTCCCCGATCCTCGGGGTCGAGGATCTGTGCATCGATGCCCGGACGCCCGAAGGACTGCGCCCGGTGCTCGAAGGTGTCGGCTTCGCGCTGGCTCCGGGCGAAACGCTGTGTCTCGCGGGCGAGTCGGGCTCGGGCAAGTCGCTCACGGCGCTCTCGATCATGCGGCTCCTGTCGCCTTCGCTACGCCGACGCAGCGGCTCCATCACGCTCGCCGGACGGGAGCTCACGACACTGCCGGAGCGTGCCATGCGCCTGCTTCGGGGTGGCGACGTCGCTATGATCTTCCAGGAGCCGATGACGTCGCTCAACCCGGTCATGACGATCGGGGCGCAGCTGACCGAGGCCATCCGCACCCACGGCGGCGGCTCGGCGGGCGCGTCGATGCGGCGGGAGGGCGCCAGGCAAAGCGTGCCGGCCGGATTCGCCGAAGCCGAAGCCGCCGTCAGCTGGCCGGCGTCTCGCTCGATCGTCCGTACCGTCGAAACTCCCGAGGTCCGCGCTCGCGCCATGCTCGATGCCGTCCACATCACCGAACCGGCGCGGCGCATGGGCCAATACCCGCACGAGCTCTCGGGCGGCATGCGGCAGCGCGTGATGATCGCCATGGCGCTCTCGTGCCGTCCCAAGGTCCTGATCGCCGACGAACCCACGACCGCGCTCGACGTGACGGTCCAGGCCCAGATCCTGACCCTGATGCGCGAGCTCAAGGCCGAGTTCGGCACGTCCATCCTTCTCATCACCCATGACATGGGGGTGGTGGCCGAGATGGCCGACCGTGTCGCCGTGCTGAAGACCGGCCGCATGGTCGAGCAAGGCTCCGTCCTCGACGTTTTCGAGCGGCCCCGGCACGACTACACCAAGACGTTGCTCACGGCCGTGCTCCGGCTCGGCAGCCGGACCGGCCACGACGGGCCACCGCGCGTGTCGAACGCGGCCCCAAAGGCCGCGAGCCCGGGACCGGTGCTGTTCGTCCGCGATCTCGGGGTCTCGTACGGCGGTCGCGCCGGCTGGTTCGGCGGCAGGGCCACGTCCGCGCCGGCCGTCAGGGGCGTTAGTTTCGAACTGCAACCGGGCCAGACGCTCGGCCTCGTCGGCGAAAGCGGCTCGGGCAAGTCCACGACCGGCAAGGCGGTGCTGGGCCTCGTTCCGTTCACGGGCGAGGTGGTGATCGATGGGACCGCCGTGGCGGGTCTCTCGCATCGCGCCATGAAGCCGGTGCGTCGCAAGGCCCAGATGATCTTCCAGGACCCCTACGCGTCGCTCGACCCGCGCCTATCGGTCGGCGCCGCCATCGCCGAGCCGCTCGCCATCCACGACATCGGCGCGCCGGCCGAGCGCCGCGACCGCGTCATGGCCCTGCTGAGGCGCGTCCACCTGTCGCCGGACCACGCGACACGCTACCCGCACGAGTTCTCGGGGGGACAGCGCCAGCGCATCTGCATCGCCCGGGCGCTCGCCCTGCAACCGAAGATCATCGTGGCGGACGAGAGCGTCTCGGCGCTCGACGTCTCGGTGCGGGGCCACGTGCTCGACCTGATGCTCGAACTGCAGGAAGAGATGGGCCTCGCCTACCTGTTCATCTCGCACGACATGGCCGTTGTGGAGCGGATGAGCCATCGGGTGGCGGTGATGCGCGGCGGCGAGATCGTCGAGCAAGGCTCGCGGCGAGCCGTGTTCGAGAACCCGCAGCATGTCTACACGCAGGCGCTGCTCGACGCCGTGCCACGGCCCGAGCCGCGCCGGCTCTGAGCCGATCTGGTTCGACTAGAGCGCTTTCGCCTTTGGCGAATTCGCTCCAGCTTAGAATGTCGAGCGATTCCATCCGATCCGATACTGCTCTGGAACAGGGCGGATCACTCCGCCGGTTCGACCACCCCGCCGCTCGTCGGCACGGGCGCCATCGACTCGAAAACCCCGTCGCGCCGTACGAGGGCATGGAACAGACCCGCCGACATGTGGACGAGGATCAGTGCGAAGAACGCGAAGGCCAGGGCGCGATGCGCGGTCCACAAGGCCGCGTGCAGGCCGTCGTTCTGCGGCAGGATGGCAGGCAGGGTCACGCCCAAGACCTGCACGGGGTAGGCGGCTGCCGACAGCATGCCCCAGCCGATGAGCGGCATGGCGAGCATGAGCGCATAAAGCGCGTAGTGCGACAGCTGTGCGGCAAGCTTCATAGGCGCGGGCAGGTCACGCGGCAGGCCCGGGGTCCCGACGCGCAGCCGCACGGCGATCCGCACCAGCGCCAGGATCAGGATCGCGAGGCCGAGCGGCTTGTGGATCGACACCAGCGACAGGTAGTCGGGACGGATCGTCGACACCATGCCGACCCCGATGAACAGCATGGCCAGGATGGCCACGGCCATGACCCAGTGCAGGACGCGTTGGGTCGGCGTGAAACGGTGGGCGGCGATCACGGCTGCGCTCCCGGCGAGGCGTTGCGGGGATAGTCGGCGGCTTCGGCCGTGCGGCGATCGTACGACACCGCATAGGCGGCCGAGCGCGCGGCCGGGAACGGGTCGTCGGATGTCCGCATGCCGTCGGGCAGCACGGTCGGGTCGTAGTTGATCTCGCGGCAGGGACCGTCCGCCTCGGGCACAGTCTTGTCGACCGTCAGCGTGCCGGCATCGACCGTGCGCCGCCCCTCCGGCCAGGCCTTGCTCGGATCGGCGGTGGGGTCGCCGGGCTCGGCCACGGTGACGACGAGCGTCCAGCGTTGCGGACCTGCGGCGACGCGCTTCGCGATCTCGTTTTCGAGATCGTCGGGACCGCGCGCCTTGAGATCGTCGACCGAGACGGTTTCGGGCTCTGCGGCCGGTACGAACGACCAGCGCACGATGCGATCCGCGCCCGATCCATCCGTGAACACGAAGCTGTCGAGGCTGTTGTAGCGCTCCTCGGCATAGCTCGCCGTGTAAGGGGCGCTTGCGGCCCAGGCCCCGAAGGCGCCGATCTCGGGGTGCGCCGCGGCGAAGTCCTTCATCGCGTTCGGGTCGTCCTTGTGGGCGGAGGCGACGAGCAGCTCGTAGAAGGCCTGCGGGGTCGAGACGGGGAAGAAGGGCAGGTCGATCATGGCAACGCGCCACTGCTGCCCTCCGTCCGGCATGATCGCGACGCTGAAGCCACGCACCCGCACCTCGCCGTCGGGGGTGCCCGGGTCGGGCGTCCCGAGGTTGAAGCGACCCACCACGGGGTAGGTCCCCTTGGCCAGCACCTGTGCGTGGCTCAGGGCCGAGCCCGCGCCGTTCGCCGCGAAGGAGCCGAGGAAGCAGATGCCCTTGGCGTGGTTGCGCCGGTGACCCAGCACCGGACCGGTGGGCGGCGCCAAGGCGTCGACCACCTTGGCGGGCGTCAGGCGGCGGGGGGTGAGGAAGCCGCCCGTATAGGCGAAGGCCGCGGCGCCGCCCGCCGCCACGGCCGCGATGAGCACCAGGGACCCGATCTTGTTGCTGAAGGAGGAGGGGCGTTGCACGGCGTCGATCGCCTCACGTTGATCAGGTTCCGCTACGTTATGTCGGTGAGCGGTATGACGTCGATAGCGATTGTCGGACGGCATGTTCTGTCCTCCGGGCAGAACGCTTGCCAGGGTGCTAGGCGTGCTCGTCCCGTTTCCGAGTACAAATCAAAGGTTCATCGAGAAAAGCTGATCCGGGAACAGTTGCGGAAGCAGCACCCCCACGCCCCCCGAAGACCGGTCGCCGCGCGAGGGACGGTCTTCCCTTTGCCTGCCGATTCGCGGGGAAAGGGCAGTGGTTCAGGGAACGGTCGCCGCCAGTACGAGCAGAGCGGCGAAGACGCCGAGCGGCGCCATATGCGAGAACTCCCGGCGGCGCAGGACCGTGGCGATGGCGGCGGCCATGATGACGGCGCCGAACGCGATCCCTACGCCGCGGCTGGCAGGAAGGGCGATCAGCGCCGCGCTCACGATTTCCAGGCCGCCGGTCACGCGGCACCACCAACGCGGATAACCCCACCGGGCAAAATCGTCCTGCGTGGCGCGCGTACCGATCGCATTGAACAGCCCTGCGCCGAAGAACGCGACGACGAGCAGCCAGACCACGACGACATGCAGCATCCTGGAACTCCTTCGACGCCTCGCGTCGGCCGTCACGCAGGGAAGGGGGTGGACCAGCTTCCGGCTGGCGTCCGGCGCCGGGTCGGTCGGAGGCTGGCCTCCCGACGGCAAGCACCCCGAACACCACTGGCGGAGCCAGGAACGAGCGGGGCAACAGGGCGGGGGTCGGCTTCAGGCGGCCGTTCGGGCGTAAGAGCGCAGTTCGTCGACGATCGAAGGCCGCGACGGGCGCCACCCAAGCTCGGACCCGGCCAGTTCGCCCGAGATCACCTGATCGCACGCGATCGCGTCCGCAAAGCCCCAGAGCACCTGCCGTGCGTCGTCCAGCGGCCATTCCGACACCCGGCCCTCGGCACCGGCGCCCTCGCTCGCCGCACGCGCGATCTCGATGAGCGGGATGGCCGCGCCATGGGCGCCGTTGAAGATCGAGGCCGCGGGCGCCCTTTCGAGCGCGAGCAGGTAAAGGTCCGCCAGATCGTCGGCATGAACCGTCGTCCAACGGTTCTTCCCGTCTCCGACGTAGCGCGCCGCGCCATGCTCCTTGGCCGAGCCGACCATCATCATCGCGGTGCCGCCCCGGTTGCCGTAGACCCAACCCGGACGGATCACGATCGAGTGGACGCCATCGGCGGCGGCCGCGAGGACCTCACCTTCGAGAACCTGGCGGAACCGCACCAGTTCGAGGGGATGAAGCGGGCTGTCTTCGGTCGCGGGCGTATCGCCGGTGGCGCCGTAGAGCAGGCAACCGCTCGTATAGACGAACCGCTTGGCCGTGCCGCGCAGTGCATCGACGATCGAACGCGTCGCCGCTTCGTCGTAAGCCGCCCTGTTCTGATCGGTGGTCGAGGCGGCGTGAACGACCGCATCGGCCCCGCGGGCGGCTTCGCCAATGCTGGACGCGTCGGCGAGGTCGCCGTGGACCGCCGTATATCCCTGGCCGGTGAGTTGGGCCGCGTTCGCGTCCGAACGCGCAAGTCCCACGATCTCGTGCCCTGCCGACGCCAACCGGCGTGCGACCGCGCCGCCGATCAAGCCCGTCGCACCCGTTACCAATACGCGCATGGTCGCTATCCCTCTGCTTCGCAGCAACTTGAAAGAACAGAGCCGCCAAGGAAAGGGAAATGGCGAGAATCGATATGGCGGTATCGCTGCCGGCGATGGTGTCAGGCCAGGGTCGAGACTTCGGCGATGCGGTCCCGCAGCCAGATCGTGGCGGGGTGGTCGTCCACCCGGCGATGCCACATCATCGAAAGCGGCCAGCCGGGCAGCGGGATCGGTGGCTCATGCACGGCAATGCCGAGGCTGGCCGCGGCGAACCGCCGAGCGACACGCGAGGCGAGCGTCGCGACGAGGTCGGTATCGGCGACCACGAACGGCGCGACCAGGAACTGCGGCAGGCTCAGGACGATGCGGCGTTCGAGGCCGAGCGCGGCCAGCTTGCGGTCGACGAGGCCCATGCGGTCACCTTCGGGCGATACGAGGAGGTGCTGGGCGGCTGCGAAGGCCTCCAGACCTGCGCCTTCCGCAAAGGCCGGATGGCCAAGGCGCGCGATGCACGCGAAGCCTTCGTGGAGCAGCGGATGGACCAGGATGCGAGCCGACGCTTCGACG
The DNA here is from genome assembly GCA_964252585.1 of uncultured Lichenihabitans sp. Taxonomy (GTDB): domain Bacteria; phylum Pseudomonadota; class Alphaproteobacteria; order Rhizobiales; family Beijerinckiaceae; genus Lichenihabitans. The sequence continues at coordinate 279 of CAXUOD010000044.1, read as the reverse complement.
GGAAAGCCGATCGCGAGATTCGCCTCGCCATCGTCGAGCAGGTCGAGCGCCTCGGCCCGGCCGAAGATACCGCGCACCCGCACATCGAGGCGCGGAGCCTCGACAGCGAGCCGCGCCAGCAGCGGCGGCAGCAGGACGAAGGCGGCGTAGTCGGTCATCGCCACCGTGACCGTGCCATCGGCCGCCGCGGGATCGAACACATCCGCCTGCAACACGTCCCGCATGAGGCGAAGCGCCGCCGACACGGGGCCGGCAAGGTCATCGGCGCGCGGCGTCGGC
>CAXUOD010000043.1:9229-29950 GCA_964252585.1 uncultured Lichenihabitans sp. | reverse complement strand
CCATCGTCCACCCGTGGATCAACAAGGCCCTGGAGAAGGCGCAGCAGAAGGTCGAAGCCCGCAACTTCGACATGCGCAAGAACATCCTGAAATACGACGACGTGATGAACGATCAGCGTCGTGTGGTCTTCGAGCAGCGCCGCGACATGATGGGGCAGGAGTCGCTCGAGGAAACGATTGGCGAGATGCGGACCGGGGTCGTCGACGACCTGGTGGCGCGGTTCATGCCGCATGATGCCTATCCCGAAGCCTGGGACATCGCCGGCCTCAAGGACGCGTTGCGCGACGGCCTGAACGTGGAACCGCCCGTCGAGGACTGGGCCAAGGAAGAGGGCATCGCCGACGAGGAGATGCGCGAGCGCCTCAACAAGGCGGTCGACGAAGCCTATGTCGGCCGGGTCGCGAAGAACGGACCCGACCTCTCCCGCTACATCGAAAAGCAGATCGTCCTGCAGGTGCTCGATCATTTGTGGCGTGAACACCTCGTGGTGCTGGACCACCTGCGCCAGGTCATCGGCTGGCGCGGCATGGCGCAACGCGACCCGCTCAACGAATACAAGTCCGAGGCTTTCGACCTCTTCGACGGGCTGATCACCAAGCTGCGCGAGGTGGTGACGGCGCAGCTGATGCGGGTCGAAGTGGCGTTCGACCAGCCTGCGGTCAGCCAGGATCTGCCGCCGATGTTCGCCACCCACGTCGACCCGCTGACCGGGGACGACGACATGGCGATCGCCGACATGAACGCCCGTTTGTCGGCCGGTGACTTCGGCGAAGACGGAGGAGCCACGACCATCATGGCGCGCTTGACCGAAGCCGCGCCCACCAGCCGCGACCCCGCGGAGCCGTCGAGCTGGGGCAAGGTCGGGCGCAACGAGGCTTGTCCTTGCGGCTCGGGCAAGAAGTACAAGCATTGCCACGGCGTGCTGGTCTGAACGGCAAAGCCGGTCGAGGCCCTTGACCGATCCCGCCCGTCGAGCGGGCGTCGGGGGCAACCACGGCCGTGCCGGCCGCGTTGCCCGGACATGACCGAGCCTCTGCCCGACGCCATCTCTTTCGAGATTACCGAGCCCCGCGAAACGCCTTGGCTCGGCCTCTTCTTCGGCTATGTCGCCATGGTCCCGTTCGTGCTCGGCCTGCTGACGTTCTGGCTGGCGTCGGAACCCTGGCGCGGCGCGGCGCTGGCGATCACGCTGTTCTGGGGCTGCGCGATCCTGACGTTCCTGTCGGGTGTCCGGCGAGGCCTCAGCTTCCGCACGCCGGGAGGGGAGACGGCCGCGCAGATCGTGACGATGCTGGGTCTGTTCTGTCTCGGTTTCGCGGCTATCGTGTCGACTGCGTTGGCCTTGCCGACCGTGGCCGCGATCCTGCTGCTGGTCGGCTATCTCGGCCTCGAGGTTCTCGACCCGATCGCGGCTCGCCGGCTCGAAGCGCCGCTCTATTTCGCGAGGCTAAGGCCGGCGCAGATGGCCATTCCGATCGCCTGCCTGTTCCTCACGATCGTGCTATTGATCTGGCGATAGCGGATCGGGCCGGAGGCGACACCACATGCAGATCACCACGGTTCTCGGCCTTGCGGGCTTCGTCGCCGTGGCTGGCGTGGCCGCGTCGAGCGGGGCGCTGTTCAAGCCGGACGACTGGTACGAGACGCTGCGGAAACCCTTCTGGACTCCGCCGCCCTGGGTGTTCCCCGTCGTCTGGACGCCGCTTTACCTGATGATCGCGATCTCGGGATGGCTCGCGTGGCGGGCCGGAGGCTTGACGACGCTGCCGTTCGCCTTCTACGCCGCGCAACTCGTCTTCAATGCCGCTTGGTCCGGACTGTTCTTCGGCTTGCGGCGTGCCGATCTCGCGTTCGTGGATCTGATCCTGATGTGGTTCGCCATTGTCGCCACGCTCATGGGGTTTGCGCAGGTGAGCGAAGCGGCGGCGTGGCTGCTGGCCCCCTACCTCCTCTGGGTCACGATCGCGGGGGCGTTGAACCTGTCGGTCTGGCGCCTCAACCACGACCGTTTTGCGCGCGCCTGAGACCCTGGACGTCACATGAAGCGGATGCCGACGATCGCTGCAGCCATGGCGGCGATGCTCCTGTCCTCAGCGACGCACGCCGAGGAAGCGCCCGCCCCGAGCGATGCCGCTCTCAGGGCCGCGGTCGAAGACCCGGGTCGCAGCCCGCGGATGGTCGAGCGGGATGCCGTCCGGCATCCGCTGGAGGAGCTCGCGTTCTTCGGCCTGACGCCGTCGTCGACCGTGGTCGAGATCTGGCCGGCGGGCGGTTACTGGACCGAGATCCTGGCGCCCTACCTCCATGGCGCGGGAACATATTATGCGGCGTTGGAAACGACGGAGCCCGACAGCCCCGACCGCGAGGCGGCCGAGAAGCGAAACTCCTACTTCATCCACCGGCTCGCCGACGACCGCGGCCGTTACGGACGCGTGAAACTGACCCGGATGGGACCGGGCCAGGATGCGATCGCACCGGCCGGATCGGTCGACCTGATCCTGAGTTTCCGTGACCTGCATGTCTGGATGAAGCAGGGGTTCGCCGAGCAAGCCCTGGTGGATTGCTACACGGCGCTGAAACCCGGCGGCATGTTGGCCATGGAAGACCATCGTGGTCATAGGAGCGGACAGCAGGACTTGAAGGCCGGCGACGGCTACGTGCGAGAAGATTACGCCAAAGGGCTGGCGGAACTTGCCGGTTTCGCCTTCGTCGCCTCGTCGGAAATCGAGGCCAACCCGAAGGACACGGCGAACTGGCCCAAGGGGGTGTGGACGCTTCCTCCCACCTTGGCGCTCGGGAACGAGGACCGCGACCGGTACACCTCGATCGGCGAGCCCGACAATTTCGTCCTGTTGTTCAGGAAGCCGGAGTAGCGCCAGCGTAGAGCTTCGTGTCGGCAAGCGCCGCGCTCGACCGACGACCCAAGTTTTTGCGCGCAAGCGGCCCGAAGTGGCCTCGAAGGCGCTTTTCACCGCTTGTCGCGGACCTTATATAAGCTGCGCGCCCGAAGGCCGATGTGTATGGGCAAGCTCGCATCGCGAAAGCCGCCTTCCGGGCCAAACTCGAGTATGGACCAAAAGTGGGTAGATTCAACAACACCAATTTCGCCGATCGCATCACCTCTGCTGCCACGGCCAAACAGGCCCTGGTCGAGAAACTGAAGTCGAAGCCGGCTCCCGACGATCCAGAGGTCCTGCGCAAGCAGGCCGAGCGCCAAGCTATCGTCGAGGCCCGGGAAAAGCGTCAGGCCGAAAAGGAAGAAGCGCGTCGGGCCCAACTCGCCCGGGAGGCCGAAGAGCGTGCCGCGCGTGAAGCTGCAGAGGCTGCGTCCGAGGCCGAGCGGCAGGCACAGCTCGAGCTCGAAAAGGCGGCTGCCGAATCGGCGCGCCTCGAGCGTGCAGCCCGTATCCTCGCCGACGAGGCGGAGCGCAAGGCCATCCGGGACGCTCGTTACGCCGCTAGAAAAGCTCGCGTAAAGGGCTGAGCGGAACAACGATCCCCGGCGAGATCTCGCTTGCCGTCAATCTTCCGTGTCGTAGACGTCATCGTCCGAGAACGCACCTTCGTGTGGCTCGGCGAGGGGCATCTCGGGTAGGGGAGCATGGTGCGGAGCCTCCCTCGACCCGACTGGGTTCGATCGAACCGCATCCACGAAAGACAGGTCTATGACCGGTTCGATCCGGCAATCGTAGGCCGAAAAGAGGCCGGCGAGATGCTGGAGATCCGCCGCTTCGGCGGTTTCCACCACGGCATAGCCTCCGCCACCGCCGATGCTCGACAGAAGCTGGTGAACCTTGAGGCCAGCCGGCATGGCCCGCTCCGTCAGCAGCCGTCCGGCGCGCCGCTGAGCGGCGGCGGGGTCGAAATCCGCCTTCCGCTCCCGATAAGTCACCAAGAACTTCATCATGTCTCCCTTCGCGGGCTGCTCGCCGCCATAGCGCATGATCGGGTCGCCGGATCAATGCATCCGTGAGTCACGCCACTGACCGATCCTGCTGGAGCGGAACGATACCCACGGCGATCCGACCCCGTGTTCGACCTGTGCCGGAGAAGCGCAAGCAGGCTCAAAGATAGCCCGACGGTCCTCGTGGCAGGAAGACACCATGGCCGGTCGGAGCGACGGGCTGGCCGTCATCGAAGACCGTGCGGCCGCGCACCATGGTCGTGACCGGCCAGCCCGTGACCTCGAACCCCTCGTAGGGCGTGTAGTCGCTTCCGTGATGCATCACGTCTTGGGTCAGGGTCACGCGCCTGTCGGGGTCCCAGAGGGCGATGTCGGCGTCGGCCCCGATCGCGATCGAGCCCTTGCGGGGGTAGAGCCCGTACATGCGGGCGTGATTGGTGGACGACAGGGCCACGAACTCCTGCAGCGAGATCCGGCCTTTCTTGACGCCTTCCGAGAAGAGGATCGGCAGGCGCGCCGCGATGCCCGGTATGCCGTTCGGCACCCAGCGGAACGAGGTGCGGGCCTTGGGGCCGGTCTTGCCGGCATCGTCGGCATAGCGAAACGGGCAGTGGTCCGACGAGAAGGTCTGGAACACGCCGCCCGACAGGGCACGCCAGACGGCCTCCTGCGAGGCCTTGTCCCGCGGCGGAGGCGAACAGACATATTTCGCGCCCGTCATATCCATGTTCAGGCCTTTCATGTCGTCGGCCGTCAGCACGAGATATTGCGGACAGGTTTCGGCGAAGACCCTGAGGCCGCGCTGCCGCGCCCATTCGATCTGCTCGATGGCGTCTCGTCCCGAGACGTGAACGATCATGATCGGGATGCCGGTCAGTTCGGCGTGCGAGATGGCGCGGTGGGTGGCCTCCCGCTCGACGAGTTCGGGCCTCGATGCCCCGTGGTAATAGGGTGCGGTCTGTCCGGCCCGCTCCAGCCGATCCGCCATGAACTTGATGGCGTCGTAGCCCTCGGCATGGACCATCACGAGCGCGCCTTCCTGCTTGGCGACGTCGAACACCTCGAGCAACTGCCGGTCGTTCAGCACCATGTCGTCGTAGGTCATGAAGACCTTGAACGAGGAATAGCCGTCCTTGACCAGCGCCGGCAGTTCCTGTCCGAGCACGCCCGGGGTCGGGTCCGTGATGATCAGGTGAAACCCGTAATCGACCAGCGCCTGGCCACGCGCCTTCTCGTGATAGGCCTCCACGGCTCCGCGCAGGCTCTCGCCGCGGCGTTGGGCCGCGAAGGGGATGACGCAGGTGTTGCCGCCAGCGGCCGCGCTGACCGTGCCGGACGCGAACCCGTCCGCCATGGTGATGTCGTCGCCCTGGAACTGATCGAGGTGGACATGGCTGTCGATCCCGCCCGGCAGCACCAGCAGGCCGTCGGCCTCGACGGTGCGGTCGGCCGGGCCGACGTCCTCGCCGAGCGCCACGATGCGGCCGTCGCGGATGCCGACGTCGCAGCGCATGACATCGGCCGCGGTCACGACCGTGCCGCCCCGGATGGCAAGATCAAGCGTCATGAGGGATCCTTCGTCGCACCTGAGTATCAAGGGAGAGCTGTCCAGCGAGGTCTATGCCGGGTGCATCATCCGAACGCCGCCGGGGTTGGTCACCGCCTCCATGACGGCATCGACCAGTTCCCAGCGTTCGTTCTCGGGAAGCGGCACGATGAACGCTTCGTAGTCGGACAGTGTCGCACGAGCCCGACGGGGTGCCATGCCAGACATAGAGGACTCCTCGACCGCTCTCGTCACGACCGTATAGCGCACCGAGGCCGCCGGTTCATCACCCGAGCGCCGGTTCGAGCGCCCCGATGAGCCGGTCGACCTCCTCGAGCGTGTTGTAGTGGACCATCGACACCCGCACGACGCCCGAGTCCTCGGCGAGGTCGAGGCGTTCGATCAGTCGGCGCGAATGGAAGTCGCCGAAGCGGATGCCGAGTTCGTGTTGATCGACGTCCCGCACGATCGCGGCGGCGTCGCGCGCCCGGGCCTTGAAGGCGATGGTCGGGACGCGGGATGCGGCATCGGCGTCTCGCCGGCCGATGACCCGGACGTCGTTGCGTGATCCGAGAAAACCGAGGAGGCGCGCTCCGATCGCGTCCTCCTGCTCGGCCATCGCGTGATAGGCCCGCGTGATGGCGCCGCGATCGCCGGTGCCGCCGCCGAGCGCGTCGAGGTAATCCACGATGCCGGCCGACCCCCAGGCGAGTTCGTAGTTCGTATTGCCGGGTTCGAGCTTCGTCGGCACCTTCTCGCGGCCGTAGAAGTAATGGTAGAGCCCGTCGAGGTCGAGCAGCTTTTCGTACTTGCCGTAGAGCACGGCGAAATGCGGCCCATAGGTCTTGTAGAAGCTGAACACGTAGTAATCGACGTCCCAGGCCTGCACGTCGACGGCGCGGTGCGGCGCGTAGGCGACGCCGTCGACCGCGATCTCGGCCCCTCTCGCGTGAGCCCGCCGCGCGATCTCGGCCACCGGGTTGATGGTGCCGAGGATGTTCGACACATGGGTGACGGCCACGAGTCGCGTGCGCTCCGTCATCAGCGTGTCGAGTTCGGCGAGGTCGATCTCGAAGCTCTCGGGATCGAGCCCCCAGGTCTTGACGACGATGCCGCGCTTTTCCAGGGCGCGCCACGGCCCGATGTTGGACTCATGGTCGAAATCCGTGACGACGATCTCGTCGCCCGGTTCAAGGCGTCCCTCCATCGCCTTGGCCAGGAACTGGAACATGACGGTGGTCGACGGCCCGAGCACGATCTCCTCGGGACGGGCGGCGTTGAGGAGCAGGGCGATGCGGGCGCGGGCCTCGGCGAGCCTCTCGACGGCCCGCTGCGACTGACGGTAGCTCGCGCCGGTCTGCACGCTGGTGGTGAGGAGATAGTCCCGCACCCGGTCGGCGACGCGGCCGAGGACCAGCGAGCCGCCGGCGTTGTCGAGGTAGCCGAAGCCATCCGCGAGCGCGGGAAACTGCAGGCGGACATAGGCGAGGTCGAGCGGCATGGCGGCAAGTCTCCTGGCGTTCAGGCCATGATGATGAGGGGTGCATCGAGCCGGTGTTCGATGACGGGGTCAGTTCGCGCAAGACCGCATGTCCTAGTGCGACAGGACGGCGCGCAGAAAGCCCTGCAGTCGGGCGTCCCGCGGCGTGTCGAAGAGAGCCTCGGGCGAGCCTTCCTCGACGACGCGGCCTCGATCCATGAAGACCACGCGGTCGGCAACGCGGCGCGCGAAGCCCATCTCGTGGGTGACGACCATCATGGTGACCCCGGTACGGGCGAGGCCCTGCATCACGTCCAGCACCTCGCCGACCATCTCCGGATCGAGCGCCGAGGTCGGTTCGTCGAAGAGCAGGATCTTGGGCTCCATGGCGAGGGCGCGGGCGATACCGACCCGCTGCTGCTGGCCTCCGGACAGCTGCGTCGGGTATTTCTCGACGTGATCCCCGAGCCCTACGCGGGCCAGAAGCTTGCGGGCGCGCGCCTCCGCCTCGGCCCAGCCGAGCCCGCGTACCCGCACCGGGGCCACAGCGACGTTCCGCAGGACGGTCATATGCGGGAACAGGTTGAAGCTTTGGAACACCATGCCGACTTCGGCCCGCACGATCGCCAACTGCCGGCCGGATCCGACGACGTGACCATCCACCGTGATATCACCTTCGTCGTGGCGTTCGAGCGCATTGATGCAGCGGATCAGGGTGGATTTGCCGGAGCCCGACGGGCCGATCACCACGACGGTCTCCCCTTCTCGGATCGAGAGATCGATGCCGTCGAGCGCCGTGAACGCGCCGAACCGCTTGACGACGCCCCGCATCGTGATGATCGGTGCCGTCATGCGCCGCGCTCTCGCGCGATCATCGCCCGCGCCGCGCGCAGGCCCGGCGTGGGGTGTGAGGGCCTAGTCATCGCCCGCGCCGCGCGAGGCGGCCCTCATAGAGTCCGACGAAGCGCACGCAGGGCAGGAGGATCACGACGTAAATCAGGGCGGCGCCGATCAACGGTGTCGGGTTGGCGGCCAGGGCCTGGGCCTGGGTGGCTTGTTTCAGGAGGTCCGGCATGGCTACGACGGAGGCCAGCGCCGTGTCCTTCAGGACGTTGATGGCGTTCGATGTCAGCGGCGGGATGACGAGCTTCACGGCCTGCGGCAGAACGATGTCGCTCATCCGCCGGAGTGCGCCGATGCCGAGCGGGGCGGGGGCCTCTAACTGGCCCCGGGGCACCGCCTCTATCCCGGCCCGCAGGATCTCGGCCGAATAGGCGGCCGAGACGAGGCTCAACGCCGTCGTCGCAGCCCCGAAGGGAGACAATCGTACTCCGACGAACGGGAGGGCGTAGTAGATGACGATCAACAGCACCAGGACCGGGATCGACCGGAACACATCGATATAGAGGATCGCCGCGGGCCGGAGCGCCACGCCGCCGTAGAGCCGCAGCAGCACCAAAAAGAGTCCTCCGGCGAGCCCGAGCAGGATGGCCGCGAACCCGAGCCCGATGGTGATCCAGAGCCCCGACAAGAGCAGGGGGAGCGTGTCGACGAACACGCCCCAGTTCAGGAAAGTGTCGAAGATCGACATCCCGCCGCTTCGCCGTGGGGCGGACTCGTCAGAGCTTCGGGATCTCGGTCTTCATGACGGTGCTGGTCGTCGCCTCGGCGGGAGCGCCGAACCACTTCTCGTGCAGCTTGGCGATGAAACCTTCCTGTTTCAGCGTCGTCAGCACCGCGTCCACCTTGCCGACCAAGGGTGAATCCTTGGCGAACATGATCGAATATTGCTCGCCCGTGAGGATACGCTGCGCCACCTTATAGGCGGGCTTGTCCTTCACGTAATATTGCAGGGCCGGGATGTCGCTGACGTAGCCGTCGATCCGTCCGGCTGCGAGGTCCAGCATGGCGGGCGACAGCCCTTCGTAGCGGCGAATTTCCGCGAATTTGTCCTCGGCCTGATGGGCGGTGGCGTAGATGTCGCCGGTGGAACCGGTGTCGACGCCCACGATCTTGCCCGCCATGCCCTTCAGGTCGGTGATGCCGGATTTCGCCAGAACCGTCAGCGACTGATCGCTGTCGTAATAGGGCTGGGCGAAGGACACGCTGGCGAGCCGCTTCTTGGTGATCGTGATGGACGAGACCGCAGCATCGATCTGCCCCGATTGAACGGCCGCGAACAACCCCGTGAACGGGATGTTGACGAAGCTCACGGTATCGCCGAGCCGTTTTGCGACTTCCCCCATGAGGTCGATCTCGAAGCCCACCGTATCGCCTTTGGCGTCCTGGAACTCCCAGGGCACGTTCCCGATATTGGCGCCGACTTTCAGGGTGTCGGCTTGGCTCGAAGAAGCTGCCAGCGTCGTGGCTGTCCATCCAAGGGCCAAGGCAAGGATGATACGGCGGGAAATGCGATCGAGACCGTAGCGCATGGCAGACTCCTCGGCACCGCCGCATGAGACTTGCCGTTCCGGCAAGAGCGATGCAGCATGGAATTGGTCAGGCCGGTTTGACCTTCTTCATGGTGGTCGCGATGGTGCGTGTGGGTCAAGGCGCTTCGCCCTTGCCCCACGCGCAAATGATGGGCAGGAGGGATCATAGTTGCGGCGGCTTGCGGAAGACCTCGGCAGGGGGTCGAAGCAGCGGCGGGAGACGCTCCGATCATGTGGACAAGGCCAGCGTCGCTCGCCGGAAAAAGGTCGGGCGACCGGACCACGCTCTCTCGAACCGTGGCGGACCACATCGGTTCGATGATCCTGCAGGGCGACCTGAAGCCGGGTGACCGGCTCCCCTCGCAACGTGATCTCGCGGGGAGGTTCGGCGTGAGCCGCCCGAGCCTGCGGGAGGCGATCTCGGTCCTCGAGACCATGGGGCTCGTGACCATACGGGTAGGCAGCGGGATCTATGTGGCGCCGGCCGAGGCGCGAGCGCCGCTTTGGCGTTTTTCGGATCGTGCCAGCCCGAGGGACGTCTACGAGGCACGGGTGGGTCTCGAAGGCTATGCGGCGCGGCTCGCGGCCTCCCGGGTCGACGCCACTGCCGTCGACTGGCTGAACGAGGCCGTGGCCGCCATGGCCGACGCGCTCGCCGCCGAGGACATCCCCGGCATGGCGACGGCCGATGCGCGTTTTCACGATCTCATCTTCGAGATCGGCGCCAACCCGGTCCTGGCCGGAATGTACCGGCCGATGCGAGACATGATGGTCGAGACCCAGCGTCTACCCTTGACCCTGAAGACGAGGCTCGGCGACACCTTGGACGAACACAGGACACTCTGCTCGCGGCTCGGGGCGCGGGACCCCGAGGGCGCCGAGGCCGCCATGCAAAACCACATCCGGGCGGCGGCGCGACGCTACGGGATTACGATCGGCTGAGCCCGTCTCCTCGAAGCGGCGAGACGGGTCCTGCGGACCTGAACGGCGACGCCTGCAGAGCTGCCGGCGCAACAGCCATCCGTATCGATCGGGACAAGCCGACAGAACTGGCACAGCAGGCGGAGATCTGAACGCCCAGTAGGCTTCAGGCCTTTATTTTCGCGTTTCGTCAACGAATGGGCGTTAGGCTTCTCTCGGAGACGGGGTTGCTATGTCCATCGACTTGGATGCCTTAATCGACCTGGAGTTGGCGACGCCACGCTACCGGCGGCGCTCCGCCTTGCTCAACGAGTTGTTCCTGAACAACATCACTAACCAGAGACGGCAAGCCGCCAAGCACACGGCTGACTTTCTTGTCCCTCTGTACGCCGGCTTGATCGTGTTCGATTTCATTCTGCTCCCCGACGTTTTCATCTACTCGATGTTGATGCGCTGGGTGCTTGCTCCGCTCATGTGGCTCGTCATCCGCGGTCGCAAACGGGCGAGTGTCGAATGGATCGAATGGGCCATCGCCACGGCCATCTACGCCGGCATGGTGATGTGGTCTGGCCTGATGCTCATGAGCCGAAGCCACGCCGGAGTCGTCAATTACTATCCGACAGGTGTGGTGGCGCTCGTCGCAGCCAACGTATTCTTCCGCTGTCCCTTTCGCGTATCGCTCACCGTGTCCGTCGCCCTCACCGTCACCCTGGTGGCTCTCGGCGCGATGCTCCCCGAAGACTGGAGATTCTTCGTCAATGGTCTCGCGCTCTACAGTGTCGTCTGCCTCCTGACGCTGCTCGCCAGCTGGAAACTGGGCAACGAACATTACGGCAATTTCCTGAGGACGCTGAAGAACGAGCGGCAGCAAGCGACCATCGAGCGGCATGTCGCGGACCTGTTCCGTCTGTCGAACACGGATGCGCTGACGGGTCTCGCCAATCGACGCAGCATCGACGAAACCTTGCGACACTTCTGGCTCGACTGGACGGAGCGGCGGCAAGCCTTCGCGGCGATCCTGGTCGACGTCGATTTCTTCAAGCGCTTCAACGATGCTCATGGGCATCAGGCCGGCGACGCCTGCCTCGTCAAGGTGGCTAAAACCTTGAGCCAAGTCATCGAGGGGCGGCCGGGGCTCGTCGGGCGCTACGGAGGCGAGGAATTCATCGCGCTGCTGCGATGCGAGGGCGGTGATGAGGTGCTCGCGGTCGCGCAAGCCATGCGCCGAGCCGTCGAAAGCCTTGCGCTGAAACACGGCAACCGTCCGGATGACGGCAGCGACGTGACCGTCAGCCTCGGAGTGGCGATCACTCGAGGCGTCGAGGCGAGGGATCCGGAAGCCATCGTGGCCCTGGCCGACCAGGCGCTTTATTTCGCCAAGGCCGAGGGGCGAAACTGCACCCATCTGGTCTCCCCCGATGCGGCGCCGGCTTCCACGATGGCCGCCTGATCGCCGTGGCTTGGGCCAGTATCCGGCGGACCCCCTCCGGTCACGCGGATACACACCGCCCGCAGACGCCTTCGAGTTCGACCATCTGCTTGTCGATCCTGAAGCCCGCCGCCGACGCGGTCTTCAGCAAGGAGGTGTCGACATCGTGGTCGTCGATCTCGTCGGCGATGCCGCATCGCGTGCAGATCAGCAGAATGCCGTGGTGGTGGTGGCCGGGCGAGTCGCAGACCGAGAAAGCGTTTCGGCTCTCGATCTTGATGACAAAGCCGTTCTCCATGAGGAAATCCAGCGTGCGATAGACCGTGGGAGGCGCCACGCCGCGGCCCTGCAACTGTGAGAGTTCGTCGATGAGAGCGTAGGCCGTGAGCGGCGCGGCGCGGCCGGCGAGCAATCCCAGCACCTGGCGCCTGAGAGTCGTGAGCTGTACGCCGCGCTCGCCGCAGAGATCTTCGACGCGTTTCAGCCACGCGGCGCGGCCGTTCTGCACCTCTTCACTCGCGTGGTTCATCGCATCCTCCTCGCCTTTATGTGCGTCGACCGGACCGGGCCTGCAAGCCTGGAGGGCTGCCGTCCGCGAACCTGCCGGACCCTGACCCTGTTCCGTCATAGGCCTGGTCGGTTTCGAGGTTGGCAATGGAAGTCGGCCGGGCGCCGTGCTATCGAGCCGGCCGGCGGCAACGACCAGGGATGGATCATGCAGCACAGCGATGCCCTTGATCAGGCTTCGGCCGGGACCGCCTCTTGAGCAGCGTCACGTTCGACGATGTCACGCTGGTCCTCGGCGGCAGGACGATCCTGTCGTCGGTGAGCTTCGCGATCGAAGCCGGTGAATTCATCGGGCTTCTCGGCCCGAACGGAGCCGGCAAGACGACCCTGCTGCGTGCGATCCTGGGCTTGGTTCGTCCGCGCTCCGGCGCCGTCGGCGTACTCGGGCGACCGGCCGTCCGAGGCAATCGCGCGGTCGGCTACATGCCGCAGGTGCGCGGCTCGACGGACCTGCGCTGGACGGGGTGGGACTTCGTGGCCGGCGCTGCAGGCGGACATCGCTGGGGTCTTCCGCGGCTCGACCGGGCGGCTCGCGACGAGGTTGCCTGGGCGCTCGACATCGTCGGGGCCACCGAGTTGGCGCGGCGGCCGTTGTCGGATCTGTCCGGCGGCGAGCGGCAACGGCTGCTCCTGTCGCAAGCGCTGCTCGGGCGGCCTTCGCTCCTGCTGCTCGACGAGCCCTTGATCAGCCTCGATCCGACCCATCAGCGCGGGGTCGTGGACCTCGTCTCACGGCTGCAGCGGGACCTCGGTGTCGCCGTTCTGTTCAGCGCCCATGAGCTCAACCCCTTGCTCAACGCGATCGATCGCGTGCTCTACGTGGGAAGCGGCCGGGCCGTGCTCGGAGCCGTGGACGAGGTGATCACCGGCCCGGTCCTGTCGGCCCTCTATGGCTCCCAGATCGAGGTCCTGAGGATAGGCAAGCGCATCTTCGTCATGGCCGGCGACGTCGAGGTCGAAGGGGACGCGCATCGCCACGACCACGCCGGACACGATCATGGAGGTCACGTCCATACCGACCAAACGCGAGCGTAGATCGACCCGGCGACCCGCTTCAGTTGATCCGCGGCACCATATCGTCGTCCAGCACGAAGCTCGCCGGGATGTGGAGGGACCACTGGACGCCAGAGGCCGCGAAGGTCAGACTGACATTGCCATCGAGCGCACGGGCAGCCAATCTCTCGACGACCTTGTGGCCGAACCCGTAGCGCCGCGGCTGGCTGACTTCGGGACCTCCCGATTCCTGCCAGCTGACGTGAAAACGACGCGGAACGGTCTCCCTGGAATCGAGCGTCCATCGGATCGCGATGCGCCCCTCCGGGTTGGACAGGGCGCCGAAGCGCGTCGCATTGCTCGAAAGTTCGTTGAAGGCCAAACCGATGTTCTGTGCGGCCTCCGGCGTCAAGAAGAGGTTCGGTCCTTCGATCGTGATGCGGTCGCCGGCAGCCTCGAGAGCGGCCCCGAGTTGCCATCGAACGATGTCCTCGACAGCGGCCCCATGCCAGTCCCGGGCCGCCAAGAGGTCGTGCGACGCCGCCAATCCCCGCAACCTCGCCGAGAACCTTTGCTCGAACTCCGCGGCCGTGATGCTGTCCTTCACGGTCTGACGCGCCATAGCCTGAATGATGGCGAGTAGATTCTTCGAACGGTGGGTGACCTCGCGCATCAAAACATGCAGGTGCGTTTCCCGCTGCTTGCGGGACGTCACGTCGCGCGCGAGGCCGATGAGTTCCACCGCCGCCTCTCCCACGACGTCGGCCGGATAGCGTCGGCCCTGCAGCAGAATCCAGCGTTCGGAGCCGTCGTCGACACGGCGGATCCGGAACTCGATCCGGCTGTTGTCGGGCCCCTCGGGAGCCGCCGCACGACGCAGTTCGTCGTTGACACGCTCGACATCCGCGGGATCGATCGATTGCCTGAACATCTGTGTCGAGATGGCTTGGCCCTGTGGCAGGCCCCAAAGGAGAGACAGGCCACGGTCACCGAAGAGAAGTTCGGTCCCGGACTGCCAATTCCAGATCCCGGTGCTGCCGACGCCTAGGGCGAAGCGAACGCGCTCGGGATGAATGACGTCATCGGAGGTTGCGAGGGCGGCTTCCTGATCGTCTCGACGAGAGGCTTCCTGCACTTGGTGCCTCACACGTTGTTCGAAGAAGGCACGTCGACGGCGTCCCGCACCGGTCGTGTGATCAGATCACGCGGTGACCCCGTCGGGGATGATTGTGCTGATTGGGAGCCGTCACGGAATCGTTGGATCAACATCGTGGGCCCGCAATGGCACCCTTCGCCGGGTGTATGACGCTACGCTGTCAACCACTTCCAGCTCGTCCCCAAGCGCCGCGATATCGAAGGGGCTTCGTCGGAATAGGTCCGAGTGAACGCCAGTGTGAACCTTAGGTTCCCACATAAGATCGGCGCAGGCCGCTCGCGTCGACTTCGCTCGTTCGTTGCGCGTCAGTGGCGCGGTGTGCGAGATCCTATCCCGCCATGGGCAGGAACATGTTCTTGATCTTCTTGACACGCGTCGCGAGGGCGTGGCGCCTCTGCTCCGAAGCCACGACATCGGCTCCCGTCACCCAATTCAATTGGACAGCGCGCCGTTGCCCTTTGAAGGTCTTGTGACCGTGCCAGCTGTTGTCGGACCGCCGGAAGACCAGGAGCGTACCCCCGTTGGGCGACACTTCGGCCACGGGATTGTCGAGACCCTCATTCGAGCGAAGCAGCCGAAGCCGACCGCCGTCTGCCTCCCAACCCTCGTTCAGATACAGCAGAACCGTGATGATCTTGGTCTTCGAGTCCGTATGGATGTGTCCGTCGCGATCGCCCACGAAGCCCCGCACCGTGTACATCGTGGGTCTTCCACTGAGGTCGAGATCGAACTTGCGTTCGACCGCAGTACGGAAAGCGTCGCCTTCGAGCTCATCCATCAAGGTCTTGAACCGGCCCGCAATGGTCAGCTCCGCGGGTGGATGCGAGCCGGGGCCGGGGATCGCGGGAAAATCCGCGACGACGTCCTTGAACACCGCCGGACGGATGAAGTGGTCGACGATGATGAAGTCGAACGGGTCGCGTGTCAGCGGTTGATCGTCGAAGGCAGCAAGGTCGAGAAGGCTCAAGGTGTTCCCCGGGTTCGAAGTCGATCGCGCCACGGCCATTGCGGTCGCGGGTTGGTTCGACCATGGCTCATGCCTGTCGTTTCCGCAACGCTGCAGCATGGAGGAGAAGCTGCCGCCGCACGCTGCGGCGTCTCGAACACCGACCTGACGTCCCTGGGCGAGATTGACAAATTCGTACACCCTCTCGCATGTTCGCTGCAGCAGCCTCCAAGCAACGCGAGCTGTCTTTCGGTTGGAAATGCCAATGGTTGAAGCCCTCGCGCGCCGGCCCGATCTCGCTCCGGTCTTGGAGATGCGGAATATCTCCAAGACATTTCCCGGCGTGAAGGCGCTGCAGAACGTGCAGCTCACCATCTATCCGGGCGAAGTGCATGCCCTGATGGGGGAGAATGGCGCCGGCAAGTCGACGTTGATGAAGACCCTGTCGGGGGCCTACCAGGCCGATCCCGGGGGCGAGATCCTGATCGAGGGCAAGCCTGTCAAGGTCAACGGGCCCATCGAGGCACGCGAGGCCGGCGTCTCCATCATCTACCAGGAATTGGCGCTGGCGCCGAACCTGTCGGTGGCCGAGAACATCTACCTCAACCGCGAGCCCGGCAGATCGGGCCTGATCGACCGTGCTGCCATGAACGAGGGCTCGAAAGGCGTCTTGCAGCGGATCGGAGCCGCCTTCACGCCGCAGACGCTCGTGGGATCCCTTTCGATCGCCGAAAGGCAGATGGTGGAGATCGCCCGCGCGGTCCATGCCAATTCGCGCATCCTCGTGATGGACGAACCGACTACGGCCTTGTCGTCGCGCGAGTCCGATAAGCTGTTCGACATCGTGCGGCAGCTGCGCCGCGACGGGCTCGCCATCATCTACATTTCGCATCGCATGGCCGAGGTCTACGAACTGTCGGACCGCGTCTCGGTCCTGCGCGACGGTACCTACGTGGGCACGATCCTCCGAGACGAGATGACGCCCGAGGTCGTGGTGCGGATGATGGTGGGGCGCGATCTCTCGTCGTTCTACAAGAAGAGCCATCGCTTCCGGCCCAATGCGCCTCCCGTGCTGGAGGTGCGTGGCATCGGCGATGGCAAGCGCGTGCACGATGTGTCGTTCGACCTCCATCCCGGTGAGGTGCTGGGGCTCGCAGGCTTGGTCGGCGCGGGCCGAACCGAGATGGCCCGCATGCTGTTCGGCGCCGATCCGCGCCGGACGGGCGACATCCGCTTGGCCGGCAAGCCGGTGCAGATCCGCTCGCCGCAGGACGCCATCGACGTCGGCCTCGTCTACTTGACCGAAGACCGCAAAGCCGAGGGCGTGCTTCTCGACATGTCGGCCAAGGACAATATCAACCTGATGATCTGCACGAAGGACGCCAAGGCCGGCGTTCTCGACCTCAAGCGCATGCTGTTGCGCTGCAAAGACGCGATCGCGGCCATGCAGATCCGCGTGGCGGGACCCGACATCACGGTCGGGTCGCTGTCGGGCGGCAACCAACAGAAATGCCTGCTGTCGCGGCTTCTCGAAACGCGACCCATGGTGCTGATCCTCGACGAGCCGACCCGCGGCGTCGACGTCGGGGCCAAATCGGAGATCTACAGGATCATCGACGACCTCGCGAAGGCCGGGGCGGGGATCCTCGTGATCTCGTCCGAACTCGCCGAAGTGGTGGGCGTCGCCGATCGGGTCATCGTCATGCGGGAGGGCCACCTCGAGGGCGAGGTAACGGGCGACGACATCGACCAGGAAAACATCATAGCGCTCGCGACGGCGGCCAAGAAGCAGGTGTCGGGAAGCCAGGGTGCAGGGGGCTTCGACCTCGGCGACGAGGCGCCGGCCGGCCAGGTCGCGGTCGGGCACAACCCCGGCGCCTCGCCCCCGACCGCACACTGATCTGAGCCGTCGAAGAACCATACGAAACAGGGGTAGGAACGTGAGCACCGCATCTCCCGCACAGGCCGAGTCAAGCTCCTCCGTCCTCGCCAAGCAACGCATGCGGTCGTTCATGCAGACGGCCGGCATGCTGCCCGTGCTGATCCTGCTGGCGATCCTGTTCCAGTTTCTGAGCGCCTACGGCGACACCGGGACGTTCAATTTCGCCGCTGGGCGCTTCCTGACATCGAACAACCTGCCGGTCGTGGCGCAACTCGCCTCGATCAATACCGTGCTGGCGACCGGCATGACATTCGTGATCCTGACGGGAGGTATCGACCTTTCGGTCGGCTCCATCCTGGCGGTCTCGGCCATGTCGGCCCTGCTGGTCGCATCCTCCGTGAACTACAGCATCGTCACCATCCCGATCGGCCTCCTGGTCGGGGCCGGCTTCGGCCTCCTCAACGGCAGCCTGATCTCGGCCCTGAAGCTGCCGCCCTTTATCGTGACGCTGGGATCGCTCACGGCGGTCCGCGGGTTGGCGCGGCTCTTCGGCAACGACACCACCGTGTTCAATGCCGACCTTTCCTTCGCGGGGATAGCCGGCAACTTCGCCGTCCCGGTGATCGGAGCCGTTTCCTGGCTGTCGGTGATCGCCATCGTGATCGTGGCGGTCTCCTGGTTCATCCTGCGCCGCACGGTGCTCGGCGTGCACATCTACGCGGTCGGCGGCAATCCGGCCGCGGCGCGTCTCAGCGGCATCAAGGTCTGGTCGATCCTGCTCTTCGTCTACGGGACCTCGGGCCTGTTGTCCGGCCTTGCCGGGCTTATGCAGGCGGCACAGCTGCAGTCCGCCAACGGCCTTCAGCTCGGGACCGGCTACGAGCTCGATGCGATCGCGGCCGTCATCCTTGGCGGCACGAGCTTCGTGGGCGGCGTCGGCTCCGTCATCGGCACGCTCATCGGTGCCCTCATCATCGCTGTGCTGGCCAACGGCCTCATCCTCGCCGGCGTGTCCGACGTCTGGCAGTACATCATCAAGGGCCTCGTCATCATCGGCGCCGTGGCGCTCGACCGCCTGCGCAATCAGGGCGGAGCCCGCACCTGAGCCTGACGCCGGCGGCGGCGCCATCGCGATCCGAGATCCCAGAGTTGGCGTGCGATGGCCACGGCGCGACGCACGCCCGCATCCAGAGAGACCCCGGCCGGACGGTTGGGGACAACGAAGCGGCACCCGCCGACGGGCGCTCCGCAGATCACGTCATAGGGAGACCACCATGTTGAAGAAGATACTGCTCGCCAGCGCCGCGCTGGCCCTCGCGTCCGGCGCCACCCAGGCCAAGGACCTCAAGACGATCGGCATTTCGCTCGGGTCGCTCGGCAACCCGTTCTTCATCGCGCTCGCCAAGGGCGCGGAGTTCGAAGCCAAGAAGACCAACCCGAACGTGAAGCTGCTGACGTTCGGCTACGACTACGACCTCGGCAAGCAGGTGAACCAGATCGATAACTTCATCGCGGCCGGCGTCGACCTGATCCTGCTCAACCCCGGCGACGTGAAGGCGTTGAAGCCCGCCATCACCAAGGCGCAGGCGGCCGGCATCAAGGTCGTGGCGGTCGACACCTACGCCGAGGGTGCGGACGCGGCCGTTACGACAGACAACGTGCAGGCTGGCCAGATCGCCTGCCAGTATTTCATCGACAAGCTCGCCATGAAGGGCAACGTGATCATCGAGAATGGCCCGCAGGTGTCGTCGGTGGTCGATCGCGTCAACGGTTGCAAGGCGGCGCTCGCCAAGGCGCCCGACATGAAACTCCTGTCGAGCGATCAGGACGGCAAGGGCCAGCGGGATGCCGGGTTGACGGTCATGAAGAGCCTGTTGACCCGGTTCCCCAAGGTCGACGCCATCTTCACGATCAACGATCCGCAGGCGCTGGGATCGAACCTCGCGGCCAAGCAGCTCAACCGCACCGACATGATCATCACGTCGGTCGACGGCGCGCCGGATATCGAAGCGGCCCTGAAGGACCCGAACACGCCGATGATCCAGGCCTCGGCCAGCCAGGACCCCTTCGCCATGGCCCGCAAGGCCGTGGATGTCGGGGTGGATCTTCTGAACGGCAAGGAGCCGGAGCAGAAGATCACGCTGTTGCCCGCCGCGCTCGTCACGCGCGACAACGTCGCCAGCAACAAGGGCTGGACGTCGGATCGCTCGGGCGGCTGATCGTAGAACCCGAAACGATGGTCCGTCCTGCCTGCGTGTGGGGCGGACCTTTGCCTCAGCCGCGTCGTCCGAAGCTCCGGGCGACGGCCAGCCCGCGGCGTGCGTCCGCAGCGCCGATCGGTTGGCCAGCGGCCGCTTGCGCGACCGCGAAGGCGCGGCCGAGGTCCGACGTCCCGTCGACCCCGAGCCGGCCCTGGCCGGACTCCTGCTCCACGAACGCGAGTTCGCTCCCGGCGCTCGTACCATCGAGCGCCAACGCCCAGGCGAGACAGGCCAGCGCCGATGGGGTCGCCTGTGCGATACGCGGATCGGCGCGCGCGACGCGGTAGGTGTTGACGAACCGCTTGACGGCGCGCGGCGTGGCCCCGGCAAAGGCCGAGAGCCCTTTCAAGAGCTCGATCTCGACGGGTTGAAGCGGCCGGTCGAGCGCCGCCCGAATGACGTCCGCAGCCGCACCCGCAACGGGCTTCGGCGGCTCGAGCATGAGATCCACCAGGCTTGCCGGGCTGTGGAAGTCGGCTCCGAGGTCGTAGGACAGCTGAACCACGCGATCGAGGCGTGATGACGCGAGGGCAGGGTCGTCTTCGGCCAAGGCGGAAGAGATTTGGCCGCGCTCCATTGCCAGGATCGTCACGAAGTGCGGCCGGGCGAGAAGGCGATGGGCGGTCTGCAGAAAGGCCGCGGCGGCCGGCCCGGGCAGGCGGTCGAGATGGTCGACCGCCACGACGATGCGGTCTGGGCCGGCAGCATCCTTCTCGGGGCTGGCCAAGCGCGGCGCGCGGTGCCGCTCCATGGCGGACGACAGGGCGCCGAAAAAGGCTGTCGCCGCCTCGTCGTTGGTGTTGCCTGCACCGAAGAGTTCGCCGGCCAGGGCGGCGCAGTGGTCGGAAATGCCGGCACCGCGGCGAGCCTCCACCCGTCGTCCCGTAGCCTCGGCATTGCGTGCCGCTGCCTCGACCTCGACCGCGAGAGTGTCGACACGCCGGGTCTGATGGGCCAAAAGCCCGTCGAGGTCTCGACGCCGCCCCTCGAGATCGCCTTTGAGCAGGGTGGCGCCGCGCAGGATGGGTCCGAGAAAGCGGATCGCCCGCACCACCAGGGCCAGCACCACAAGGCCGGCCATCACAAACGCCGCCTGGCTCAGCGGCTGAAGCCAGGCGAGGTGGGAGCGCCCCCAGTCGGCCAGTGCGGCGAAGCGATCGCCGGACGAGGCGAGCCAGCCCGCGAGCGTGTCCTGGTTCGCGG
>CAXUOD010000043.1:0-9219 GCA_964252585.1 uncultured Lichenihabitans sp. | reverse complement strand
GAAACTCGCTGCGACGCCGACCGCGACGAGAAGGATGGCCACGACCAGGAGCTTGCCTTGTCCCTCGAAGCCCCAGAGCGAGCGCAGCATCATCCTGGTCCGCGAAGCCGGGCCGGACGCCTCGGCGGTTTCCCGCACGAGCTGCTTGTAGGTTTGCATCGCATCCGACGTCGGCAGGCCGAACGCACGCAGGCGGGCCTCGATGCGGGCACGATGGCCCCGCGCATAGGTGTCCACCCTGGAGCCGGCAGCGTCGAACAGCACGGTCTCGGCGAGGCGCGCCCGCCGCGCCGCGAGGTCGTCGAGCCCCTGCCGCTCCGCGTCGAGCGTACGGCGCAAAGCGTCGACCCGCTCCTCCGCAAGCCGCGCCGCTTCGCGAGGATCGCTGGCCGCATAGATCGCATCTTCCGCGAGGCCGGGGTGGCGGACCCCGAGCGCCGCCAGGACCCCGCTGGTCAGCGCGGCGATCGGGTCGCGACCGGCCCCGGCTTCCACCGTCACGGTCACGATCTCGACCGGGGCGGGAGACTGGGTGCCGGCATCGGCTGCCCCGGCGAGCGGTGCCAGCCGGGCCGTGATCTGCCGGAGGAACTGCGTCTTGCCCGAGCCGGCCGGTCCGAACACGCCGACCACGACCGGTGTTTCGGCCTGCGGATGGGCTGCCACTTCGGCGAGGAGCGACGCCGCATCGCCCCGTTGAAGCCGGTCTACGCCGGCCGCGTCGGACGAAAAGACCGACGGCACCTCCGCCGGCACGACCTGCACCGGGCGGAGCTTGGCGGGAGTTGGGTCCGGATCGGTCAGGGCGACGGCGGTCGAGGTCACGGATGTCTCCTTGCTCAAAGCCGACCGGGGCTCCCGGCGCCATCGGCGAAGGACGCCGTCGACCTCGGCTTGTCGCGGCCACCTGAGCGCGACGTCTGTAGCAGATTCGTGACCACCCCGGCACCGATATGAGGCGCTGCAACGCGGCGCATCGCCGGTGTCCCGCGGCAGGCTGGCGTCCACGCGACCTTGCGCGCCCGGCGGACCGCTCCGCCGCTCTCCAGGGATATTCTCCCCGGTAAAGAGACGTGTGATAGTCTGCTTAGCGTCGGCGCACGCCTTCGTGGCCTACCCTGAAGAGGCAGGCGGGACGGTTTCTCCATCCGTCTCGGCCCGCGGCCGAGCCACCTTCCCGGGCGCGGCGATACGGTTTTTTATCCGTCGCCGCTTTGCGACCCGATCCCCCGGCACGGGAGGACGACAGCGCAGTTTCCGCCTCTGTCTCGAATGCGATGGCCTGGCAAGCCGCGACCTTTCTTCTTGCCTTGCAGGCGAGCGCTTCATATATCGCGTTCCATCACATATAGATCTTGATGACGGCAGTATCTGCTGTCAGCCTCAACGGTGTTCTGAGAGCACAAGACCTGCCGAGCAGGAGCGCGGCCTGTGGGAGGTCGAGTCCGAAGCGGCGACCGGGGCTCGAGGCGGAAGCTGTTTCTTAGCAGACCGATACAAGTCTGCTTACACTCGACAAGTGAAGCAGCATTGGTTTTGCTTCCACAGCCAAGACGATCGTGACTTTCGCCACGCGAGGCTGCTTAGACGCTCGGTTGGAGGTCAGATGGATGCCGAGCAGGTTGAATTGGTCCGTGGCTCCTTCGAAATGGTCAAGCCGATCACGGTTGAGGCGGCCGACCTGTTCTATAATCGGCTTTTCGAGATCGCTCCCGAAACGAAGCCGCTCTTCGTCCATGACATGGCCGAGCAGGGTCGCAAACTCATGGCCACACTGGCGATCGTCGTCGCGAGCCTCGACAGGCTCGAGACGATCCTGCCAACCGTCAAGCAGCTTGCCATCGATCACGTGAAATGGGGCGTCGTCCCCAGCCATTACCAGCTTGTCGGCAGCGCACTTCTGTGGGCCTTGGAACAAGGTCTCGGACCTGCCTTCACGCCTGGTGTGAAGGAGGGTTGGGTCGAGGCTTACGCGACGGTGTCGGGCATCATGATCCAGGAAGCCTACCCGGAATACGCGTCCAGCCGACCCGCCCAGTCCTGACGAGGGGCCTCAAACGACTTCGGATCGTAGTCGTTCGCGCGCCTTGATCGACCAAGCGTGCGAGTGGCTCGGAGCGATCCCAGCCGGTCCCCTTGCTGCCGTCCGAGTGCAGCAAGACCAGGGCAGATCGGGGAACAGCGTTTGGAGACGATCGCGTTGCGTTGGCATGCGGGTCTCGAACCCAAGCTCGAACACTCCGCCGTCGTACCTCAGGGGCTCCCGCTTGAACCGGGACGGGGCGACTGCTACCTGTCGCGTCAAATCCCCATCTCGCTCGCTCCGCACATCACGACGGTCCATCATGGCAGGTCAATTCGTCTATCACATGCAAGGCCTGACCAAGGCCTATGCCGGGGGCAAGAAGGTGTTGGACAATGTCCATCTCTCCTTCTACCCGACGGCCAAGATCGGCGTTCTCGGCGTGAACGGATCGGGCAAGTCGACGCTGCTTCGCATCATGGCGGGGATCGACAAGGAGTTCACCGGCGACGGCTTCGTGGCAGAGGGCGCGCGGGTCGGCTACCTGCCCCAGGAGCCGCAACTCGACCCAGCCCTTGGCGTGAGGGGGAACGTCATGCTGGGCGTCGCCCGCAAGCAGGCGATCCTCGACCGCTACAACGAACTCGCCATGAACTACTCGGACGAGACAGCGGACGAGATGACGGACCTGCAGGACGAGATCGAGGCCCAGGGCCTCTGGGATCTCGATGCGCAGGTCGACCAGGCCATGGACGCGCTCGGCTGCCCGGCCGAGGACGCCGAGATCGAGTCGCTTTCGGGCGGCGAGCGCCGCCGCGTGGCGCTGTGCCGGCTGCTGCTCGAAAAGCCCGAGATGCTGCTGCTCGACGAGCCCACCAACCATCTCGACGCCGAAACTGTGTCGTGGCTCGAAGGTCACCTGCGAGCCTATCCTGGCGCGATCCTGATCGTCACCCACGACCGCTACTTCCTCGACAACGTGACGGGCTGGATCCTCGAACTCGACCGTGGCCGCGGCATTCCCTACGAGGGGAACTATTCCACCTGGCTGAAGCAGAAGCAGAAGCGTCTGCTGCAGGAGGGCCGCGAGGACGAGGCGCGCATGCGGGCCCTCGAAGCCGAGAGCGAGTGGATCTCGTCATCGCCGAAGGCCCGTCAGTCGAAATCCAAGGCCCGTATCCAGCGCTACGAGGATCTCCTGGCCAAGAGCGAGGAGCGCGTGCCCTCGATCACCCAGATTGTCATTCCGGTGGCCGAGCGGCTCGGGCAGAACGTCATCGAATTCGACGCCCTGAAGAAGGGCTTTGCCGATCGCCTGCTGATCGACGATCTGTCGTTCAAGCTGCCGCCAGGCGGCATCGTGGGCGTGATCGGCCCCAACGGCGCCGGCAAGACGACCCTGTTCCGCATGATCACCGGACAGGAGACGCCCGATGCGGGCAGCATGAAGGTCGGCGAGTCCGTCCAGCTCGGTTACGTCGATCAGTCCCGCGACACGCTCGACGGCAAGAAGAACGTCTGGGAAGAGATCTCGGACGGCAACGAGATCATCTATCTCGGCAAGAAGGAGATCAACTCCCGGGCTTATTGCTCGGCCTTCAACTTCAAGGGCTCCGACCAGCAGAAGAAGGTCGGCATGCTGTCGGGCGGTGAGCGCAACCGCGTGCACCTCGCCAAGATGTTGAAGAAGGGCGCCAACGTCCTGCTGCTCGACGAGCCCACCAACGACCTCGACGTCGACACGCTAAGGGTTCTGGAGGAAGCGCTCCTGGCCTTTGCGGGCTGCGCCGTCATCATCAGCCATGATCGTTTCTTCCTCGACCGGATCGCGACCCACATGTTGGCCTTCGAGGGCGAAAGCCACGTCGAATGGTTCGAGGGCAATTTCGCCGACTACGAGGAGGACAAGAAGCGCCGCCTCGGCATCGACAGCGTCATCCCGCATCGGCTGAAGTACAAGAAGTTCGCGCGCTGACTATCCTCCTCCGCGCTGTGGGGGAGGGGGACCACACGCAGCGTGGCGGGGCAGGCGGATCGCGCGCGCAGAGCGTGACGTTCAACCCGGGCTCGATCGTTACGGCGCGACATGTCGTGCTAAAAGTCGACGAGCGGCTGTTTCGTCGCCAACGTCCGGACCTTGCTTTGACAAAGTGATCGCTGCGTGTGTTAACCGCACCAACGACGCAAAGGTTGAGTCTTTGCTCGGTTACGCTAACCTTGGATGGTGCGTAACGAAGCATTGCAACCCGACACACCGGACCGAACGAACGTCGAGGCGTTCATTGGTCGATGGTCGGGTCGTCACGGCGGGGCGGAGCGCGCCAATTATGCGCTCTTTCTCGTCGAACTCTGCGATGCCTTGAAACTGCCCAGGCCGGAGCCGGCGTCCGCCCAGCGGCGGCACAACGATTACGTGTTCGAGCGCGTGCTCGACCGGAGAGCCCGCGACGGGACCCTGTCGCATCCCCGGATCGACCTTTACAAACGCGGCTGCTTCATCCTCGAAGCGAAGCAATCGCGGCTGCAAGGGGCCGGCAAGGCGCTCGTCGGACAGCTGGAGCTCCTGTCCGGCAGCGAGAGCCAGACGACCCGTGGGCGCCGCGGCGCCGAAAGAGCCTGGGACGTGCTGATGTTCCATGCGCGTCGTCAGGCCGAGGACTATGTCCCGAGCCTGCCAGCCGACCACGACCGTCCACCGTTCCTGATCGTGTGCGACGTCGGGCACTGCCTGGAGCTCTTCGCGAACTTCCGCCGTGCCGGCGCGGACTACGAGCAGTTCCCCGATCGCCAGGGCTTTCGCGTCTATCTCGAGGACCTCCGCGACGCTGCCGTCCGCGAGCGCCTCCGTCTCGTCTGGACGGACCCGTCACGCCTCGATCCGGCCCTTCATGCGGCGCGCGTCACCCGGGACATCGCCACCCAGCTTGCCGAGGTCTCGAAGGCGCTCGAAGCGAGGCACCATGCCCCGGAGCGGGTCGCCACCTTTCTGATGCGCTGCATCTTCACGATGTTCGCGGAAGACGTCGGCCTCCTGCCGCCCGCCTGCTTCAAGGACCTCCTGGCGCGCTGCGAAACCGACCCGTCACTTTTCGTGCCCTTCGTCGGGCAGCTCTGGGAGGCCATGGACGAGGGCAAGTTCGCGTTCGGGATCGGGGCCTTCGTCAAGCAGTTCAACGGCCGCTTCTTCAAGGAAAGAGACGTGCTGGCCTTGGAGGGCCAGGAGATCGCCAAGCTGCGCGAGGCCGCCGAACACGTCTGGCGCGATGTCGATCCGTCGATCTTCGGGACCCTGCTGGAGCAGGCGCTCGATCCTGATGAGCGGCGGCGGCTCGGCGCTCATTACACGCCGCGCGCCTACGTCGAGCGGCTGGTGGTCGCGACCGTGATCGAGCCGCTGCGGGCCGATTGGCTTCGGGCCCTCACGACGGCGGAACTGCGGAAGTCCGACGGTCGCCTTGCGGAAGCTCAAGCGACCATCAAGGGGTTCCATGCGCGCCTCTGCGCGACGCGCGTGCTGGACCCCGCCTGCGGGACAGCCAATTTCCTCTACGTCGCCATGGAACTGATGAAGCGGCTCG
The DNA here is from genome assembly GCA_964252585.1 of uncultured Lichenihabitans sp. GTDB lineage: Bacteria > Pseudomonadota > Alphaproteobacteria > Rhizobiales > Beijerinckiaceae > Lichenihabitans. The sequence continues at coordinate 3,618 of CAXUOD010000043.1, read as the reverse complement.
AGGGGGAGGTCCTCGAAGCCTTTGCGTCCTTCGGTGGCCAGGAGTCCCTGACCAATCTCGACGGCGATGCGGTCGAACCTCGTCAGTTCCTCGGCCTCGAGATCAACAGGCGCGCCGCCGCCATCGCCGAGCTCGTGTTGTGGATCGGTCACCTGCAGGGGCAGCTGCGCAGCCGCATGGCCGAGTGGACACCGCCCATCCTGAAGGATCATCGCAACATTCATCCCTCCGACGCGCTGATCCTGTCACTCGAGGATCGGCGGCGGCCGGTCTGGCCGGATGCCGAGTTCATCGTCGGCAACCCGCCGTTCCTCGGCGGAAAGGACGTGAGATCGCGTCTTGGTGACCGTTACGCCGAGGCGTTGCGGCACGCCCAGCCGGCCGTCAACCAGAGTGCCGATCTCGTCATGTCATGGTGGGACCATGCGGCGCATCTGCTGGTGCGGCCCGGGACGGTCCTGCGCCGCTTCGGCTTCGTGACCACCAACTCGATCGTGCAGGTCTTCCAGCGCCGGGTCGTGCAGCGCCACCTCTCGGGATCGGCGCCGATCTCGATTCTCATGGCGGTCCCCGACCATCCCTGGACCAAAGCCGCGACCGACAGCGCCGCCGTTCGCATCGCCATGACGGTCTGCGAGGCCGGCCGCAAGCCGGGCGTCCTGCGCGAGGTGGTGCGCGAAAGCCGGCTCGACAGCGATGCGCCCGAGGTCGAACTCGAGGAGCGGCACGGCACGATCCATGCCGACCTGACCATCGGGGTCGATGTGACGACCGCCCAGGCTTTGTTTTCGAACGCGAGCTTGTGTTCGCCGGGCGTCAAGCTTCACGGGTCCGGATTCATCGTCGATGCCGAACTGGCGGCCCGTCTCGGCCTCGGCCGCCGCGAGGGTCTCGAGGATCACATCCGATCCTACCGCAACGGGCGCGACCTGACCTCGCGATCTCGCGACGTCTCCGTCGTCGACCTCTTCGGGTTGTCCGCCGACGAGGTGTTGCGTCGCTTTCCCGAAGTCTACCAGCATCTCCTCATCGCCGTTAAGCCCGAGCGCGACGCCAATCGGCGCGAGTTTTATCGCGCTTCCTGGTGGGTGTTCGGGGAGCCCAGACGCGAGCTCCGCCCCGCGCTGGCCGGCCTTCGGCGCTACATCGCGACGGTGGAGACGACCAAACACCGTGTCTTTCAATTCCTCGACGCAACCGTCCTGCCCGACAACATGCTGGTCGCGGTCGCATCTGCCGATGCCTTCGACCTCGGCGTCCTGTCGTCCAAGCACCACCTCGTCTGGGCCTTGCGGACGGGAGGTTGGCTGGGCATCGGCAACGACCCCCGCTATTCGAAATCCCGTTGCTTCGACCCATTCCCGTTTCCGGCCGCCGACGATCTCCGCCGCCAAAGGGTGAGGGCCGTCGCGGAGGACCTCGATGCGCATCGTAAACGCGTCCTGGCCGAACATCCTCACGTGACGCTCACGGGCCTCTACAACGTCCTCGACGCTCTGAAGCGGGGGATGCGGCCCGGCGATCTCGCGCCTGCGGCTCGCCGGACGTTCGATGACGGTCTGGTGCTGATCCTAGGGGAACTGCACGACCGGCTCGACCGTGCCGTGGCCGAGAGCTACGACTGGCCAGCCGATCTCGCCGACGACGCGATCCTCGATCGGTTGATGACGCTCAACCGGCAGCGCACAGCCGAAGAGGCGGGCGGCATGGTGCGCTGGCTGAGGCCGGACTACCAAGTGCCGCGCCTCGGTTCCCTGAAGGACCGGGCGGAACTGGGGTTGGTCGATGGTGGTGGACGGGTGGGCCCGGCGCCGACCGTCGGGCCCAAGCCGTCCTTTCCCACCGACGAGGCGGCCCAGACGGCCGTCGTCATGGCGGCCCTGGCCAGGGCGTCCGTCCCGCTCGATGCCCAGGGTATCGCGACGGGTTTTCGCTCCGGACGTCGCGTGGTTGCCCGGATCTCGGCCGTGCTGCTCACGCTCTATCGCCTGGGCATCGTCGGGACACTCGACGGTGGCCGGAGTTTCGCTCTGCAGCGCGCCGCCTGAAGCGCCCAAAGCGGTCGGCCTGTGCTTGGCTTGAGCCGACCCAACCCTATAACGCGAGGGAGGCGATCAGCATGCTTCGTCAGGGAGGTTCCATCATGCGTTCCAAAGCTCTCGTATCGGGCTTCATCCTCGGTCTTCTGCTGGCGGCACCGGCCTCGGCGGACATGATCCACTATCAGGCGACCGTCAGCCCTTCGACCGAGGTGCCGCCGAATGGCAGCAAGGCCACGGGCCACCTCACCGCAACCTACGACACGTCGAGCAGGACACTGACCTACGAGGTCGGCTATGCGGACCTGACCGGCCCCGCCACGATGGCGCACTTCCACGGACCGGCACCGGCGGGGAAGAACGCCGGCGTCATGGTGCCGATCACCGGAGATCTGGCCAGTCCGATCAAAGGATCGGTGACGCTGACCGACGATCAGGCGAAAGCGCTGATGAACGGCGACATGTACTTCAATATCCACACGGCGATGAACAAAGGCGGCGAAATGCGAGGCCAGGTCGAAAAGGGGATGTAGCCATGGCATCCGTCGGCGAGAGGTGCTTCCCTCGCCGGCGCTCGGCGAGCGTGCCCCATGGGTGACAATGGGGTCGAGCGGCGCCTTTTTTGGTCGCGTCGTCGTCGCTCGACAGCTCGCATGGAGCGGTCGGGTGGGCGCCGGCCCAACCTGGAAGCTTCGGTCCGCCGGCCGATCTGCCATCGCAGCACAGACTTCGTCAGATCAGCGGTGAAGCTTGAGCTTCACCGCTCGTGTGGCGCGGCGCAAAGCGACGGAGCAACCCAGCCTGCGACCCTGGATGAAGCTGGCTTCCGCCACGCTTCGCTCGCGATGACGGTCGATGGTGATCTTTGCTTTCGAAGCCGGATGACACCCTTCATCGTGTAGAATGGTCCCGAGCGGATGGGAGCCTGTCCAGGAGCAGGCTTGCGGAAGCGGGCGGCGGTCTCTATAAGCCTCGGACACCGGGCGGCCACGATGACGTCCGGGCATGTCGGAGTGTAGCGCAGCCTGGTAGCGCACCTCGTTCGGGACGAGGGGGTCGTAGGTTCGAATCCTATCACTCCGACCATTGATTCCCGGTCGCAACACTTGAACGCCGCGTCGCGTAGGCTTCCAACGGAGCCGGTGTCCTGCACCGCCTCTTGGACATCATCGGGCCGGGCCTGCTCCACCGAGAGCGCCCGGAAGCGAGTTGCCTAGCCAGTGAGAGACGCTCTGAAGAGAGTAGGCTTGCTCGAAGCGGTGCTTTCGGTTCTCCCGTGCGACGGACCCGAGGTCTGGGCCGAAGACCAGAACATCGAGATCAGGCCAATCCTCCAGTGCTGCAAGGAACTCCTCGAAGCCCTTGCTGGCCGAAGCTTCTATGACGATGCGGCCGACCGCCGAGCCATGATACCAAAGCGCGTCCAGGAGATCGTCCATGTCGGGAGCGACATGCACATCGAACGACTTCTCCTTCAGCAAGCTGGCCAGTGCCGTGGGCGACTCCTTTTCCAAATAAATCAGGCACCACATCGAGCCATCCGGACTTTGGCATTGTTGTACGAAGTCGAACCGACTAG
>CAXUOD010000042.1:26110-30322 GCA_964252585.1 uncultured Lichenihabitans sp. | reverse complement strand
AATGGGCGTGCGGTTTGCTTGACCGGAACTAGCTACGACGTGATCTCAATCCGACCCGCGGCAGCGCCGTCGCCCTGTCCTGCTGGAAATCGGATGTGCGGCTTCAACCACGGATAAAGGCAAGGAGGTCGGTGCTGATCTGTTCCGCGTGGGTCGTCGGCATGCCGTGTGGAAAACCGGGATAGCTCTTGAAGCTCGAACCTTTGACGAGCGCATGGGACAGCGGCCCCGAGTCGGCGAAGGGGACGATCTGGTCGTCCTCACCATGCATCACCAGGGTGGGCACCGTGATCGCCTTGAGATCCTCGGTGAAGTCAGTTTCCGAGAAGGCCTTGATGCACTCGTACTGGGCCAGCGCGCCACCCATCATACCTTGGCGCCACCAGTTGCGCCGCACGCCTTCCGAAACCTTCGCGCCCGGCCTGTTATAGCCGTAAAAGGGCAACGTGATATCGATGTAGAACTGGGCCCGGTCGAACGCCGTGCCCTTCCGAATGTCATCGAAGACGGTAATCGGTGTGCCGCCCGGATTCGTATCGCTCTTCACCATCACCGGGGGCACCGAACTGATCAGGACAGCCTTGGCGACCCGCCCGTCGCCGCGGCGGGCCACATAACGCGCCACCTCGCCGCCGCCGGTGGAGTGTCCAACATGGATGACGTTTTGCAGGTCAAGGGCGGCGGCGAGTTCCGCCACGTCTGCCGCGTAGGTGTCCATCTCGTTGCCATTCGCGGTCTGGGTGGAGCGGCCGTGACCGCGGCGATCATGCGCGATCACCCGAAACCCTTGCTGATGGAAGAACATCATCTGCGCATCCCAGTCGTCCGCGCTGAGTGGCCACCCGTGATGAAAGACCATGGGCTGGCCGGCGCCCCAATCCTTGTAGAATATCTCAGTCCCGTCCTTGGTGGTGATGGTGCTCATCGATACGCCTTTCTTTAGCTTGGATGGATCCGGGCCCGCCGAAATGCTCAGATCACGCGGCGACCGTGAATACCCTGAGCGACTCTTCAGCTTCCATGGTCACGCGCGTCTCCCGTCATAGAGGCTCCACATCGCATGCTCGATCTCCGTTGGATTATATCCTTTCGCAGTGATGTAATCTTGGTGGAACACTTGGCAGAAGAAGTGCCCGTAATAGAGCTTATGGACGATCCTGGTAGCCGTTCGAACCAATTGCGTTCATTGCGTGGCAACGCTACATCCAGTACATTGTTATCCGCGACTTCGCTCCGGTGGATAGCGCGGTAGCGGACGGCGGCTCCAGCGGCGGCAAAGCAATGCTGGAAAGCCTTCTCCCCTTCATTGCTACTGCATTCGAAGTAGGCGCCATATTCCGACGGAAAGATAAAAGCCAGGTAGAACCGCGTTTTCTTGACCGAAAACTTTGATATCTTCAAGATTAAATGGTGTTCGAAGCGGTTCTCGCAGTCGTAATCATCGCCGTCGGGAGTCGATCCACCTGTCAGCCCCGTGTTCGCGGCTTGCATGATGACGATCTTTTCGTCTGCGGCACACGCCTTCAGAACGTGCCATTGCTCTAGCAGGGTGCCAGGACGAACGACAGCCAGCGCGGGACCGTCGCCGAAGCGGTATCCCTTGCGGAATGGGCGCGTCGCGGAAGGAGCCGTCAGGACGTGCCTTGCACCGACGATCTCCTTCGGCTTGGAAAGGAGAGGTCCGTTGTCCACGGATGGCGGTTCCCCCTTTTCGGGCGTGACCGTGTCGCGCATCCTGCTTCCCCGTTTAGAGGTCTGTCAGCGTGGCAAGAGGTTTGTTTTTGCGAGGTCGATCACCTCGTCACCACGCCCACTCATGACGGCGCGCAAGACCCAGAGGCTGAAGCCCTTCACCTGCTCAGGCTCTATCGTGGGAGGCATGGACAGCTCCTGCTTTGCGGTGACGACGTCGAGCAACGCCGGCCCGTCGTGCGCCAGCATGTCGGCCACCGCTCCTGGTAACTCGCCCGGGTCGTCCACGCGGCGCGCGTGAATACCCATGGCCTGCGCCATCGCTGCGAAGTCCGGATTATCCAGATCGACACCCTTTTCGACGAAGCCCGCTGCTTTCATCTCAAGGGCAACGAAGCCGAGTACGCCGTTGTTGAACACGACGACCTTCACTGGAAGCTTTTGTTGAGTCAGTGTGATGAGGTCGCCCATCAACATGGTAAAGCCGCCGTCGCCGGACAAGGATATGACCTGTCGTCCAGGCTGAGCTGCCTGAATGCCGATCGCCTGGGGCATTGCGTTGGCCATCGAGCCATGGACGAGGGAGCCGACGAGACGCCTGCGTCCGTTCATTTTGAGGTAGCGCGCCGCCCAGATGGTTGGCGTCCCCACATCGAAGGTGAAAACGGCATCGTCACTGGCGGAATCGCTGATGACCTTGGCAAGATATTGCGGGTGGATCGGCTTATGGCCGGGCGAACCCTTGGCGAGATCGTCAAGGCCTTTCCGGGCTTTCTGGTAGTGTGCGATCGCCTCGTCGAGGTGCTTACGCTCGGTCTTGGATCGCAGTTTGGGCAAGAGGACGTCGATCGTCGCAGCGATGTCGCCGACGAGACCCAATTCGAGCTTGGCCCGACGGCCGAGGTTCTCCGGCCGGAGATCGACTTGAGCGATCTTAGCCTGATGCGGCATGAATTGCTTGTACGGGAAATCGGTACCGAGCATCAGGAGGACGTCGCAGGCGTGCATAGCGGCGTAGCCGGATGAGAAGCCGATAAAACCCGTCATGCCGACGTCGTAAGGATTATCGAACTCAACATACTCTTTGCCGCCGAGTGCATGGACGATCGGGCTCTTGAGCGTCTCGGCGAGTCGCATGAGCGGCGCGTGAGCACCGGCGCAGCCCCGCCCGCAGAACAACGTCACTTTCCCAGCGTCGTTGAGTAACCCGGCAAGTGCGTCCAACTCGCGATCGGCCGGACGGACGACAGGGGGCGCCGGCAATAAGCCCGCCCGCGGCGAGATGCCCCGCGGCGGCGCATCCCGGAGCTCGACGTCGCCGGGGACGACCAGCACGGCAACGCCACGCAGTCCGACGGCCGCGCGGATCGCGTTTTCCAGCACATACGGCAGCTGACTGACGTCGGAGACCAGCTCGCAATAGTGGCTGCATTCGCCGAAGAGGTTCTGCGGATGGGTCTCCTGGAAATATCCGCTACCGATTTCGGAGGACGGAATCTGCGCTGCGATCGCGAGCACGGGCGTGCGGCTGCGATGCGCATCGAACAGGCCGTTGATGAGATGAAGGTTGCCCGGCCCGCAGGAACCGGCGCAGACCGCAAGCTGACCGGTAATCTGCGCCTCGCCGGCCGCCGCGAAGGCGGCGACCTCCTCGTGACGGACGTGAACCCATTCGATCTCGTCCTGCCGACGCAGCGCTTCCGTCAGGCCATTGAGGCTGTCGCCGACGACGCCGAAGATGCGTCGCACGCCCGCGTCCCGTAGGGTTTGAACGATGAGATCTGCGACCGTTCCCGTTTTCATCTCGATCGATCCCTGGGCGAAGTAAGAGGAAGAAACCCCTTCAAGAAGATCAAAGCACGAAGTTCCAAAACAGCTTGTACATCATGCTCTGTTAATCCGAGCAGGGCACATGTCGGTGTACCCGTGCCGAACCCCTCATGCATCGAACTCCCTCGCGCGGATCTTGTAAAGGTTCTACTTTGTCCAATCAGCGCAGACTTTGTCTAATTCGACCTGAATGACTGCATGCTTGGCGTCACTTCCGCAGAAGTGACGCGCACATGCGGGTGCGGGTCCAATCGACCCATACTGCGTGAAGTACGAGAAGGTCAGAACCGTCTTGCTCGACGCCATTCTGCTGGAGACGTGCCGACGATCCTCGAAAATGTTTTCGTGAACGAGCTCTGATTCGCAAACCCGGATCTTTGCCCGATCTCAAGAATTGCCAGCCCAGTCTCAAGCAACAGCGCCTTCGCGCCTTCGATCCGCTGCTGCTGCATCCACTGGTATGGCGGCATACCTATAGACTGCCGGAACGCCCTCGCGAAATGGCTTGCAGAAAGACCGCACTCCCTAGCCACTTCGGCGAGAGTCAGATCGAGGTAAGGAGCCGTGCTCATGAGCTGTTTGGCCCGCCGTTCCTGCATCGCCGTCAGACCTCCCTTCAGAGTCCGCGGTCGCACCGACCCGTACGCTTGCGCCACATGCGCGTGCATAATCAGCATGAACTGATCAATG
>CAXUOD010000042.1:10963-26010 GCA_964252585.1 uncultured Lichenihabitans sp. | reverse complement strand
GGGACGCGGGCTCGTCGAGCGCCGGCAGGAGATACTGTCCGAGTCGCGCCATCACCGGGTCGATGCGGGATAGGCCGGGCCTGAGACCGAGGCCATCGATCGCCGGCGTTCCGAACTCAGCGTCCACTCGTCGAGAGCATCCTGGGAAAGGTAGAAGACGAGCGCATCATGCGCCGACCTGATTCGTGTGCGCGGGCGACTCTGCAAATCGAGCACGCTGACACTGTAGCGGGGGTAGAAGCCCGTGCGGATGGGTTGGTCATCTAGCCAGAGATCGTGGGATGGTAGATCGCAGAGCTGGAGAGTGACGTGGAACGCCCGTTCCGGCGGAATGGGCAGGGTATCGATGACCTTTGTCGCTTCAGTCCTCACACGAACCACAGCAAGCGGATTGCTCCGCTTCGTCAACGTGACGGCTGAGGCAGCTTCGGGCTGTCTCAGATAACCGGCAAGCGCCACTCCGTAAGCGCGACCGCCTTCCTCAGGTGTGTTCGCCATTGATCGGCCCTCTCGAAGTGCGCCGCAGTTATGTCAGCGCCGTCCCGCCCCAACGGCCAAGCACGCGTCATTTGCCCGTTTCTGTGCATGCGACAGCTCTTGACGGCGGCAATCAAGCCAGCGGCTCGAGATCTTTACGGGTCGGCGGCGGCAAAGCCGCGCCCACCGGCATGATATCGTGCTCCATGGATCCTTATTTCCTGGAAGCTCAGGCTCAGCTCCGTGCTTGATCCGAAGGCCACCGACTTTCGAACCAGCGCCGGGACGCCTTGACGTCCATCGAAGACAGGCCGTGGCCGGTCGGAAGTATCGTGTGCTCGACCTGGGCACCGCTGCTGGTGAGCAGTTGAACGAGGCGCCGGGCGTTTTCGACGGGCACGATCGGGTCCGCCGCTCCTGATAGGATCAGCACGGTTCGGCTCGAATTCGTTTTTTCAGTCGGCGTCGAGAGCGACACCATCGGCCTCAGCAGCACGGCGCCTGCCAAGGTGTGCGGGAACAGGAGTAGTAGGGCGGCGGCGATGTTGGCACCATTCGAATAGCCGAGCGCCAAGGGAGGGCTGATCCCATAAGTGTGCCGTGCCGCCGCAACGAAGGCGGCGAGGTCATCTGACCTGCGTCGCACATCTTCCTCGTCAAATACCCCCTCCGACAGACGGCGGAAAAAGCGCGGCATACCGTTCTCTAAAACGGCTCCTCGCGGAGACAGCAAAGCAGCGCTTGGCGCGACGGCGCGGCCTAGCGGAAGCAGGTCGTCCTCGTCGCCGCCGGTGCCATGAAGCAGCAGTAGCGGTGGTACTGTTTCCAAACCGGGCTCGAAGCGATGGACGAAGCCGAGGGAAGAACTGGTCATGATGGCGACTCCCATGCGGGATGCAGGGGTCCGACCCCGCAGCAACGAAATCGGGCGTCCGTCACGCGATCTCGGGCAGCACGCCTTCGATCTCGGCCCTGTGGGCCTCAAGGCCCGCAGGCAGCATGAGATTCCGCCCCAGCGCCTCGAACGGTTCATCTACGGCGAAGCCGGGGCTGTCGGTGGCGATCTCGAATAGGACCCCGCCGGGTTCGCGGAAGTAAACGGACCGGAAATAGTTACGGTCGCGCTGCTCGGTCGCCACTAGTCCGTGCTGACGGGCGAGCCTGTCCACCATTGCAGCCTGAGCCGCGTCGTCGATGGCGCGGAAGGCGATATGGTGGACCGAGCCCGCGCCCTGCCGGCCGGGCAGAAAATCACCCACGGTCCTCAGGGTCACAGCTCCCCCGCGACCGGCGCTGCCCAAGTAGCGTCGCGCGGAGCCTTCCCGGGCGACCTCGCGCATGCCAAACACGTCCGTGAGGATCGCCGCTGTCTCATCGGCGTCGCGTAGCAGAAGGGTGACGCCGTGAAGGCCGAGCAAGGCGTGTTCGACAGGCACCTCGCCTCCCCAAGCCGCCGCAGTGGCCTCGTTCTCCACGCCGACCAGGGACAGTAGCAAACCGTCGGGATCTCGAAAGCGCAGCGTCGGCTCGCCGAAGACCTGGACCGGCGTCTCGTGAGCGATCCCCTTGGCGACCAAGCGATGCGTCCACCAGCCGAGCGAGCCCCGTGGGATGCGGAATGCGATCTCCTGCGTCTCGCCGACGCCGACGCGACCTAGCGCAGCATGTGCGATGGGGAAGAAGGTAACGATAGTGCCGGGCTGGCCAGTCTCGTCGCCATAGTAGAGATGATAAGTTCCGGGATCATCAAAGTTGACTGTCTTCTTGACGAGGCGGAGCCCGAGCACGCGGACGTAGAAGTCGAGGTTTCGGGAAGCGGGGCCGGAAAAAGCAGTAACGTGGTGGAGGCCGGTCTCGGACATGGGCTGATCCTGCATTCTGAAACGCCCTGGCTGAGCGCTTCATTACCGTGTTCCCGCAAGATGCCCCTTGCATCCCATCCGGAAAATAGAAACGATGGAAACTCATCGTTTCTCGGATCCTCCTATGCGCTTGCCTGATTTCGAAGGCTGGGCGGTGTTTGCCAAGGTGGTCGAGGTCGGCTCCTTCACCGGGGCAGCGGCCGATCTCGGCCTCTCCAAGGGAACGGTTTCGAAGCTGGTGAGCCGGCTCGAGGAGCGGATCGGCAGCCGTTTGTTCCATCGTACCTCGCGCACGCTCGCTCTCACGGAAGCCGGGCGAACGGCGCTGGAGGGCGCCGCCCGCATCCTGGCCGAGGGTGAAGCCACGGAGGCTCGAGCCTCCGCTGCGGCGCAACAACCAAAAGGACGCGTGCGTCTTGCCGCGCCCATGTCGTTCGGGGTGGCGCAGGTCGCCTCGCGGCTGCCAGCCTTCTTTCAGCAATATCCTACCGTGACTGTGGACATGCACCTCAGCGACGACGTGGTAGATCTCGTTGGTGCCGGCTTTGACATCGGGCTACGCATCGCCGCCTTGGCCGACTCGTCCCTGCGCGCGCGCCGCATATGTTCTGTCCGCCGCTCGCTCGTTGCCACCCCCACCTACCTTGATCGGTATGGTCGTCCCGAGCATCCCGAGCATCTCGCCGGCCACGCTTGCCTCGGCTACGCGTACTTGCCGATCCCGGATCGCTGGCGATTCATCCGTTCTGACGGCACGGTGGCCGTGGTGGCCCCGAACGGCCCGATGCGGGCCAATAATGCCGAGGCTTTGACGCCCATGCTCCGGGCCGGCCTTGGGCTGGCAGTGCAGCCCGAATTCATGATCTGGGACGACCTCGTTTCAGGCCGGCTGGTGCGTGTGATGTCGGATTGGTCACCACCGCCGATCGCCCTTCACATCGTGACGCCTCCCGGCGAGCCCCGCCCCGCGCGCGTCACGGTACTTATGTCGTTTCTGGTGCAGGCGCTGTCTTCGGCACCCTGGACCGGAGTCGACCGACCAATGCTTAAATGAGCCGCGTGAGGCGTCGCCGCGAGCCCTTCCTCCATCTTCCGGTTCTAAATATACGGGGCCGGAGCGGCCACCTTTCTTCACCCGCCTAACCCGTTAACGAGGTCGACGCGAACTACCGCTCCGGAGCAGGGCCAAGCTCGGCTGAACGACCGGGATGGGCGCGAAGCCGAATGTCCGGAGTCGGGCGGGATGCCAATGGCAGCTCTTGGCGCTTTGCGCTGCCAGCCGTCCCTTCGCTTGACGTGGCTCGCAATCTGTCGGCTCTTGAGTGCAACAGATCGCCGCCACGGCGCACATAAAGCGAGATCAAGGTTGGAAGCGCTTCTGTCACCCTCCGCGGCAACCGAGCCTCCTCGGTTGGCGGGAGATAAGACACTGGGTTTGCAAGTTGTGACGGCTGGTCTCGATCACGTCACGAAGGCGTTCGGCGGCGTGCTCGCCGTAAGCGACGTCTCGTTTGAGGTGCGGTCGGGCGAGGTCTTGGCGCTGCTCGGCGAGAACGGTGCCGGCAAGAGCACGTGCGTGAAGATGCTGGCCGGCGTCCACCGGCCCGACACCGGACATGTTGTGATCGACGGTGTTCCGGTCACGCTGCGGTCGCCCCTCGACGCGCTGCAAACCGGCATCGCGGTGATGCATCAACATCCTGGCTTGTTTGCCGACCTGACCGTGGCCGAGAACATCTTCATGGGCCATGTCCCGCGGGACCGCTTCGGCAATCTTGATCGCGGCACGATCCGCGCCCGTGCGGCCGAACTGCTGAAAGTCGTCGGGCTTCGCTGCGGCCCCGACCAGGCGCTCGGTGCTCTGCGCAGCTCCGAGCAACAGCTCGTGGAGATTGCCCGGGCGCTATCGGTCAAAGCGCGCGTGCTCATCATGGACGAGCCGACGGCGGCGCTCTCGCGCGGCGAGGTCGAGCGCTTGTTCGACGTGATCAACAACCTGCGGACCCAGAACGTCGCCATGATGTTCGTCGGCCACCGCATGGAGGAGATCTACCGGGTTGCCGACCGCATAACGGTGTTGCGCGATGGCCGGCTCGTCGGCACCTACCCGACCGCCGATGTGCCGCCCGCGCGGGCTGTGCAGCTGATGGTCGGCCGTGAGCTCGCTAATCTCTATCCGAAGCGCGAGGGGGAACCCGGTGCGGTTCGGATCGCAGTCGAGAAGCTGACGCGCTCGGGCGTCTTCGCGGACGTGTCGTTCTCAGTTCGAAGCGGCGAGATCGTTGGCTTCGGAGGTCTCGTGGGCAGCGGCCGGACTGAGGTCGCGCGCGTGCTGTTCGGCATCGATCAGCCGAGCACCGGGACGATGCTGCTCGACGGCAAGCCCGTCCGGTTTGCGAACCCGGCGGATGCCATGGCGGCCGGCATCGCCTATGTGTCGGAGGACCGGCTCGGGCAGAGCCTGGTCATGGATTTCGCGATCCGCGACAATGCCTCGCTGGCCGTCATCGACCAGGCCGCGCCGGCCGGGCTCGTCAGCCGGCGCCGCGAGATGGCGCTCGTGAAACCCCACCTCGACCGACTGTCGTTGCGCTTCAACAGCTACGAGCAGCCGGTGCGGACGCTGTCGGGCGGCAACCAGCAGAAGGTCGTTTTATCCAAATGGCTGGCGACGCAGCCGCGTGTGCTTATTCTGGACGAGCCGACCCAGGGTATCGACGTAGCTTCGAAGGCCGAGGTCCACGCGATGATCGCGGACCTCGCGCGGCAGGGCATCGCGATCCTGCTCATCTCCTCGGAGATGCCGGAACTGCTCGGCATGTGCGACCGCGTCGTGGTGTTTCGGGAGGGTCGCGTGACGGCGGAACTCGGCCGTAACCAGGCCACGCAAGAAGCCGTGCTCACGGCCGCCACGGATGCGGCTCCCGCCGCGCCACCGCGAGCAGCCGCCGAGGCGCCGGAGGCGGAGGCCGATGCGGCGTTCCAGAACGGCAAGCCGAACTTGGCCGGCCCCACGCGCTTCCTCGGCCGCGAACTCGGGCTTGTAGCCGCGATGGTGGCGGTGCTGCTCCCCGTATGGTTTATCAACCCACGCGTCGTCGGTGCCTCGAACATCACGGCGCTGTCGATGGACGCGGCGCTGCTGGTGATCGTCGCGGCCGGCCAAATGCTGGTACTGCTCACGCGCAACATCGATCTTTCGGTCGCCTCCGTGATCGGGCTGTCGGCTTATCTCTCTGCCGCCACCCTGCACGGCCATCCGAGCCTCGGCGTCGCGGCCGGCGTGGTCGTCGCCTGCTTGGTCGGCGTCGGTTGCGGGCTCATCAACGGCGCCATCGTTACGCTCGGCGGGGTACCGGCCATCGTGGTGACGCTCGGAACGTTGGCACTCTACCGCGGCCTTTGCAGCGTGATCACGGGCGGCAAGCAGCTCAGCGCCGACGACGTTCCGTCAGCCTGGCTCGATCTCACCAACGCGAAGCTTGGATTCGTACCCGGAATCGTGGTGATCGCCATCGTGGTAATGATGCTGGTCGGCTTCGTGCTGCGTCGCCGGCCGGCAGGTCGTGACCTGTTTGCGATCGGGTCCAATCCGGATGGGGCGCGCCTCATCGGCATCCCGGCACGGCTGCGGATCGTCACGGCCTTCGCATGTTCGGGGCTGCTGGCCGGCTTCGACGGCGCGCTATGGGCGTCGCGCTACGCGACCGTCGATGCGCGGGTGGCGCTCGGTTACGAGTTGACAGTCATCGCGGCCGTCGTGGTCGGCGGCGTCGCAATCCGGGGTGGGGCCGGCAGCATTCTGGGCGTGGTCCTTGGCGCCGTCACTCTGCTGGTCATCAGGAACGGCCTGATTCTGGTGCGGGTCGACCCGCTTTGGCTCGACGGTATCTACGGGCTCGTCATCGTGGCGGCCATCACGATCGATGCGATGGTGGCGCGGCGCACGACCCGCCAGCGCCAGATGCGGGTTGCGCCATGAAGGCGGTCTTTCGCCCGTTCTTCAACTGGGACGGCCTTCTAGCGGCCTTGGTTCTGCTGGCGCTGGTTTATGCGGTCGCGGCTGTGCCGAACTTCGCGACGAGCTTCAACATCTCGCAGGCGATCGCCGGTATTTCCGAGAAGGCGCTCCTGGTTTTGCCGATGGCGCTTCTGATGATCACCCGAGAAATCGATCTGTCGGTGGCGAGCATGCTGGCTCTGACGAGCGTGGTGCTCGGCGCCTTACTCCAGGCGGGCGTGTCCCTGCCGCTGGCGATCGCGGCCGCGCTCGTTGTGGGAGCTGCGGCCGGCTTGGTGAACGGCATTCTCGTGACCCGTCTCGGTTTGTCCTCCCTGGTGGTGACGCTCGGCACCATGGCGCTCTTCCGCGGCCTCGGCTACGTGGTCCTCGGGCCGGACTCGGTGAACGTGCTGCCGGACGCCTTGACGGATTTCGGCATCAACACACTCGGCCCGATCCTGCCGTGGACCGTAATCCCATTCCTGCTGCTAGCGCCGCTGTTCGTCCTGGTGCTGCACTTCACCCCGACAGGACGGCGCATCTATGCACTCGGCGGCAATCCGGACGCCGCGCTTTACTCGGGCGTCAATGGTCGCCGGATCCGGCTGACGTTGTTCGTCGTTTCGGGGGTGGTCAGCGCGGTGGCCGGCATCGTGTTCACAGCGCGGCTGTCGAACGCGCGAGCCGACAACGCAGTCGGGTTCGAGCTCGATGTGATCACGGTCGCGCTGCTCGGCGGCATCAACGTCTTCGGCGGCCGCGGCAACTACCCCGGCGTCTTCTGCGCACTCGCGCTCATCGCCATTCTCCGCAACGTGCTCGGCCTCAGCCAAATCGGCGGGGACGCGCAAGGCATAGTCATCGGGCTCCTGCTCATCCTGTCGCTTCTCGTCAGCAATGTCGCGCAGCACTTTCTGGCAGCAGTTCAATGGCGCAAGACCGTCAAGGCTCAGCAACGTGAAGCGGTGCGGCCGGCACGGTGAAAAGGCCTCGAACGGGGCCAAAAAGGGAGGTCAGCGTGCACATATCCAAGACGGCTCTTCTCATCACCTCGGCGCTTGTGTGCCTGGGACACACGGCGCTCGCGGCCGATACATGCCGCACGGGGCCAGTCAAGGTCGGTTTTTTGCCAAAGCTCGACACCGACCCTTACTTCCAGGTGGCCAGAACCGGCGCTGAGGAAGCCCAGAAGGAGATCGGCGGCTCGGTCGTCCAGCAGGCCCCCTCGCAAGCGACCGCCGACGCGCAGATCGAGTTCATCAACAATCTGGTCAGCCAAAAGGTTGACGTCATCGCCATTGCAGGCAACGACGCCAACGCTGTGGCGCCGGCGCTGCGCCGTGCCAAGCAACAAGGCGTGCAAGTGGTCGCCTATGACTCAGATGTGGCGCAGGCGGCGCGCACGCTGTTTCTTAATCAAGCCAACACGGCCCAGCTCGGCCAGCTTATGCTCGACGCAATGGCCAAGCTCATCAACGGCGAAGGCGAGTTTGCGATCCTGTCCTCGACTCCGACGGCAAGCAACCAGAACGCCTGGATCGCCTCGATGAAGGAGCGGCTCGCCAAGGACCCCGCCTTTGCCAAGATGAAGCTTGTCCAGGTCGCCTACGGTCAGGAGAGCGAGCAGATCAATCAGCAGCAGACGCTCGCGCTGGCGCAGGCTTTTCCCAATCTCAAGGGCATCATCGTCCCGGCCGGCATTGGCCTACCTGCCGCTGCCCGCGCCCTGGAGCAAGCCGGCATGACAGGCAAGATTAAGTTGTCCGGGCTCGCGCCGGCGTCGCTGTTGCGCAAGTACATCAAGGCAGGCGACGTTCAGGACGTCTGGTGGAATGTGAAGGATCTCGGGTACCTGACCTACTACGCGGCTCAGGCGGTTGCGCAATGCAAGGTGACCGGCAAACCGGGCGAGACCTTCCATGCCGGTCGGCTCGGCGACTTCACGGTTGGCGACAAAGGACAGGTCCTACTCGGACCGCCGGTTGTGGTCACGCCGGAGAACGTGGACTCGTTCGCCTTTTAATGTGCTCAGGCCGATGGTAGACTGACGCTCGCTAAGATGTCGGCCGAACCACAATGTGGTCCGGCCGCTACAGGATCGCTGGATTGACCAAGCTGGCTCTTCCAGACTCTGCGACGTTGCGGTCAAATGCTCTCGACCACTCCCCAGATCGATTTTGGCCTTACGTCGCGGAAGTGTTTGACCCTCGGAAGCCGAGACGTTTCAGCTTACCCGGGGGTACGCGCATCGTCGCTGTTCGGCTCCGGCTCACCTGATCGGCCGCCGCCCGCCATCGTCGAAACCGCGCGATGGGATGGCGGGCTTACGACAAGAGTAGAAGCTGTGCTCGCCCGAACAGGGGTGTAAAGATACCTGAGGGTCAGGTTAAACGCCTCTCCAGCTCATCGCATCGTTGTTCTGAGTGTCCTGAATAGCAAGAACGCAGCGGCAGCAATTGGCGCAGGGCTGGCCTGCCGACCGCCTGAGCCGGGCTCACGGCTCACGTGATTCGCGTCCGATTACAATAGGCTTGAGCGTGGCGTGCTTCGAAAGGAGCATACCATGTCAAAAGCTCAATCAGGCACCCGCATCTCCCGGAACCGCGGCCAGATCGTCGGACCAAAGCCGCCCCTCAAACCCAAGCATATCTGGGCCATTCGCACCCGCCTCCAGCACGATGGCCGTGTCCGCGACCTCGCCATGTTCGCTACCGCGATCGACAGCAAGCTGCGGGCTGTGACCTCGTCAAGCTGCGCGTCGCCGGTATCCACCTGGGTGATAGCGTCCGGCTGCGAACAACCATCGTTCAGCAGAAGACCGGCCGACCCGTACCGTTTGAGCTGACAGACCCGACACGCGACGCACTCGCGGCATGGCTGAAAAAGCGTGGGCTACGCTCGGGCGACTGGCTCCCGAGCCGGAGCCATTCTGGCGACCACGTCACGACACGGCAGTACAGCCGGCTCGTCGACGAGTGGGTTGTCCTCGCCGGCCTCGACCCTGCCGCCTATGGCACCCACAGTCTCCGCCGAACCAAGGTGGCGCTGGTTTACAAGCGCACCGGCAACCTGCGGGCCTGCCAGTCCCTGCTTGGCCACTCCACGCTCGAGAGCACCGTCCGGTATCTTGGCATGAAGTTGACGACGCCCGGTCTTGTCCGAGCAGACCGACCTCTGACAACGACGCGGCGGCCCGGCGCCGCCGCGCCCGACCGAGTTCGGAGGGAAGCAGAATGGCTGGTTTCGGACTGCGCGGTCACACAGGCAGACGCTCCAGCGGCAGCAGGCATTGGCCAGCTGTGGAAGAGCGGGTTTCCGGGCGGGAATAGGGGATGTCAGTCGTTCGTTTAGGTGGCGTTAGACAAGCAGAAGTCGACCAAGTCGCTCCTCACTGACCCGTCCAGGCCTGCTACCGCCCGAGCATGTTGAGGCGTACGGTGATCAAGTGAGCCAACATCGCATTCCGCGCCGAGTCGGGGTCACGGCGCTGCATAGCTTCGATGATCGAGCCATGTTCGCCACAATAGTGTAGCCGCCGCTCCTCAGAGAAGGAACGCCGTTTCATCTCGAACCAAGGACTTTGATTGCGGAGTTCTCTGAGAAGCTCGTGAAAGTCCTTCAAGAGCTCGTTGCGCGAACACGTCACGATGCGGTGGTGGAACTCGGCATCCCATCGCTCGAACACCGGCATCTCAGTTGCGGTCAAAGCTTGCCGATGAGCGTCTTCGATCCCGAGGATGTCCGATGCGCTGGCATTGGTGGCTGCGAACCCCGCCGCACCGGGTTCGAGCATGATCCGGATGTCCATCACGTCGGCGGGACTGGCGCCCTGCATGCGCGCTATCACGCCGAACAGTGTTGGATTCCCGATCGAAACGAAAGTGCCACGTCCGACATGCCCCGCGACCGAACCGTCCTGCTTCAAGAGGGCCATGGCGCGCCGCAAGGTGTTGCGAGCGACGCCGAGGTCGGTTGCGAGGTCCCGCTCCGGCGGCATGCGATTGTCGGCCCACTCGCCGGATTCGATCCGGGTTTTCAGAGAACGAGCGATTTCTGTCGCGACAGCGCGGGGCATGCTTTCCACCGAAAGTGAACCAATGTGGACCAATATCACGCTACAATCCTCTGGTCCACGAAAGAGCTTCGTTTTAGCGGTGTGATACCTGTTGAAAGCAGACCAATCAGTCAGTAGAGTTGAACCAAAGGGCCGTGATGGCTCACAAAATCGAAGGGGATGGACGATGCGGGTAGCGACCTTTTCGGTCGGTGGAGATCGGCGGGTCGGCCTCGTCGATGTCGAGCGCGGCACGGTCGCAACGCTCGATCTGCCGACTCACGAGGCCGAACACGGGCTTTTGGCGCTGATCGACCGGAGTGCCAGATCGTCCTGGTTCCCGGCCACCCTGTCCGAAATGCCGCTCTCCCGCGTCGCCCTCGACGCGCCGATCCCGCGCCCTCGACGCAACATCTTCTGCATAGGCAAGAACTACCACGAGCACGCGCACGAGTTCTCAAAGAGCGGGTTCGATTCCAGCGCCGCATCTGGCGCGGTCCCGAAAGAGCCGATCATCTTCTCGAAGGTGCCCGAAACCGTGATCGCGCCGGGCGCCCGCGTGCGCATCGACCCGTCGGTTTCGACAGCCATTGACTACGAGGCGGAACTTGCGGTCATCATCGGCCGGGGCGGTCGGTCGATCCGCAAGGAGGACGCCTTCGATCACATCTGGGGCTACACGATCGTCAACGACGTGACAGCCCGCGACCTCCAGGGTCGTTACAGCCAGTGGCTCGTCGGCAAATCGCAGGACACGTTCTGCCCAATGGGACCTTGGGCCGTCTCTCGCGACGAGATCGACGTGCGCGACACGGCGATCCGCTGCTTCGTCAACGGCGATCTGCGGCAGAATTCGAATACCGGCCTGTTGATCTTCGACATCCCGACCATCATTGCCACCATTTCGGCAGGACTGACCCTCCAGCCCGGCGACGTAATCGCGACCGGAACGCCGGCCGGTGTCGGTATCGGGACGACACCGCCGCGTTACTTGAAGCACGGCGATGTCGTCCGCGTGGAGATCGACGGCATCGGAACGCTGGAGAACCGCTGCGAGGAGATCGCGGCGTGACCACGCTCTCGATCGCCCGCATGGTCGTCGAAGTCGACGGCGACGGACCTCCGGTCGTCATGGTGCACGGGCTCGGTGGAACCTCCAATACGTTTCAGCCACAAATGGACGCCTTGCGCGATGCCCGGATCATCCGGATCGACCTGCCCGGCGCGGGCCGGTCGCCGGCCGGGTACGGCACGCCGTCGATGGAGAGCTTCGCGGAGGTCGTCACCGGCGCCGCGGGCGCGCTGGGCGTCCGGCGGGCGCATTTCGTCGGGCATTCCATGGGGACGATCGTTTGTCAGATGATCGCCGCAACCCGTCCCGATCTCGTAGCGTCGCTGACGCTGTTCGGGGCATTGATCGAGCCTTCGGACGCCATGCGGACGGGACTCGCGGCGCGCGCCCGGCAGGCCCGCAGCGAGGGCTTAGGGCAGATCGCGGATCAGATCGTCGCCGGAGCCCTGTCGGCCGACACGCAATCCCATCGGCCGGCCGCCGTCGCCTTCGTGCGGGAATCGATCATGCGGCAGGACCCGGAGGGCTACGCCGGCCATTGCGAGGCTCTCGCCCGGGCGAGAGCGGCCGATCACCGGCTGATCGCCGCGCCGGCGCTCCTGGTCGCGGGCGACGCGGATGCCACGGCGCCGGCCAGCACCGCCCGAGCCTTGGCAGAACGGCTCAAAGGTGCGAGCGTCGCCGTCATCGAGCGGAGCGGCCATTGGCTGACGATCGAAAAGCCCGTCGAATGCAATGACAGACTTCGCGAGTTCATGAGGCGCGTGCCGGTCGATTAAGCCCCGCAGAGGGTCGACGAAGACTTAAGGCCATGGCAGCGGCAATCGATGTCGAGGGAGGGAACACAATGGCTGACAACGGCAACTACGGCCCTAGTTGGACCGGCAATGGGCGCCAGTCCGAATCCATCCTGTTTACAAACGTCCGGATCCTCGACGGCACCGGGGAGTACCCCTATACCGGCGAAGTCTTGATCCAGGGCAATCGGATCAAGCAGATCACGCGCGGTGGCGGCTCGCGGTTCGCATCCTCCGGGATGAACGGGAGCAGTGGCGCCCAGACGATCGACGGCATGGGCGCGACCTTGATGCCGGGCATGATCGACGCTCATCTCCACCTGTCCTGGAACAACGCGCCCGGCATCGATCCCATCCAGATGATGCCGCCCGAGGAGCACATCTTGGTGACGGCCGAAATGGCCAAGCTCGTGCTTGAGGCCGGGTTCACGGCCGGCCGGGGGGCCGCGGCCGCCAAGCCACGCCTTGATGTCGTGATCCGCAACTTCATCAATGCGGGCCGGCTGCCCGGGCCGCGCTACACCGCGGCCGGACCCGAGATCACGACCGTCGGTGGCCTCGGCGACTCTGCCCCGAGCCACATCCCGCATGAAGGCCTCAATCTCGGCATCGTCGTGTCGGGACCCGAGGAGGTGCGTCGCACCGTCCGCACCCTCATCAAATACGGCGTCGATTCCATCAAACTCAACCTGTCGGGCGAGGAGATCACCGGCACCAGGGCAGAAGACACGCCGATGTCCGAGGAAGAGGTCGCGATGGCCTGCAAGGAAGCCCGCATGCGGGGCAAGGTCATCGCGGCGCATGCGCGCTCGTCGGAATCGGTAAAGCAGTGCGTTCGGCACGGCATCCAGAACATCTACCACGCGTCCTTCGCTGACGAGGAAGCCCTCGACCTGCTGGAAGCCGCCAAGGATCGCCATTTCGTGGCCCCGGGCCTCGCCTGGCTGGTCAGGACCTCGAAACACGCGGGGGAGTACGGCATCAAGCCGGGCTCGCGGACCGCGATGCTCTACGAGCGCGAACTCGAAATGGCGGTCGAGAGCATGAAGAAGATGCATCGGCGCGGCATTCGCATCCTGATCGGCGGGGATTACGGCTTCGCCTGGACGCCGCAGGGCACCAACGCCAAGGACATCGAGTATTTCGTCGACCTCCTGGGCATGTCCCCCATGGAGGCCATCCTGGCCGCCACCAAGTTCGGCGGCCAGATCATGGGCATGGGCGACGAGCTTGGCATGCTGAAGGAGGGCTATCTCGCCGACATGATCCTGGTCGACGGCGACCCGATCTCCAATGTCCGCATCCTGCAGGAGCAGGACCGCCTCCTGGCCATCATGAAGGACGGAAAGTTCCACAAGCGACCGCAGATGCAGGAACAGCGCCGGCGGCTGATCGCCTGAGCGATCCTCGGTCCGGAAAGGCCGGCCTTTCATGAAACATCCCGCCATCGCCCTGCCGTGCGCCATCCTGGCCGCGCTGGTCCTGTGGCTCTTCCTGGCCATTTGGCCCGCGTGGCTCGTCGGGGCGCTCGGCCCCAAGAAGGTGCTGGTCAACACGCTGTTCAACGGCGTGACCTTGGCAGGCCTGTATTTCCTGGTGGCGAGCGGCTTCACTCTCGTCTTCGGCCTCATGCGCAACGTCAACCTGGCGCATGGATCGCTCTACCTGTTCGGCGCCTACGTGGGCTACTTTGCGGCCAACTGGACCGGCTACTGGGTGCTCGGCGCGGCCGCGGGCTTCCTGGCCGCGGCGCTGGCGGGCGTCCTCATGCAGATCCTGATTTTCCGGCGCATGGAAGGCGACGACCTGCGCCAGACCCTCGTGACGATCGGCATCTCGATCGTCGCGGCCGACCTGATGCTGGCCGTCTTTTCCGGCAACACCTACCAGTTCGTCGTGCCGTCCTGGCTCGACGGCGCGGTCGCGACGCCCATCGTCACGGCCCTGAAATCCAACGGCGCCCCCGTCCTCATGATGTATCCGCTGTATCGGCTGGCGGTGCTCGCCATGGCGATCGTGATCGGCGTGGCACTCTGGCTGTTCCTGAACCGGACCCGCATTGGCATGATGATCCGGGCCGGCGTCGACGACCGGGGCATGCTGTCGGCCACGGGAGTCAATGTCCACGTGGTCTTCGCGACGGTCTTCGCCATCGGGGCCGGCTTGGCCGGGCTCGCGGGCGTCATCGGCGGCACCGCCCTGTCGATCGCTCCGGGCGAGGACGTCCGCTACCTCCTGGCTTCGCTCGTCGTCGTCATCGTGGGCGGCATGGGGTCGATCGCGGGAGCCGCGGTCGGCGCGCTGCTGATCGGACTCGCCGAGCAGATCGGACTCGCCTATTTCCCGACCTATGGCGTGGTCCTGACCTTCGTCATCATGGTGGTAGTCCTTGCGGTGCGGCCCCAGGGCATCATGGGACAACCCGCATGACGAGCCTTGACGCCCGCTTAACCGGCAACGCGGCATAGCCCGGCGCGGCGTTGCCGGTCGCTTCCGCCCATGTCGTGGGCCCGCTCCTGCTCGGCCTCTCCAAGCCGATCCACGTCCTGGTCCCGAGCGTCACGGCACGGGGAATCGTCAACATTTCCGCCATTGGCGCGATCGCCGCGGACGCGTGAGGCGATCACGAAATCCTGCTGGTCGGCGATGATGGGCGCCACCAGTTGCGCGATACATTCTGCGCGATCGCTGCCATCCCCGTCCATGAACACGACGAAGGGCGCCTCCGACGCCATCGCGCCCGCCATGCCGATCGCACCCGTCGTGTGGAGGGATTTCAGCA